>CAMKTJ010000024.1 GCA_946415645.1 uncultured Prevotellaceae bacterium
AGAACAAATTTTGATACACTGTTGGAGGCCGGTTGTCATTTCGGTCACCTGAAGAGAAAGTGGAATCCCGCTATGGCTCCCTACATTTTCATGGAGCGCAATGGTATTCATATCATTGACCTGCACAAGACTGTTGCTAAGGTTGATGAGGCTGCAGAGGCTATGAAGCAGATTGCTAAGAGCGGTAAGAAGATTCTTTTTGTTGCTACTAAGAAGCAAGCTAAGCAGATTGTTGCTGACAAGGCTACATCTGTAAACATGCCCTACGTTATTGAGCGTTGGCCCGGTGGTATGCTGACCAACTTCCCCACAATCCGTAAGGCTGTTAAGAAAATGGCCAATATTGATAAGTTGACAGCTGATGGTACTTTCAGTAACTTGTCTAAGCGCGAGATCCTGCAGGTTCAGCGTCAGCGTGCTAAGTTGGAGAAGAACCTCGGTTCTATCGCTGACTTGACTCGTCTGCCTTCTGCCCTGTTCGTTGTTGACGTTCTGAAGGAGCAGATTGCTGTTCGTGAGGCAAACCGTCTGGGTATCCCCGTATTCGGTATTGTTGACACCAACTCTAATCCTGACAACATCGACTTCATGATTCCTGCTAACGATGATGCAAGCAAGAGCGTAGAGGTTATCCTTGATGCTTGCTGTGCTGCTATCAACGAGGGTCTTGAGGAGCGTAAGGCTGAGAAGGCTGACAGCGATGCTGCTGCTGAGCAGGATGACCAGCCCGTTGTAAAGCGTGGTCGCAAGAAGGCTGCTGCCAAAGAGGCTGCTGCTGAGGAAGTTGTAGAGGCTCCCGCTGCCGAGGCTACTGAGGCTCCCGCTGAGGAAACAGCTGAATAATTTAATTCATTCACAAATCATTTAAAGAAAGAAGACGTACTATGGACGTTACAATGACAGATATTAAGAAGCTCCGTGAAATGACCGGTGCTGGCTTGGCTGACTGCAAGAAGGCTTTGGCTGAGTCTGACGACATGGACGGTGCTGTTGCATACCTGCGTAAGAAGGGTGCTGCTGTAGCTGCTAAGCGTAGTGACCGTGAGGCTGCTGAGGGTTGTGTACTTGTTAAGGCTGAGAATGGCTTCGGTGCTATCATCGCCTTGAAGTGCGAGACCGACTTCGTTGCCAACAACGCTGACTTCGTAGCTCTTACTCAGAACATCCTGAACGCTGCTGTTGCTGCCAAGGCTAAGTCTCTGGACGAGGTTAAGGCTCTTCCCCTGGGTGACGTTACTGTTGCTGATGCTGTTACAGAGCGTAGCGGTGTTACAGGTGAGAAGATGGAGCTGGATGGCTATTGCTACATCGAGTCTGAGAACATTGCTACTTACAACCACATGAACCGCAACGGTCTTTGCACCATGTTGGCTTTGAACAAGGCTGTTGAGGATCCTACCGTTGGTAAGAACATTGCTATGCAGATTGCCAGTGCAGCTCCCGTAGCTATCGATGAGACAGGTGTACCTCAGTCTGTAAAGGACAACGAGATTGCCGTTGCTATCGAGAAGACAAAGGCAGAGCAGGTTCAGAAGGCTGTTGAGGCTGCTATCAAGAAGGCAGGTTACAACCCCGCTCACTTCGACTCAGAGGATCACATGGAGAGCAACCAGACCAAGGGCTGGATTACAGCTGAGGATGTTGCTGCTGTTAAGAAGATCATCGCTGAGGTTAGCGCTGAGAAGGCTGCCAACCTGAACGAGGCTATGATCCAGAACATTGCTAAGGGTCGTCTGAACAAGTTCCTCAAAGAGAACTGTCTGATGAGCCAGGAGTATATCTGGGATAAGAACTTCACTGTAGCTTCTTATCTGCAGTCAGTAGATAAGGATCTGGCTATCACAGATTTCAAGCGTTTCACACTTCGTGCTGAATAATTTCAGCCTCGAACTGAAATAATTATACAAAAAGAGTGAACCATTCGTATGATTGGTTCACTTTTTTTTATACCTTTGTCAAGGAAATTGCGAACTTTAACTGAGTAATGAAGATTTTTGGGATAGGAATGAATTACCTGGAGCACAATAAAGAGCTTCATGGTACGTTATTAAATATAGAGGACCCTGTTGTTTTTACAAAGGCTGACTCCTCATTGCTTACGGGCGGCAAGCCGTTCTTTATCCCTGCCTATACTCAGCAGTGTGATTATGAGACGGAGCTGGTGGTGCGTATCAACCACTTAGGGCGCAGTATCCCTGAGCGTTTTGCCCACCGTTATTATGATGAGGTTTCTGTTGGAATAGACTTTACTGCCCGTGATTTGCAGGAATCCCTGCGCCAGAAAGGCTTGCCTTGGGACTTGTGCAAGGGTTTTGATGGCAGTGCCGTTGTTGGGAATTGGGTACCGAAGGAAAAGCTGGGTGATGTGCAGAACCTGCATTTTCATCTGGATATAAACGGAAAGACCGTTCAGAGCGGTTTTACTGGCGATATGCTGCATAGCGTGGATAAGCTGATCAGCTTCATCAGTCAGTATTTTACGTTCAAGACGGGCGATATTATCTTTACGGGAACACCCGTTGGGGTGGGCCCTGTTCATATAGATGACCACCTTGAGGGATACCTTGAGGGGGAGAAGGTGCTGGAATTCAATGTCAAGTAATAAGTGGTTTGCCCATGAAACGAATTATACAATATATACTCTTCTTCTTTGCTTTCCTGCCTCTTATGGCGCAGGAAAACGGTAAATTGGATATCACCACGCTAAACTGGGATGAGCTGAAGATAGACTCTGTCCTCCCTGTTTATACCGAGGTGGTTCCCTTGCAGACTGACTATTCCCTAAACGACTACAGCGTCGGGATTGAATACCCTGAGTATGCTCCTCTGACATCCAAGGAGACTGAGGTCGTACTGAAGTATGACAGCCTGATACGTGAGTCTATCGATGTGGAGAGTTATGTGGGTATATCTCGTGGAGAAGGAATGTTGGATATTGCCTTTGTGCCCATCATTCGTCGTGGCAATACCTATCTCAAGCTTATCAGCGCACAGATTGTCATTACCTCTACTCCCAAGCGCGTGGCTCGTAGGGCACCTGCAACCAAGTCTGAGCGTTATGCTGCCCACTCCAAGCTGCAGAGCGGCCGTTGGGTAAAGATTTCCATTACTCAGGACGGTATGTACCGCCTTACCCGTTCTGCCCTGAAGAATATGGGATTCTCTAATCCTGCTAAGGTGCGCCTCTATGGTTATGGAGGTCATTTGCAGAACGAGGTTCTGTTCAAGGGCGAGGAGTATGATGACATGGTGGAAGTCCCCTTGTATTACAGTCAGAAGCTGGATGCCTGGCTGTTCTGGGGAAATGGCTTGTTGCATTGGAATGGTGATACCAGAGTGGTTAATTTCTATGCCAACGAGGCCTGCTATTTCCTTACCGAAGAAGCTGAGGATGCCGAGCGTATAGGAACAGAACATGCGTACGCCTCTTATGGCACGGCTGTTTCCACTGTTACTGATCATGTACTGTACGAGAAGGATGAATATGCATGGTATCATGGTGGTCGCAATTTGTATGAGAGTACCAATTATGCCAGCAGCAATTCCCATTCCTATAGTTTGCAGACTATCAACGCAGAGAGTGCACTCAAACTGACGGTGGCTTTCTCTGCCAATAACAAGAGTAAGACAGCTGTAGATGTAAATGTCAACGGAAACAAAGTTGGATCGATGACAGTGGCTGTGCCCGTTGATATATACACCTATGGAGCTTCTACAACATCTAGCTTTGATGTAAGTAAATTGGATCCTGTCTCTTCCTGGAATGTCCGTCTGACATCTACGGCAGGTCTGAATGCCCGTCTGGATTATATTTCTCTTAGCTATGAGAGAAAGCTCAAACCTTCTTCAGGCTATATTGCCTTTACACCCGAATACGGGGGAACTGGCCAGTACAATATTGAAGGTACGGGACTCAAGGTGATGCGTACCAGTAGTCCTGGTGCTCCTGCTACTCTTGTCGAGACTTCTCAGTTGGATAATACTACATCTGTTGTCCTGCCTTACGATAAGCTGCAGTATGTAGCCTTTGATGACGGCTATTCCTTCCCTGAGCCCAAGGTAGTCGGTACTATCCAGAATCAGGACCTGCATGCAATGGACAGTGTGGATATGGTTATCATTATTCCCACCAGTGGCAAGCTCTTAGAGCAGGCACAGCGTCTGGTAGATGCCCATAAGCAGTATGATGGTCTGAGATGTGCCATTGTCCGTGCCGATCAGGTTTACAACGAGTTCTCCAGCGGAACACCTGATGCAACGGCTTACCGTCGTCTCATGAAGATGCTCTATGATAGGGCAGAGAACAAGGACGATGCGCCCAAGTACCTGCTCCTCTTTGGCGATGCTGCCTGGGATAACCGTATGATAAGCTCGCAGTGGAGGAAATACTCGCCCAACGACTATCTTCTCTGTTACCCCAGTGAGAATAGTTTCAGTGATACCAGAAGTTATGTGATGGAGGATTACTTCGGTCTGCTGGACGACGGAGAAGGTTCTGATCTCCTTAGGAACAAGCCCGACCTTGGTGTGGGTCGCTTCCCTGTAACCTCTGCTTCTGATGCCAAGGTTATGGTAGACAAGACCATTACCTATCTCAGTCGTGAGAATGCAGGCAGCTGGAAGAACCTTGTCTATCTGTTGGGTGACGATGGTGATAAAAACCAGCACTTGGATATGGCTAATGATGTGGCAGAGCTCGTCAAGAAAAATAATCCTGAGATGGAAGTCAGGAAGATTATGTGGGATGCCTATAAGATAGAGAGTACAGCCAGTAACCTTTCTTATCCCACCTGTACTCAGGATATCAAGCGTGCCATGAATGAGGGTGCTGCTGTCATCAATTATGTGGGTCACGCGGCTCCTTATGGTATGAGTCACGAGTTTGTGCTTAGAATGAGTGACTTTGCAGAAAATAATGGGAACAAGCTTGCCCTGTGGGTTACTGCCGCCTGTGACGTTATGCCTTTCGACGGTCAGGTAGAGAACATTGGCGAGACAGCTGTCCTGAATCCCAATGGCGGTGCCTTGGCATTCTATGGTACGGCCCGTACCGTTTATGCAAGACAGAACTCGTATATGAACCAATTCTTTATGCAGTATCTGTTTGCTAAGGATGCTAAGGGTAGAAAGTATATGGTTGGCGATGCTATCCGCCTTGCTAAGAATGCCATTATTTCGGCGAAGCCTGATATTGAGTCGGGCTATCGCGAGAACAAACTGCAGTATGCTCTGCTTGGCGACCCATCCCTGGCGTTCGGTACTCCTTTGCAGAAGGTAGTCCTTGACAGTATCAACGGAACCAAGCTGTCCTCTGCTACTGTTGTTCCCCTGAAGGCCGGTCAGCGTGTCCGCTTGTCTGGTCATCTTGCCGGTGCAGATGGTACGCTGATGGAAGACTTTACGGGAGCCATGACTACCCGCATGTATGATAACGAGGAGATAGTGCTCTGCCACAACAATCAGGACGCCGATACTGCTTTTTACTACAAGGACCGTACTGGCATCTATTCTATTCAGGACAGTGTGGTAAATGGTAAGTTCTCTGTTGAATTTGTTATCCCCGTTGATATCAATAACAGTAACGAGGTGGGTCGTTTTGCCTTCTACGCCCTCAATAATGAACGTACCATGGAGGCCAACGGATACAGCGAGAAGTTCCGCTTGGGCGGAATGGATGAGACGGGAACGGACACCCAGGGTCCTGCCATCATGGCAGGCCTGAACTCTGAGGACTTCGAGAACGGTAGCGTTGTCAACAGCACGCCTTACTTCGTAGCCAAGCTGGAGGACGAAAGCGGTATCAACTATAGCGGAAACGGTATAGGACATGATCTGATTCTCTGTGTAGATAATGATGCCAGCAAGACTTATACCCTCAACAGTAACTATGTGCAGGAGTTTGGCGACTTTACACGCGGTACCGTATCCTATGTGTTGCCCGCGTTGGAGAAGGGACCTCATACCCTTACCTTCCGTGCCTGGGATGTCTTCAACAATACCAATGCCGTATCCTTGGACTTTGTGGTTGATCCCACTGTGGCACCCAATATGTTCAACTTGGGCGTCAGTCAGAATCCTGCCCGTACCAGTACCAACTTCCTTATCTCTTATGATATGGCTGGTACAGAATGTACGTTTACATTGGAGGTCTTCAACTTTGCCGGACAGCGCGTATGGTTCCATCAGGAGCAGGGTAGTTCCCCCAGTGGATTATATACCATTCCCTGGAATCTGTGTACCAATGCAGGAGCCAAGTTATTCACTGGCGTTTACGTCTATCGCTGTCAAATGAGCTGTGGCGATAGCAAGAAAGTCTCAAAAGCGCAAAAAATCATTATTTTGAACAATAAATAAGGGAAAACAGAGTTTTTATATTGTATGCGAACAACAAATATGAACAGACTAACTCTGCTTTTGGCTGTACTGCTAAGCGTTACGGCCGCAAAGGCTCAGGATATAAAGAACACCTTCAATCCTGAACAGTATGGTGTAACATCATTGGCTATTGCTCCCGATGCACGTGGTGGTTCAATGGGTGATATAGGTGCCGCTACTGAGGCCGACGTGTATTCTCAGTATTGGAACCCTGCCAAGTATCCATTCAATGTGGCTCGTGCTGGTGTGGGTATCAGCTACACTCCTTGGCTGCGTAAGATTGTCAGTGATATTAATCTTGCCAATATAACAGGTTTTTACCGTATCGGTGACTATTCAGCCGTATCAGCATCACTTAGGTACTTCAATCTGGGTGAGGTGTATGTAGGCGATTATAGTGGCGGCATAACAGATATGACCATCAAGCCCTATGAGTTGGCTGTTGACGTAGGCTATAGCCGTATGCTTAGCGAGACCTTCTCAATGGGTGTGAACATGCGTTTCATATACTCTGATATTAGAGTTGATCCTTATAATGCAGCAAGTAGTGCTGGTAAGGCATTCGCTGCTGATATTGCCATGTACCGTTTGGGTTACTTTATGATGGGTAACCGCGAGTGCAGCCTGGGTTGGGGTATCAACATCAGTAATATCGGTAGTAAGATTGCCTTTGGCGGTTCTGATGATGCCGAGTTCATCCCCACCAACCTGCGTCTGGGTCTGAACCTTACTGTTCCTATGAACGAGTTCAACAAGTTCAGCTTCTCTGTTGAAGCCAACAAACTGCTGATTCCTACCTATCCCAAGAGAGGAGAAAATGAATCAGAAGTAGATTATGAGACCCGTGTACAGAAGGACTATTATGATATCTCGCCCATTGCCGGTATCTTCAAGAGTTTTGGTGATGCTCCTGGCGGATTCAAGGAAGAGATGCAGGAGATTCGTTGGAGCTTTGGTGCCGAGTACACCTATAACGACCGCTTCATGCTTCGTGCCGGTTATCACCACGAGGCAGAGAACAAGGGTAACCGTAAGTACTTCACCGTTGGTGCCGGTTTCAAGATGAGTGTCTTCACCATAGATGCTGCTTATCTGTTCAGTACGGCTCAGACCAACCCATTGGATCAGACCATGCGTTTCTCTTTGGCCTTCGATCTGGATGGCATGCGTGACCTCTTTGGTAAGATGAAGAGAAGATAAATAGCCTACATATATAATAAGGTATAAAGCCAACGCCCCAAAAGCGTTGGCTTTTTTTTAATCTCACGCAGAAAACGTAAGCTACTAAGTTTTATCTCACACAGATCCCACAGATCTAAATAGATATTTAACAAAAACCTCAAAAACACCTGTCGATAGTATAAGTCTTGTCAGACTTTTGCAGCACTTCAAGTGACAATTCCATTATAAGTACACTTATATGGCACTATCACTTAAACTTCTGCACCCTCCTACGTCAGGTTATACTATCGTCGGGTAAAAACCCCGGCTCTTTGAGCCTGAAAAACCATTGCATGTTTGTCTGATAGCTATTCAGACAGTTCCCGTGGCTATAGTATTACCCTTCATCTGATACGGTTAGGATTGTAGATATCTGGGATGCACGGATGAATCCAGAAAATCTAAAACAAAGAATCAAATAGCCAGTTGATAATAATGGGGTAGGGACTGGCTAATTATTCCCACGTTGGGAATGAAATATTCCCACGTTGGGAACAAAATATTCCCACGTTGGGAATAATTAATAAGCAACTTGATAACGATAACCGCTTATTAGCTTATTAGCTTATTTGTATTCTCGCTAACCGCTAACCGCTAACCTCTTTTATTCTCACGCAGAAAGCGCAGATATTTTATCCACGCATTTGCTTTTAAGGTCTGCCAGGTATTACTTTGTAATCCCTTATGTGCTGGGCTTTATGCATGTACTTATAAAAGCCAGCTTTTAACGTCCAATCCTAAATCCCAGCACCAGTCATTGTCATGACATCACCATCCCTTAAAATCAAATCCTCCCCCTTTCAAGCAATAGACTTTAGACTCTAGATCTTAGCTATACATATGAAAGGATAGATATAATCCCAATTGCTTGTGTTTGATGCTATACCCCATTATGGATGGGGTGATGGGTTATTTGCTGGATGGACGTTAAAAGCTTGTTTTTATAAGCCCATCCAGGAAATAAGGTATCAAAGGCTCTCGCTAGAGAGACGCAGCATCAGACGCAAGCAATATTTCTGCGAATATCTGCGCTTTCTGCGTGAGATAAAAATCTATTTAGATCAGTGGGATCTGTGTGAGAAATAAAGTTGATAGTTTAGTGTTACCAACGTGTCGAATATGATCCAAACAGCTTGAGGGGTATTTGTAGTTCTGTGGCTGTTTTCCGCCAGCCTTTTGGAGTCAGCAAAAAACCATGATTTTCAGATTCTGGCTCAATGCCCTTGGCATCGTCTTTCCAAATGTATTCTTCCCAATAATTGTATATTATTGGGTACAAAAATACACGATAATGTTTAATATAACAAACATTTTGTAAAAACCTGCTTCGGTTCATTCTTTCTCAATCAAGACAGTGGCGTAGGCAGAGATGCCTTCCTCGCGGCCAGTGAAGCCAAGTTTCTCTGTTGTGGTGGCTTTGATGCTGACATCGTCAATGTCGATGTCCATTACCTTGGCAAGGCATTCCTGCATGGCAGGGATATGAGCCTTCAGCTTGGGACGCTCGGCACAGACGGTGGCATCTATATTTCCTACACGGTAGCCTTTGGTTGCTATCAGCTCTACGGTCTTGCGGAGCAGGATCTTGCTGTCTATGTTGTGGAACTCCTGACTGTTGTCTGGGAAGTGATAGCCTATGTCACGCATATTGGCGGCACCCAGAAGAGCGTCGCAAATGGCATGAATCAATACATCGGCATCGCTATGACCCAACAGACCGTGTGTGTGCTCCAGGCGGATGCCGCCCAACCATAGTTCACGTCCTTCTACCAGCTGGTGAACATCAAATCCAAATCCTACTCTAATCTTCATATCCTGTGTAATATTTTTTTCTTTTTATTTCTTCCCAAACGGCAGGGTGGAGGCCTTCTCCATTATATGTCGGGGTGGAGATCTTTTCTCTTATCTCTGTGCTGCTGATGTCTATGAGGGGCGTATCGGCAATGGTGATACCCTCGGGCAAGTCTTTCAGTTCGCAGCCCGTTCTTGGATATACAATCACCTGGTGATGTGCCAATATCTCTTCGTATCTGTACCAGTGGGGAAAGCGTTCCCAGTTGTCTGCCCCTATAATCAGGATGAATTCCCTTTCCGGATAGTCGTGACGCAGATGCTCCAGCGTATTGACCATATAAGAGGGGCGGGGTAGGTGGAACTCGTAATCAGAGACGGTGATATTGGGGATGTCCTGTACTGCCAACTGTGCTAACTCCAGGCGGGCGTTGTCGTCCAGCAGCTTCTGATTCACCTTGAAGGGGTTCTGCGGAGATACCAACAGCCACATCTCGTCAACAAGATGTAAATCCAATAGGGCTTGGCTAAGCTGTGTGTGCCCTAAATGGATGGGGTTGAAACTTCCTCCGTATAAGCCGGTCTTCATTGAACATGGAGCATTGAGCATTGAAATTAGTGTTTAGCGGTTAGCGTAACTATGCACAATGAACTATGAATTGAGGAATTCTGTTAAGATTCCAACTGCCTCTTGTTTGGCTTTTTCCAGGTCGTCGTTGATTAGGATGCGGTCGAACTGGGGGGCAAAGCTCATCTCGTATTCTGCCTTGTCCAGACGGATCTTTATCTGATCTGCCGAGTCGGTGTTACGGCCTTCCAGTCTATTGCGCAGTTCCTCTATGCTGGGTGGTTGGATGAACAGGCTTAGGGCACGGTCACCATAATACTTCTTTATGTTGCAGCCTCCCTTTACATCAACATCAAAGACAACGTTCTGACCGGCTTCCAACTGCTTCTCTACCTGCTCCTTCAGGGTTCCGTAGAAGCGGTTGGGATAGACTTCCTCGTACTCCAGGAACTCGTTGTTCTGAATGCGCTGGCGGAACTCCTCGGGTGAGAGGAAGAAATACTCCACACCATGCTTCTCCTTGCCACGTGGAGGACGACTGGTGGCGCTGATGCTGAAGGCCAGCTTGAACTCTGGGTGTTCCTTCATCAGGTACTGAACTATCGTGCTTTTGCCGCTACCACTAGGGGCTGATACAATTAATAGCTTCCCCATTTACATTACATTTAAGACCTGTTCCTTGATCTGCTCCAACTCATCCTTCATCTTCACCACAATGTTCTGCATTTCGGCTTGGTTGCTCTTGCTGCCTGTGGTGTTGATTTCACGACCCATTTCCTGAGCAATGAAGCCCAGCTTCTTGCCCTGTCCGTGTCCTTCCTCCATTGTCTGACGGAAGTAGCGGAGGTGGTTGGTCAGGCGTTGCTTCTCCTCGTTGATGTCCAGCTTCTCAATGTAGTATATCATCTCCTGCTCCAAGCGGTTGCGGTCGTACTCTACGCCAGGTATAGCTTCTAATGCATCTACCAGTTTCTGGCGAATCTTCTCGGTACGGCTTGTCTCGTAGGGCTCTATGCTGGCCAGTAGGGCAGCTATGTTGTCCAGTTTCTCTTCAAACTTCTTCTGTAAGGCCTGACCTTCCTGCTTGCGGAAGTCCACCAGCTGCTGGATGGCTTTCTCAACAACCCCCTTGGCAACAGCCCATTCCTCGTCAGAGAGTTCCTGAACCTCTGTCTTGCTCAGTACATCGGGCATGCGCAAGAGAACCGTCCAGATGTCTTCCGGCTTGGCAATGTTGTACTTCTCTGCAACATCATTGATCTGTTTGTAATAGTTGGCTACCAGCTCACCGTTAATGGAAGCTGCATTCTGAACCTCTGTCTGTTCTATCCACAGGTTGAAATCAACCTTTCCGCGCTCCAGTGCCTGTGCAATGAGTGTGCGCACCTCCATCTCCTTCTCGCGGTAGATGGGTGCCAGTCGGGTTGAAAGGTCCAGTGCTTTACTGTTCAGTGATTTTACCTCTGCATTTATCTTTTTTCCCTGGAATTCGGCCGAGGCTTTTCCGTATCCCGTCATCGATTGTATCATATTTCTCAATAATTTTCTGCAAAAGTACGGAAATAATGGCAAAAAATAGTAATTTTGTGGCGAAATTTAGATGTAAGCTCAACGAATGCCTTGTATTCTTCATATAGAGACCAGCACGAAGGTCTGTTCAGTCGCTTTAAGCGAGGATGGAAAGCTACTTTACCACCACGAGGATTTTGACGGTCCCAGTCATTCTGAGACCTCTGGTGTGTACGTTGATGAGGCCCTTTCCTTTGCCAATAGTCATGCTATTCCCGTAGATGCCGTAGCCGTCAGTATGGGCCCCGGTAGCTATACAGGACTGAGAATAGGTGTCTCTCTGGCCAAGGGCGTCTGCTACGGACGTGCTTTGCCCCTGATAGCCGTTCCCACCCTGAAGGTACTTTGTGTGCCTGTTCTTCTGGGTAAGGAAGAACTGCCCGAGGATGCCTTGTTGGTTCCCATGATAGATGCCCGCCGTATGGAGGTCTATTCGGCTGTCTATGACCGTGCCCTGAAGGAGATTCGTCCCATTCAGGCTGATATTGTTACAGAAGAGACCTATAAGGAGTATCTGGATCGCGGACCCGTTTATTTCTTTGGCAACGGAGCCATGAAGTGTCAGACTGTCATTCAGCATCCCAATGCGCATTTCATAGACGGTATCCATCCACTGGCTAAGAACATGTTCCCCCTGGCCGAGCGCAGTATGCACTTGGAGGAGTTTCAGGATGTGGCATACTTTGAGCCCTACTATCTGAAAGAATTTGTAGCCATAAAATCAAAACCATTATTGTAATGCAATATAATACACAGAGAGAACAATTGGTAATGCCTGAATACGGACGTGGTATCCAGTATATGGTGGACCTGGCTGTTTCCTTGCCTTCCAAGGAGGAACGCCAGCGTTGTGCCAATACCATTGTAGCCATTATGGGTCGTATTCAGCCCGAGAATAACAGCGCTGCTGATTCCGAGCTTCGTCTCTGGAATCATTTGGCCAAGATATCACGATATAAGCTTGATATAGACTATCCCGTAGAGATTGTTCCTGAGCAGGAAGCCATGGAGCATCCCCAGCCGCTGCATTATCCTATGCAGAGGATTCGTCGTCGTCATTACGGACATCTGGTAGAGAGTGCACTGAAGTATGCACAGACATTGCCTGAGGGTGACGAGCGTACAGCCTTGGTAGGTATGGTGGCCAACCAGATGAAGCAGAACCTGTTTGTATGGAACCGTGATTCTATGGACGAGAATCTGGTAATGCAGGACATCAAGCGTTATACTGACGGACAGTTGCAGTTGCAGCCCGATTTCCGTTTTGCTTCTGTAGGCATTCCATCAAATTCACAATTGGCTAATAACGGTTCTTCAAAACGTAAGAAGAAGCGTTGATTTGTTGAATCTCTCATTTTTCTTTTTAGTTTATGCCATCATTCATTATAGAAGGCGGACATCGTTTGAAGGGAGAGATTATTCCTCAGGGAGCCAAGAACGAGGCGCTGCAAGTGCTTTGTGCTACCTTGCTTACATCCCAGCCTGTTCGTATCATGAACCTTCCTGATATTGCCGATGTCAACAATCAGATACGTTTACTTCAGGACATAGGCGTCTGCGTCAGCAAGAACGCTCCTGGCGATTATACTTTCCAAGCAGATAAGGTTGATACTGCCATCCTGCATACAGAGGAGTTCCTGCGCTGTTGCGGAAGTCTCAGGGGCAGTGTCATGCTGTTGGGACCGCTCTTGGCGCGTTTCGGTAAGGCTGAGGTTGCCCGTCCCGGAGGTGATAATATAGGTCGCCGCCGTCTGGATACCCATTTTCTGGGTTTGCAGAAGTTAGGTGGTAAGTTTGAATATGATGCCGAGCGTGGTGTCTTCACCATAACTACAGAAGGTCTGAAGGGCTGTTATATGCTTCTTGATGAGGCCTCTGTAACAGGAACCGCCAACATTGTTATGGCAGCTGTTCTGGCAGAAGGAACCACTACGGTATATAATGCAGCCTGTGAGCCCTATATCCAGCAGCTTTGCAAGATGCTCAACAAGATGGGTGCCCGCATCAGCGGTATAGGCAGTAACTTGTTGACCATTCAGGGTGTGAAGGAACTGGGCAGTGCAGAACATACCATCCTGCCTGACATGATTGAGGTAGGCTCTTTCATAGGTATGGCTGCTATGGTAGGCGATGGCGTTCTGATAAAGGGCGTAGCATACGATGAGTTGGGTATCATCCCCGATACCTTCCGTCGTTTGGGCATTGATGTGCAGCGTAAGGGCGATGACATCTTTATCCCCCGCCATGAGCGTTATCAGATAGAGTCTTTCCTGGACGGCTCGTTCATGACAATCTCAGATGCTCCCTGGCCAGGTCTCACGCCCGACCTTCTGAGTGTCTTGTTGGTTGTCAGTACACAGGCCAAGGGTTCTGTGCTCATTCACCAGAAGATGTTCGAGAGCCGACTCTTCTTTGTGGACAAGCTCATAGACATGGGTGCTCAGATTATCCTCTGCGATCCACACCGTGCCGTTGTAGTAGGACACAACCATAAACTTCCCCTGCATGCACGTCGCATGACCAGCCCTGATATCCGTGCGGGTATTGCCTTGCTGATTGCTGCCATGAGTGCAGAGGGAACCAGTAGAATAGAGAATATAGGTCAGATTGACCGCGGTTACCAACACATCGAGGAGCGTCTGAATGCCCTTGGTGCCAATATAAAGAGGGTAGATTGACCCCCTCCCTGCTCCCCCAAGGGGGAGTGATATAATTGATGATATGATAAAAGAATCGGAGGTATATAAGATAGGAACCATTACCCGTACACATGGTGTGCGGGGCGAGGTGTCGCTCTCTTTCACAGATGATGTCTGGGATCGTGCCGATGCCGAATATCTGGTGCTGCGTATAGACGGTATCCTGGTACCTTTCTTTATGGAGGAATACCGATTCCGCTCAGATACTACGGCACTTATAAAGTTCCAGGATTATGATTCAGCTGAGACAGCCAAGGAACTCTGCGGTTGCGATGTCTATTTCCCTCATGCCCTTACACCAGAGCCTGACAAGAATGATGAATATACCTGGCGCTACTTTACGGGTTTCCGTGTTGTAGATGAGAAAGCCGGCGACTTGGGAGAGATAATACATGTGGATGATAGTACGCAGAACGTCCTTTTCCACATTGGAGATCGTCTTATTCCTGCCGTAGAGCAGTTCATCTCCCATATAGACCATCAGGCACGCATCATTACCATGCAATTGCCCGAAGGGCTGCTGGAGCTTTAAGTGAAGAATGAAGAGTGAAGAATAGTTATCGTTTACGTTGACGTTTACGTTGAAAATATAGAATGAAAAAGAAAATCTGCATATTAGGTTCAACGGGTAGTATAGGAACCCAGACACTTCAGGTGATAGAAGAGCATCCCGACCTCTTTGAGGCTTATGTGCTCACCGCCAACTCACAGGCTGATTTGCTGATAGAGCAGGCGCGTAAGTTCCAGCCTGCTGCTGTGGTGATTGCCGATGAGAGCAAGTACCAGTACGTGCAGGATGCTTTGGCAGCGGAACCTATCCAGGTGTATGCCGGAGCTGATGCGCTCTGTCAGGTTGTTCAGATGGATCCCGTGGATGTGGTACTTACCGCATTGGTTGGTTTCAGCGGACTGCGTCCTACCATCAGTGCCATAAAGGCCAAGAAGCCTATTGCCCTTGCCAATAAGGAGACGTTGGTGGTAGCCGGTGAACTGATTACCGAGCTATGCCTGCAGAACCATGTGCCCATCCTGCCTGTAGATAGCGAACACAGTGCTATCTTCCAGAGTCTGATGGGCGAGCAGAGCGAGATAGAGAAGATTATCCTTACCGCCAGTGGCGGTCCCTTCCGTAACTTTACTAAGGACCAGTTGCAGAGTGTAACACCTGCCATGGCCCTGAAGCATCCCAACTGGGATATGGGTGCCAAGATTACCATTGACAGCGCCAGTATGATGAACAAGGGTTTTGAGGTGATAGAGGCCCGTTGGCTCTTTGATGTGGCTCCTGAGCAGATTCAGGTGGTGGTTCATCCGCAGAGCATTATCCATAGCGGTGTTCAGTTCAAGGACGGTGCCGTAAAGGCTCAGTTGGGAGCACCTGATATGCGAGTGCCTATTCAGTTGGCTCTTTCTTACCCTGAGCGTTTGGAAAGCAGCTTCCCCCGTCTGGATTGGTGGCAGATGAAGGATCTGACCTTTGAACGTCCCGATGAGGATAAGTTCCGTTGCTTGAAGATGGCATACGAGGCTATCCGCTTGGGCGGAAATGCCGCTTGTATTGTCAATGCAGCTAACGAGGTTGTTAACTTGGCCTTCCGTCAGGAGCGTTGCGGCTTCCTGCAGATGGCTGATGTGATAGAGAAAACCCTGCAGACTGTTGCGCATCAGGAACAGTCAACCCTTGAGGATTATCTGGCATGCGATGCCGAGTCGCGTCGTGTAGCCGCCTCACTTATATAATACATAGTCTAATAAGGTAAAAAGCAAAAATATGGATGTACAAGTAGTTCTTATTAAGACATTGCAGCTTTTGTGTTGCCTCAGCTTGTTGGTGGTCCTCCATGAGGGCGGCCACTTTGGTTTCTCAAAGCTCTTTGGTGTGAAGGTAGAGAAGTTCTATATGTTCTTCGACTACAAGTTCCACCTCTTCAGCACCCGTTCCAAGTGGTTCACCCGTCTGTTCCCTCATTTCAAGAACAATGAGACGGAATATGGTATTGGTTGGATTCCCCTTGGAGGTTACGTCAAGATATCCGGCATGATAGATGAGAGCATGGACCTGGAGCAGATGAAAAAGCCTGCTCAGGCTAATGAGTTCCGTTCTCAGAAAGTCTGGAAGCGTTTCTTCATCATGTTCGGTGGCGTGCTTATGAACTTCCTTACTGCATGGTTTATATATAGCGCCGTTATGTTTACATGGGGACGTGATTATCTGCCCATGCGCGAAATAACACAAGGTTTCCAGTTCAACAAGGAGGCTCAAAGCTTAGGTTTCCGTGATGGTGATATACCCGTTGCCGTAGATGGTAAAGAAATCGTTGAGTTCAATCCCTCTCTGTTCCGTACGCTTTCTAATGCTTCTAATGTTACCGTATTGCGTGGTAACGAGGAGGTTACATTGCAGATGCCTGAGGAGGGACTCAATATGCTGGAGATGTTGCAGAGCGTTCCTCGCTTTATGTCTCTTTACACTCCTGCTGTTGTGGACAGTGTCGCACCTGGTTCTGCTGCTCAGAAGGCAGGCTTGCAAAAAGGAACACGCATTTTGGCTGTAAATGGCAAGGAGATTTCTACTAAGGTGGATTATGATTGCGAGGTTACTATACGTCGTGAGGATGTCTTGGCAGCTCCTGGCTGCACACATGCTGATAGTCTTAAGCAGCGTCAGTTGCAAGTGGTTTATCAGTTGACAGCAGATGCTCAGCCCGATACCGTTATGCTTCATCTGGACAAGGAGTACAAGATGGGTGTAGTGTTCATGATGCCAGACTATAAGCAAGAGCATGTCTCTTATACACTGCTCTCTTGTATTCCTGCCGGTTTGCAGCAAGGATGGCGTACACTTACGGGGTATGTTAACGATATGAAGTATGTGGCCAGTGCAGAAGGTGCCAAGAGTGTTGGCTCTTTCATAACCATTGGTAATATCTTCCCCTCTGCTTGGGACTGGCAGCAGTTCTGGCTCTTGACAGCTTTCATCAGCATTATCCTGGCTGTTATGAACATCCTCCCCATCCCCGGATTGGATGGCGGTCATATTGTCTTCCTGTTGTGGGAGGGCATAACAGGCAAACAGCCTTCTGATAAGGCAGCCGAGTGGTTTGAGAAGATAGGCTTGGGCCTGCTCATTCTGCTTATGCTATTGGCTTTCAGTAATGATATCCGTAACTTTATCCTGCCGTTGTTGGGACTGTAAGAGTGAAGAATTAAAATTCAAAATTCAAAATTCAAAATTCAAAAGTTACGCTAACCTCTAACCGCTAACCCCTAACCTCTAACCCCTAACCGCTAACCCCTAACCTCTAACCCCTAAATATGAACAAGCATATTCTATCCCTTTTGGCACTGCTATTGATGCTGTGTGCCTGTGGTGGTGATGATACCAACCAGAAAGCATCCCAGATGCTCTCGGATGCTCGTTTTGCCTTGAAATACGGACATTATGCAGAGGCGCGTGACTCTATCCTGTCTCTGCGACAGAAATATCCCACTGCCATAGAGGTGCGCAAGCAGGCTATCCTCTTGCTGGATAGTATTGAGATGACTGCTGCTGCAGACAGTATGAAGAATGCGCAGGGAGAGGAATGGGAACGTCTGCACATCAAGCAGCAGTTCTTTGAGCGTAAACTCTTAGAGGATAAAAAGAAGGACGCCGAATGAAGCATCTCACAGAAGAAGATCTTTCCCGTTTGTTTGATACCCCTCTGTTCCGCGCCATTGGCGAGGTGGCCGACCAGATGGGACTCCACTGCTATGCGGTAGGGGGATACGTTCGTGACCTTTTCCTGGAGCGTCCCTCAAAAGATATTGACTGTGTAGTCGTAGATCCCCAAGCAATGTTCAATGTTCAAAGTTCAATGTTCAATGGCGATGGACCCGGCATCCGTGTTGCCAAGGCTTTGGGCAAGAAGTTGGGTAGGGGAGCACATGTCAGTGTTTTCCGTAACTTCGGCACTGCTCAGGTGAAGTGGAAGGATCAGGAGATTGAATTTGTGGGTGCCCGTAGGGAAAGCTACAGTCGTGATAGCCGCAAACCTATTGTGGAAGACGGTACGTTGGAGGATGATTTGGACCGTCGCGACTTTACCATCAATGCCTTGGCTTATTGTCTGTCATCAGAAGGACTGGTAGATGGCAAGCGCCTTGTGGATCGCTTTGACGGTCTGTTGGATATGGAGGATGGTCTTATAGCTACACCCCTTGACCCAGATATCACCTTTAGTGACGACCCCCTGCGCATGATGCGTTGCATCCGCTTTGCTACCCAGTTGCGTTTTCAGATTGAGGAAGAGACAGCAGATGCCCTGAAGAGGAATGCCGAGCGCATCAAGATTATCTCTCAGGAACGCATCATTGATGAGTTGAACAAGATAATGATGGCGCAGCATCCCAGTATAGGTTTTGAGCATTTACAGGACTGCGGAATCTTACAGATTATTATGCCAGAGCTTTCAGCCCTTGATGTTGTTGAAGAAAGGAATGGCAGGGCTCACAAGAATAATTTCTATCACACCCTTGAGGTGCTGGAGAATGTATGTCGGACTGGTGTGCAGAGTAATCATACTTCTCAATTCTCAATTCTCAATTCTCAATTGTGGTTACGTTGGGCCGCCCTCTTGCACGATATAGGTAAGCCACGCAGTAAGCGTTGGGAAGAGAAGGTTGGCTGGACCTTCCATAACCATAATTATATAGGACAGAAGATGGTGTCTAACATCTTCCGTAGGATGAAGCTGCCCTTGGATGAACGTATGTCTTATGTAGAGAAGCTGGTAGGCTTGCATATGCGTCCTATAGCCATTGCTGATGATGAGGTAACAGATTCTGCTGTACGCCGTCTGCTCTTTGAGGCGGGTGAGGATATTGATGACCTGATGATTCTCTGCGAAGCTGATATCACCAGCAAGAACCAGCAGAAGAAGCAACGTTTCCTGGATAACTTCCAGCTGGTACGTGAGAAGCTGGCCGACCTTCAGGCTCGTGATAACTACCGTACTTGGCAGAACCCTATCACGGGAGAAGAGATAATGGAAACCTTCGGGTTGAAACCTTGCAGGGAGATTGGTGTTCTCAAGCAAGCCGTCAAGGATGCTATATGGGATTCTGTTATCCCCAATGATCATGAAGCAGCCCGCCAGTTTATGTTACAGAAAGCGGCAGAGATGGGACTTGCTCCAGTTAATGCATAACCCCTAAATCACCAATACCATGAGTCGTCTGTTACTCTTCATCCTTCTACTACTGCCCGTCAGGCTATGGGCAGTCAGCTTGAATGAGACTGATTCATACCCGCGTTATATCTATCCTGTAGGAACGGCAGTTGCCTCCGGTAGCGATTATGCCCTTTGGCAACAGGGAACGGAAAGCGGTATCTATCATGGACGTCTTTCCCTTCAGGAGGGAACTTTGGCCTTTCATAGTCAGCCTTATTTTAAAGCGGTAGATGTACTTCCTGTTCAGGAGCGCCTGAGTTCCCAACAGACCGCTGGCAACAAGAAACTCTACTATAGCATTTCTACCGACAAGTGTTCTTATGCGCCCGGCCAGCAGGTTACCTTTACACTCTCTGCTACACCTGCTGCTGGCATGAGGGTCAGGTATAGGCATTTGGCAGACATAGTGGCAGATACCCTTCTTAACACTAGAAGCTGGACATGGACGACTCCTGCTCAGGATTACCGTGGCTATATGGTAGAGGTCTATACTACCGATGGCATTTCCGACATTATTCATGGTACCATAGCCGTGGATGTTTCTTCCGACTGGATATGTTTTCCCCGTTATGGTTTTGTAGCTACCTTCGGTAGTGATAAGACCATATCAAAAGTCCGCACAGAGATGACGTGGCTTAATCGCTGCCATATCAATGCCGTGCAGTTTCAGGACTGGCACTGCTGTCACGACTGGCCTCTAGGAGGAACGCGCGAGAAGCCTCTTTCCACTTATAAGGATATTGCCAACCGTACCATATATGCCAGTGCCGTCAGGAACTACATCAAACGCCAGCATGAGTTGGGGATGAAGAGTTTCTTCTATAATCTTTGCTTTGGTGTGCTGGACGGATATGAGTCGAGGGGTGTTAGCGAGGAATGGCTGCTATTTAAGGATCAGAATCATTCCCGTAAAGACAAGCACGACCTGCCGGACGATTGGAAGAGTGATATCTATTTGGCCAATCCTGCTAATCCCGATTGGCAGGCATACCTGGCAGACCGTAATGACGATGTCTATGCCTGCTTTGATTTCGACGGTTATCAGATAGATCAGTTGGGTAATCGTGGAACCCTCTATGATTATTATGGTAACAAGATTAATCTTACCAGCGGCTATGCCTCCTTTATTCAGGCTATGAAGCAGCGCCATCCCGAGAAACGCCTCGTTATGAATGCCGTATCAGAATACGGAGCCCAGGAGATAGGTAAAACCGGAAAGACGGATTGCTTCTATAACGAGGTATGGGGCTGCCATAGTAATAACGCCTTGACGAATACGGAGGCTAGGTTCTCTAATCTGAAGAACATCATCCAGAACAACCGCTCCTATAATGCAGCCTTGCAGACTGTCTTTGCTGCATATATGAATTATTGTTGTGACAATAGCAACTTTAACGTTCCGGGTATTGTTATGGCAGATGCCGTTATGTTTGCCTTGGGCGGTTCACATTTGGAGTTGGGTGGTGACCATATGCTCTGCCGAG
Organism: uncultured Prevotellaceae bacterium; assembly: GCA_946415645.1. Lineage (GTDB taxonomy): Bacteria > Bacteroidota > Bacteroidia > Bacteroidales > Bacteroidaceae > Physcousia. The sequence continues at coordinate 20,921 of CAMKTJ010000024.1, forward strand.
AGTATTTTCCTCATTCAGGGCAGAAGATGACAGCCCAGTTGGAGGATTGGATGACCCGTTATTATGATTTCCTGACGGCTTACGAGAATTTGCTGCGTGGCAATTGGACTGATAACGCGAACATCAAGGTTACGTCTCGTGAAGTCACTATAAACAAATGGGAACCTCTCAATCAACAGGTTACGCAGATAGCCCGTAATGTGGAGGGACGTAGGGTTATTCATCTGCTAAACTTCTGTACGCAAGAGAGCAGTAAGGTTACAGATCCTAACTATCTGCTTTGTTGGCACGACAGGGACGGCCTGCGTCCTTGGCCTGTAGAACATAAGGATATCTCTCTTACTATAGCAGGACTTAATGGACTTGGTAAGATTCGTCGACTTTGGGTAGCGTCTCCCGACTATCTGGGCGGTGCTGTTCAGGAGATTACAGACTATACGTCTTCTTCTTATTCGTTGCGTTTCACCCTTCCCGCCCTTCAGTTCTGGACGATGATTGTTATAGAACCGGAGCCGACGACCACCACGGATAATATTGTCTATGGGCCTTCTCAGACGGATGCTGAGGTTGATGTTACAGCTTCCAATCTATTGACAGAAACCGAGGGACAGACCTGGCATTTCCCCATGGAGGGCACCTTTGATGCTACGGTCAATCTGCAGACAGGTCTTCTTACGTTTACAGGTGATGCTGTAGATGGTCTGATACAAGTTCCTTTGCAACCCATATCTACATCGGGATGCAGCTTCAGGCTCTCGGGAGTCCCCGTTACAACCCGATCCCGTGGTATCATAGTTCAGAAAGGTCGCAAAGCCATAAAGTAAAATAGTCTATATGAAAATACCTGCGTTGTTCAAAGAATATATCTGGTTGGTAGAAACCATCTATCAGGCAGGGAGAATAACATTTGCCGATATTAGCCAGAAGTGGAGTAGAAGAGAGGAAAGTGGCGGAATGCCGCTCTCACGCACTACGTTCAATCGTCACAGGGATGCTATTCTGGATATGTTTGGCCTAATCATAGAGTGTGATTGTAAGGATGGATACCGCTATTACATATATAATAAGGAAGTGCTGAGCAACAATAGTGTGGCTAACTGGCTGTTCAGTACACTGAGCGTTGGTAACATGTTGGACGAGAATGTGGGACTTCAGGGACGTATCCTGCTTGAGAGTATTCCTTCGGGCGGTATTCATCTGAAAAGTATCATTAAGGCCATGCGTCAGGGATGTAAGATGCTGATGACTTATCGTAAATACAGTTCGGCAACGGAAAAGACCTATCTGGCAGCCCCTTACTGTGTGAAGCTGTTCAAAAGACGCTGGTATGTGCTGACAAAAGTGGACCGACCGGTTAAGGATGGCGCTCCGGGGCAGGTGGAGTCATCTATGGCAGTGTTTTCTCTGGACCGCATAGTAGATATTCAGTTGCATCAGGATAAGTTTACATTGGATGCCGACTTTGATTCGGATTCCTACTTTGCCCAAAGCTTTGGTATTATGGTGGATAACAACGTAGAACTTGAAAGGATTGTGCTGCGTGCTTATGGAATGGAGAAATTCTACCTGAAGGATTTGCCCATACATCCATCGCAACGCGAGTTGAGTGTCACGGACGAGTATGCCGACTTTGAACTGTTCCTGCGTCCCACATCTGACTTCAAAGCCCATCTTCTTTCAAGGGGCGAATGGCTACAGGTTATCCAACCTCAGTGGTTGGCTAGCGATATCCGGAATTGGCTTCAGGCAGCTATTCAGAAATATAAAAAGGAATAAAGAAAAGGAGGCAAGTGTTGAAGCTTGCCTCCTTTTCTTTATTCTCAAGTTCATAATTCATAGTTCATAGTTCATAGTTTACGCTAACCCCTAACCTCTAACCTCTAACCGCTAACCTTTAACCGCTAACCTTTAACCGCTAACTATGTCTCCCCTCCATTACGGGAGGGGCAGGGGGTGGGTCCGCTACTCTTCTTTCTCCCCTTTCTTCTTGACCAGATATTTGAAGTCTTCCTCATCGGTAGGCTGGAAGGATAATACCCAGCTGCCGTCTTCCCATCCTGCCAGCTGAGCTTCCAGAACACCGGAGTGGGAGAGGTACATATAGCAGACTTTACTGTCATTGCCGGGATAGTTCATTTCGCCCTGCAGCAGGAATCCGTTGCGTTCAACCTCTTCCTTAATAGGCTCAAAGGGCATGTTGCCATAATATATGAAGGTAACGTACTTCAGGTAGTTACCCTTGGCATCTTCGAAGTAATAGGTGTTTCTGAGATTACCCTTGAAGAAAGTACGCTTCCAACGTCCTGTTCCTGCATCATACTCTAATGAGTCGGGATTCTCTATGCCCCAGTCACTACAGTTCATCTCCATGTGGCGTTCCAAATCCTCTACCATAGCATCCCATGGGAGGAAAGGTCTCAAGACAACGGAGTCCAGATCTATGATTATGGTGGCGGTGTCCATTATGGTTAAGTCGTCATTAGGTTTGCTCTTGCATCCGCTGAAGACAGAACTAATAATCATACAGCATACCAGTACAATGAGGAGAAGTAGTTTTTTCATATATTAAAGTAGTTTGTTCTTGGTCTACCTTCATTTCGAGTCGCAAAGGTACAAATAATAATTAAATAACCTTGCTTTTGAGAAAAAAAATGATGTCTTTTGTGTTAATTCTTGATAAAATCGTAATTTTCAATGTGTTTGTGTCATTTTTTAAGGTAAAAAATATGGATTTGTTTATAATTTTGTCCCTATAAGAAATAAAATGTAAGAATGAAATTCAGAAATATGAAAAGAAGGTTGAGTATTTCTTGCGTAGCCGTAATGTTGCTTGCGCAGAATGTGATGGCATGGTATGGTGACGGCAAACTTACAGCCCCTTTGCCAGATAAGGCTTGGGATTGCTCGGTATGGTTGTCTGTAAAGGATGCTCCTGTGGTAACAGGTGTGGTGAATGATGGAACACGTGCTGCTGATGGTGCCAGCTGGTTTGTATCCGAAATTGTCAACTCAAAGAAGATAAAGAAGGCCATCTGGATGACGTCCGGTTTGGGAATCTATGATCTTTATGTCAATAATTTACGCATTGGAGATGAAGTCCTGAAGCCTGGCTTTACGCATTACCAGAAGACCAAGTACTCCTTTACCTATGATGTTACAAAAGCTTTCTGGCGCGAGGTAGGACAGAAGAACGAACTCTCTGTGCAGGTCACTCCTGGCTGGTGGGCCGACAAGATTATTACCCCAGGAGGTCACGATGGCATGATTGGCAAGAAGGTTGCTTTCAGAGGCGTGCTTTGCCTAACCTATGCCGACGGTTCGGAGGAATACTTCGGTACGAATCTGAAAGACTGGAAGGCCGGAGTGGTAGGTCCTGTCACCCATGCAGCCATCTTCGACGGTGAGGACTATGATGATCACATGCCAGAAGGAACATGGTGGGAAATGGATAGTCTTTCGCAGCCGGAAATCAATGAAGAGTTTAAAGGAAAGATTTTTCCCACCGATGGTGCCGAGGTATATCATCGCTGGGACCTGGCACTCTCTCCCGTTAGGGCTTATACGTGGAATGGAACTACAGGCTCTACCGATGATCAGTACGGCAAGGTCAACATTGTGCAGGAGTTCAAACCTGGCAAACCTATGGTTGTCCGTCCCGGTGAGACTTTGGTCATTGACTTCGGACAGAACACTTCTGCTGTTCCCTACTTTATGTTTAAGGCAAAAGAGGGCACTAAGCTGACTTGTCTGCCTGCAGAGCTTCTCAACGATGGTAATGGTGCCAAGAGTAGGGGGATGGATGGACCTGAAGGAAGTGTACATCGTCTTAACCTCCGCATCCCTGACACAGGTATGCTGCTTCATTATACCTTTAATTTTATTACACCTTGCTTTTTTGACCGTTATCCCGATTATTCTTTTTACTGTCCTCGACGCACCTTCTTCGGCTACCGCTATCTTTCTATAACTGCTACTGATGAAGTTACTATTCGCAGAATCGAGTCCATCCCTGTTACTTCTATCACAAAGGAAATGGAGATAGGTTCCATCACTACTGGCAATGAACTAATCAATAAGTTGATTTCCAATACCCAGTGGGGACAGCGTTCCAACTATCTGAGTGTTCCTACTGACTGTCCGCAACGTAACGAACGTCTGGGATGGACGGCAGACACGCAGGTCTTTGCCGAGACGGGTACTTTCTTTGCCAATACCGACCGTTTCTTCCATAAGTGGATGCGTGACATGCGTGATACACAATCACCCACAGGTGCCTTCCCCGGTGTGGCGCCTCTGGCTCAGTATGGTGCGGGTGACGGCAATGGACATGGCGATATGATGCGTTTAGGTTGGGCGGATGCCGGTATCATTGTGCCCTGGACTGTCTGGAAGCAGTTTGGCGATCCAACCATCATCGAGGAAAACTGGGAGTCGATGAACCGCTTTATGAATCATATTTACGAGACCAAATATGAGCATACGGCCATGACATCAGAGAACGGCAACTATCAGTGGGCTGACTGGTTGAGCTATGAGCCGCTGGAGAGTTGCAGTGGTCGCAGCCATCAGAATGGTCAGCCTAAGCACGAGACTATTGATTACTGGAATTACCTCAGTGCTTCCTATTGGGCTATTGATGCAGGTATGATGTGCGACATGGCTCGTGCCACAGGACGTGATACAGCTCCTTATGAGAAGATGCTTGCCGAGGCAACGGGTTATATCAGGGAAAAGTTCCTCAATGCCGACGGCACCTTCAAGACAGAGATTCTGAATACCATGCAGACACCCGCCCTCTTTGCCTTGAAGAACCAACTGCTCAGTGGCGCTGCCAAAGAAGGTGTGGTGCAGCGTTTGCGTCAGAACTTTGCTGACCACGGCAACTGTCTGCAAACCGGCTTCTTGGGCACCAGCATCCTGATGCAGACGCTCACAGAGAACGGTATGAGCGATATCGCCTACGAGTTGCTCTTCCAGCGCAAGAATCCCAGCTGGCTATATTCCGTCGATAACGGCGCTACCACCATCTGGGAACGTTGGAATAGCTATATGAAGGACAGCGGCATGGGTCCACGAGGTATGAACAGCTTCAACCACTATGCCTACGGTTGTGTGTGCGAATGGATTTGGGAGACGGCTGCCGGTATAGCTGCTGATCCTAAGCAGCCGGGCTTCAAGCATATCATCATGGCTCCCGTTCCTGATAAACGTCTTGGTTTCCTGAAAGCCGAATACAAGAGTGCTGCCGGTACCATCAAGAGCGAGTGGAAGTACAAGGGCAACAAATGGATTTGGAAGTTCACCATCCCCAAGGGTGCTACTGCCAAGGTTACAGTGCCGGGAGAAACAGCCTCCAAAGAGTACGGAACAGGAAGTTATACGATAAGGACCACCGTAGGCGGAAGATGAAAATTAAAAGATAAAAGTTACGCTAACCTTTAACCGCTAACCACAATAAAAGGGAACGCTAATTTGCGTTCCCTTTTATTGTTATCTTGTCAGTGAGAATTTCATACTGAAACCAAAGTCCTGAGTGACGGTGGGGTAGCTGCTGCTGGAGAGCAGAGGCTGTGAACGCTGGCGGTCGTAATAGATACTCAGTGTTGCCAGGCGGCTCATAGAGTAATCCAACTGGGCGCTGGTCTTGAAGGCCTTCTGTCCGCTTGTTGCCTCGCAGAGGTTGGTCTGAATGTCGCGCTTAATAGCACTCTGACTGCGGATGCTGAAGTCGAAGCGCATAGACAGGCTATGAGCAAAGTTGTTCTTGCTATTACGACTGCTATTGTTGTTATTGTTATTGGCGTTGTTTTGGTTGCCCTTTCCGTTCTTGTTGTTGGCACCGTTCTTACTGTTGAGTCTGTTCCTTGCCTCCTGGCGTGCGCTGGCCTTCTTGGAGCGGAAGAGACTGGATAGCTTGAAGTCGTTGATTTTGTAACCCCATCCAATGACAAGGTCATTAGAGCCGGTCTCGTTCAACTGAGCACTGGTGAGACTGAGGTTCAATACGCGTGTGGTGCGGTACTCCATCTTCAGTGTCATGTTGTTGTTGAACGTCATGTTCAGTCCCATAAGGGGTGCAAAGCTCTCGTTGATGCTGACAGAGCTGATGTCATACATTGATGAAGGCTGATACTCACCTGTTGTAGTGTTCTGCGAGAAGCCCAATCCGTTGCCGGCTCCCATACATTCTACCCATGAACTGAACGAATTGTATGAACCTACGGCATAGATGCTCTTGTAGGCATGTGTCAGAGTAACGCTCTTGAAGTGGTCGCGTACCCAGGGCAGGTTGCTCAGTCCCTTGTAGTTGAGCGTCCAGTTGGGAAGCATACGTGTCAGGGACGGGAAGATATCCAATGAGCTGGAGCCTGTATAGGCGTTCAGGAAGGCAGGAATCATCACGTCTGGACCGTACTTGTTGACGGGTGCATCAGTTGCAGGATTGTAAACTCCGCTCTTGCCGGTACGTGTGGGGTACTTGATGCCGGTGTAACGGTCTGTAACAAGCTGCTGGTAGTAGTCCAGATTCTCGCGGAACTTCTGGAAGGGAGCGCTATAGTATCCGTTGCTGGCTGAACCACCGCTGGAGAAGGCTGTCTTGATAGAGATGGTTGTGATGTTGAACGAACCGCTATGTGTTGTGGGGATGAAACCGTCTGCATCGCGGTACATATACTGGATGCTTCTGTTGCGGTTGTGTGTGCGGCTCATGTTCAGGTCGAGCTTCAGGTCTGTAAAGGGCTCCAGTGACATCTTTACCTGCACGTCTTCTGTGGTGGCAGAGGTGGCGGGTGATGATACACCATCCTCAGGTCCCATCAGCCATCCTCGCTCCTGAGCTGTGTCTATGTAGCTGTCATTGACGAAGCCAAGACCGAATCCGATACCGGGAGCCAGGAAACCGTTGTTCTTACCCTGACCCAACATGTCGCCAATCTCAGGACGGAAGCCGGGCAGAGCTAGATTATAGGTGTTACGGTAAGATATGCTGATGTTACGCATAGACATTAGGAAGCGTGCGCCAGCCTGTGCCCAGTCATACCATTTGTTCTCTGAGAGGGCGGGCAATGCCACCACGTTGAGTCTGATCTTAGTGGTATCAACGGGAGTCTTGCGCAGCACGATGGTGTTGTCGTCCTTCTTCTTATAATATATCTTGAAGGCATGTCCGGCTGTGTCAAGGGCTGTAATGCGCAGGCGCTTGCTCTTTTGTCCGTGGTTGATGGTGATGTTGCTGTCGGGCAGCAAGGTTACCTCCTGGGCAAAGCCCTTCTTCTCAGGAGCCTTCTTCTGGCTGATGCCGTTCTTGTTGGTCTGACGGTTGGCTTGTGCTGCTTTCTGACGGGCAAGGATAGAGTCAACGGGTTCGCCAGTCTTCATAGCCTCTTCCTCAGCCTGTACTCGGGCATCCAGCTGTTTGCTCTTCTCCTTCTTTTTGGCATCCTTTTCTCTTTGCTTTTCCTGTTTCTTCTTGCTGGCTTCCGACTTGGCGTTCGAAGCAGAGAAGCGTTTGTTGACCTCTTTCAGGAAGTTGCTGTGATTGTAGATCTTCTCCAGATCAATCTTGCTGTTGACATTGATGGTACGCTGGGTGTTGATGGTATTGCCCAGACTGGTTCCGTCCTCCAGTGTGCTACCTCTGCGCCATGAGTAGTTGCTGTTGTAGGCAACATCGGCACTGAGCCAGTCGGTAACAGGAATCTTATCGAATGGCACCTTATAGCTGATTTGTACGCTCTGGTTGTAGTCCAGCGGACGGCCAAAGTGCAGTAGGCTGTGCTTGACAGAATCCTTCCATGCCTGATATTGGTCGGGGTAGAGGTCTTTGTTCACCTGCATGTATGGCTCCTCAATCTCGGCCTTTGTAGAACTGTTGAAGCTGAAGTGCAGGGCTTTGAAGATATCCCAGCGGAGTTGGAAACTACGGTTCCAGAGGAAGCTTTGGCTCCATGTGGCAGGGATAGAGGATGTGTTGCCCAGATTCTCCAGATCACGTTCCTGCAGTTCATAGTAGGTGCGGTTGATATCCGTATTGAAAGTAATGTTCTGGGGTACGTAAGCCAAGTTCTGTGCCTTCACAATGTCCAGCCACTTGCTCTTACCTTTTATCTTCTTGAAGGGTTCCCATGGTTTCCAGTTGGGACTCCAAGAGTAGTTCATGCCGCCCTTCCAGTTGTACTCATGCTCATAGACAATGGTCTGTCCGAAGGTGTTCTGTGACGAGTGGCTGTAGTTGAAGGTGAAGTTGGCAGGGTCGTAGGGCATAGGATGTTTGCGTGTGGCAATGTTCACCTTGACACCGCTGAAACTGATGTTCTTGCTCACCTCCACATGGTTGGTCAGGCTTCTCAGTGAGTCGCGCTCTTTCTCAGTTGCCATAGCATCCAAAGCATCGGAAAGCAACATATCCGTATCAAATGGATTGTACTTGGGCTTTATGGTCTCCTTGCTGTAAGAGTAGTACATGGGGAAGGTTACCTTAGCCTTCTCGGGCAACAGGCGTCCCAACTCTACGTTGGTGGTTATAGAGTAGTCCAGATTATCCTCGTCTGTACGCTGTGCCACGGTCTGCTCAATGCCACCGAATCCGGCCTTTATGTACTTGGCTGTCACGTTTACGGAGCCTATGTCGCTCAGCTGCACGTTCAGGTTACCCTGTGCTGCCCAGCCTCCGCTGTTAGAGAACTCCTGCAAGCGAAGCTCGTTGGCCCAGATCTCAATGTCCTTTACGGTACGTCCGTTGTTGCGGATACCAATCATAATGGTCTTGACCTCTCCCAGTGTGGGGTTACCCATAATAGAGATGCGGTTGTTGGGATGCTCCTTGTCGTAGTCCGAGAAGAGCTGGTTGATGCTGGTGATGTTGGCACTGACCTGTGCGTTACGACGCTTCTTCAGATCGGTGAATAGTTCCAGGTCAATGTCCATCATATTCTCTTCTGGCCATACAGACGTGCTGGCAAGAGCGCTGTAGGGGTCGTAGTTACCTTCTGGAGTCAGCTGCATGGGAACCTCGTACTCGTAGTAGTTGCTCTTGTAGTCTGAACCCAGACGTAGGAATACGCTACACTCACCGTTGGTTGTCTCTGTGATGTTCTCAGCCAACGCGTTGGCATGCAGGAAGAGCTGCAGGTGCTTGTACTGTCGCATGTTGTACGTACAGTTCTTATATACCGCACGTGCATCACCGGGACTCAGGTTGCGGGTAATCAGACACAGAGACTGCTCGTTGTTCTCTACCAGCTGTGACTGGTCGGGGTCTGTGATACGGCTGATGCCCGGGGGCAGTACATAGTTAACAGGAGTCTTGTCGGAGTTCTCTTCTACACTGACGTTGCTGACCTCCAGTGTACCGTTGCTGCTGGGAGCCTGACCTGTGTAGAGCGGCTGCTCGTAGGGACGCCAGTTACCCTGAACCATATCTAAGGTTGCAAGGCGCAGAATGATGTCTTTCTGGAAGTTGGTCAGGAACAAACGCATGAAGCGGATGCTGGTAAAGTCATTGATGTTACCCTCCTTGCTATCGTAGTCTGACAGGGGAACGCGGAACAGGTACCATTTACATTCCTCCGTATTGCCGTTACGCAACTTTACGCTGGCTGTACGCATATCTGCAATGTGGTTGCGTCCCACAACCATATCCTCGGGACGGATGCTGATGTGATACTGATAGTATTTCTCGTACTCGTTAAGGGTATAGTCTTGGTTGATGTCCTCCAGGTCGGGGGTACTCTTCCATGAGGTCTCGTAGCTTTCGGGACTGGTATCGTGGTCGGCACTGTTGCCCTGAGGCATGTTTATGCGCTTGTAGCGGTTCAGGATTGAAGTCTTCTGCTGATCGAAGTCCGTTCCGCGATAGTAGTGATAGTCATCGTTGGCAGGGTCGGCAAAGATACTGTCATAGACCTCTGGGCGGACTATTCCCTGAATCTGTTGCAGGTAGTTCTGGTAGGTCGGGTACTGCTGCTCCTCTTCGTCGTTCAAACCGTTCAGGCCCACATCCTGACGTCCGCGTGAGCCACCCTCGTTGTTGAAGGCATAGTTGACGCTGGTGGTGTTGGGGATGCGTCCCCACAAACCTTCTGTCCAGTACTGGCTGTTACCGTCAACGGGCATTCCGCTCTCGAAGAACTTCTTGCCGTCCTTCAGGATATCCTCGCTTACCTCACCCAGGTTGATGTAGAAGTCACCGCCTCTGTTGGCTTCGCCTGCCGTGTAGATGAAGGGGTCCATCATCCAGAACTCTATGTATTGTATGTTCTGTGCCTCGAAGTCGGTATTATCTATCTTACGCATCATACCGCCCCAGCGTGAACGGGGATTCCTCAAGTGTCCGTCCTGATCTATATCTGTTGTCAGGTTGTAGGCACCACGCTCGTTGGGATAGTATGCCAGGTTCAGTACGTTCAGGCTACTGGCACTGTTGTAGCTGTTCTGTGCCTTCTGGGGATAGAGCTCACGTTCGTGAACCTCGCGCACATAGTGGTTAGACAGTTGGTCCATGTCGCTCTTGATATGGCTGGGCGTAAGGGTGCTGCTTCGACGTGTAAAGAGTGGGTCAATATAGTACCATGCCAGAAGGGCACGGTTATAGCCGTAAGACAGGTTATTGGAGAGTTTGCTCTCGGGGAACATGCTGGGCGTGCTACACATAGTCCAGTAGGTGGGCTGTGTCAGGCTGTTCTTGATGCTGTTCTGCTCGAAGTCGTCCAGATAGGAAGCCCTTCCCTGTACGCTGTGGTTCTGACCGGCTATCAACTGTGCAAACTCACCGTTGAAGGTAATCATGCTGGGTTGTGTACATTGTATAATAGGTAGCTTGTCTATCATGTTGGTCAGCCACTGGCTTTCTTTCTTCCAGCTGATGTGTGCACCCCATAGGGTGTTCTTCAGCGGCTCGCTACCCATGTTGACCTTGGTTGTAAGGGGCGATTCATTCAGGAACATCAGGGTACCGCCAATGGTCAGATTCTTGTTGAACTCATAGTCGGCATTGAATCCCAACATGGTTTTGCGCTGCATTCCGTATTCCGTGTTGCTCTCTACGCTGGCGTTGATGGATGTTCCTGCATCCAGCAGGCTCTGGTTGATGATGGTCACACGTCCCATGTTGTAGTCCACCGTATAGTCAGAGTTCTCTGTCAGCGTTACGCCGCCTGCCGTTACCCTTACGGAGCCGGGTGCTATGTTCGTTACGCCCAGGTCAATCTCTCCTGCGCTGTTACCCTTGTATTTACCCGTAATCAGGAACTTGTCATGTTCGGCAATCTGTTTGGCAACGGTCTTGGTGCTATCATACAGTTCCTGGAAGCAGAATTTGTCTGCCAGAGCGTCATCGCCAATCCAGTTGCGCAGGTGTGAACCAAAAGGTTCTGCTACGGGGAATACTACACGTCCGCCTTTCAGAATGGTGTATCCGTCAACATAGTCGAAGTAGCCGTTGCTGTGTGCGTTGCCCTTGTCGTCCAGGCGATCGGCATTCAGAGCCTTTATAAGGGGCGTATTCTTCAGTCGTTCGTCGGGCAGGTAGGTCAGATAGACACCAGTAGAGTCGCTCTGGTATTTTACATCCAGTCTGAAGTTCTCCTTCATGACCGTTGTGGCACCTAAGTTGTAGACGTTCTTCATCATCAGCTTCCAGGTGGGGAATCTGGGGCTGCCGGTGGTACTCTTCAGCATCTTTACGATAAGTGCCTGTGTATTGTCGGTGATATCTGCAGCGAACTCGCCCACCTGATATGTGGTACCATTGTAGGTGTACTCGTAGGCTACGGCCAGCACGTCGTCTGTCTGCAGGTTGGCGCTCAGGCTGACGTAACCCAGGGCTGCGTTCAGGGTGTATTCATTGGTGTTCAGCTTGCGGGCTGACTGCAGTTTCTCGTAGTCGCGGCTGCCTTCAAAGTCGCCCATTCCGTCCAGTACGGCCGTTGTCTGAGCTATGTCTCTGGCCTCGGGGAAGCTGGATACGATAGTCTCGTATTCGTTGTTGGCGCGGTTGGCAGGTACGTTGATGCCTGTATTGCTCCAGATGGTATTGCTGATGTAGGTAGGTTCACCTAGATCGGCCAGGGCAATGATGTTTCTGTTATGCTCTGTGCTGGCGCTCTTGTTGGTAACCCAGATTTCAATACGCTTGATGGTGATGCCGCTACCTATGGTAGGCAGGGTCTTCATGTTGTCGTCATAACGCTCGCGGAAGAAGTGGGAGAGGAAGAAGTGTCTGTTCTCCTCGTAGTTGGTAGCGCTGAACTCAAAGGGAGTTGTCTGCTTGCCGCCTTTGCTGGTGGCACTGGTGCTGGCACTCTTCTTCTGGCTGATAACGGTCTGCAGCTTCAACTTGCCGAACTGTACATCGGTACGCAGACCAAACAGGCTGCTCACGCCAGGCACCAGATTCATATTGCTGGGGAAGGATACGTTACCAGCCTCTATTAGCTTGATGATTTCATCTTCCTTTCCGTCGTACTTCAGTTTCATCATCTGAGAATCGAAGTCGAAGCTGGCTTCCGTGTTGTAGTTCAAGTTCATGTTGACCTTATCACCCACCTTACCATTCATGCTCAGGTTGATCTTCTGGTCAAAGTCAAAGCCCACGGTCTTACGCCTTGCCTCAGCCAGAGCGGGGTTGTTCACCTTCTTGGTGTTGATGCCCACCTTCAGCTCGGCACTTCCCTGTGTCTTAATCTGAACACCACCGGGACCGAAGATCTTCTCGGCAGGTCCCAAGTCGAAGTGCATGTCCGAGAAGTCGAACTTATCCTTGCCTGCAGCCTCAAAGGCATCTGCATTCTTCTTGCGCCAATATGCCTGCATGCTGTTCTTCAGAGACCACTTCTGGTATTCCTCGGGCGACATCAGCAGGGGGGCATTCAGGTAGCTTGTTGCCTGACCCAGTGTCATGGAGGCGGATGTTCCTGTGCTTCCTGTGGCACTGGTGCTTGTCTTGGCAGCGCCCTTGCCTGTGCTGGCATTCTTGTCCAGTACGGTTCCTACGGTGTAGGTGTTGTCCTTCTCATCGTAGATTACGTCCGTCTTCAGGTTGTCCGGTTCCCTTAGGTCGGCACTCTTGGTCTTTAGCTCGTCTTGATTCTCTGTTCCCGTCTTACGTACGCTGAATCTGGGCTTACGTTTCTTTACGGTATCAGCAGGGGCTTCAAAAGCAGAAGCCTCGGCCGGTATGGGCAGAGTATTCATGGTGGCAAGCAGGTTTATGCTTACCAGCACTAATATTATTGATATGAATTTTCGCGCGCTCACGTTAAACATATAACGTACATATACCCTTATTTATTATCTGCTGCCGGCATTTTTTTAAGTTTTTTCCTCTTTTTTCAGAAAAAACGCATAACTTTGCCATGATAATAATTGAGAATTGAGGGTTGCGACCCCCAGTAACGTTGTAATAACGAAATGGGCCGCAGACATCGTAATAACGTTATAACGTAATAACGATATATCGAAATTAAAAAAGCGGCCCAAACAACTTGTCAACTTGTCAACTCGTTAACTTGTCAACTTAAAAAGCAATGATTGAATATCTCAAAGGAACATTGGCCGATCTCACTCCTGCCTTGGCAGTTCTAGATTGCAACGGGGTAGGGTACGGCGTAAACATAAGTCTTAACACCTTTTCCGGCATTCAGGGAAAGGAGAGTGTTAAGTTGTGGATAACAGAGTCTATCCGCGAGGATGCCTACCAGTTGTGGGGCTTCTCAACGCGTGTGGAGCGTGAGCTCTTCCTGCTGCTGACCAGCGTCAGCGGTATCGGAGCTGCCATGGCGCGTATGATACTGTCTGCTACCACACCCGCAGAACTCTGTAATATTATCAGCGAGGGTAACGACAAGATGCTGAAACAAGTCAAGGGTATTGGTCCCAAGGCTGCACAGCGTATCATTGTAGACTTGAAGGATAAGATTGGTTCCCTTGGTATAGATGCAGCAGCCGGTGGTGGCTCAATGCTTAATGCCCAGGGCTCAATGGTTAATCAAGAGGTTCAGTCCGAGGCTGTCTCAGCCCTTACCATGTTGGGCTTCAGTCCTGCTTCTACCAACAAGGTGGTGCAGCAGATACTCAAGGAAGAGCCCGATGCTCCCGTTGAGAAGGTCATCAAGCTTGCCCTTAAGATGCTTTAGTTATGAAGGAACTTCTTGAGATTGCCAAGAAGGCAGCTGTAGAGGCCGGGGCAGAGATTCTCCGCATTTATAACGACCCCAGTCAGGATTTCGGTATAGAGAAAAAAGCAGACAATAGTCCCCTTACCTTAGCTGATAAGGCGGCACATTATTGTATCATGCGTTATCTGCAGGATACGGGCATTCCCGTCCTGAGTGAGGAAGGTCAGCACCTGCCTTATACAGAGCGCAAGTTGTGGAAGCGTCTCTGGGTAGTGGATCCATTGGATGGCACCAAGGAGTTTATCAAGAAGAACGGAGAGTTTACCGTCAATATAGCCCTTGTGGAGGATGGCGCCCCTGTTTTAGGCGTTATCTATATTCCCGTAACTGGTATATTGTATTATGGTATAGTAGGAGAAGGGGCGTGGAAGGAACGGACCCCCTCCCCGCTCCCCGAGGGGAGCGCCAGTATGATTGAAAGCCTCCCTTTAATGAAAAGTGGCGAAGGACTTTATACTGTTGTGGCTAGTCGTTCGCATATGAATGCGGAGACAGAAGAGTATATAAGCCAGTTACGGAAAAATCACGATAATATCCAGCTTGTTAGTAGTGGTAGCAGCATCAAGATCTGTTTGGTAGCAGAAGGTGCTGCCGATGCTTATCCCCGCTTTGCCCCTACTATGGAGTGGGATACCGCTGCCGGTGATGCCATTGCCCGTGCAGCCGGCAAAAGGGTAGTGGATGCCCAAACCGGAAAGCCCCTTGTCTATAACAAGGAAGACCTTCACAATCCCTGGTTTTTGGTGGAATAAGAAAGGACGTGATTTTGGGTCGTTTGGGAGATTTAACCATCACTTGTCACCTGTCAACTATCAACAGCCAATGTTGCCCCCCCCAATCTACGGACTATAAAACGAGTTTTACCCTTTATTTCCAAACATGGGGTAGACATGAGGTACTCCTTAGGTGCTTCTGACCTGTTAATTTTGTAAAGAATTATCCAAAGGACAAACTGTCAACTGTCAACTGAAGAAACTGTATTCTGTATTCTGTATCCAGCGAAGACACATTATATAATAAGCGAGAAACGCCATATTACTATCGAAGGCAATCCGCGTGTGTTTTTGCAACCTCGGGAGTCTGCACGTGTTACCCCCAGGAGTCTACACGTGTAGGCTCCTGGGGGTAGCAAATGTAGGCTCTGGATGCCCTCCTTTGTGCTGCACCAAGAGAGTGGTAAGGTGGAAGGCTCGAAGATGGCTCGTAGATGAGACGTTGGTGTACGCTCAATGTGTTGAAGTTTTTTTTCATATCTGTGTACGTATTCAAAAAATAATATTAACTTTGTAGGCGGAATCTACAACTAACAACAAAGATCTTGTATTGAAATACGAGTTCTATTCCTTAACAGTATTCTCAATATGAAACAAAAAGTATTGCTTTTTCTTTTAGTTCTGCTGTCGGTGCTGACGGCAAGTGCATATGATGCTGAAATTGATGGTATCTATTACGACTTTTATGTATACGGTAAGCATAAGAACGCTATAGTAACATTTGGTCCTCTAAAATACAAGGGGAAAGTGACGATTCCAGAGACTGTAACATGTGATAATGTAACCTATAACGTGACATCAATAGGATACTATGCTTTCAAAGGTTGTGACAGCCTCACTTTTGTAACTATCCCCAATAGTGTGACAGCAATAGGGAACTATGCTTTCACTAACTGTATTTAGACAGTCAAGAACAACCATGAATAACTAGGAATAGCCATTTTTAAATTATTGATTATCAGTATTATTCTATTTTTAACACTTTGATGACTGTTTTTGGTTGCTTCGGAAAATTCCTAT
>CAMKTJ010000025.1 GCA_946415645.1 uncultured Prevotellaceae bacterium
TTCCATGTGGTGGGATGCATAAAGATAGCTGCATCTATACCCACGATATTCTCGTGCAGCAGCACCATGCTTTGCCACCAGTATTGTTTTATGTTGTTCTTCAGTTCCACACCGTTCTGTCCGTAGTCATAAACAGCGCCTAATCCGTCATAGATGTCGCTGCTGGGGAATACAAAACCATACTCTTTGCAGTGTGAAACTATCTTCTTGAAAACGTCTTCCTGTTGTGCCATATTGTAATATACTTTGTTAAGTCCTTTGTTTTTCGACTGCCCTAATACTCGTCTTCGTTGAATAGGAAGTCTTCTTTTGTAGGATAATCGGGCCAGATATCCTCGATGTTTTCATACACATCGCCCTCATCTTCAATCTCGGATAGATTCTCTATCACTTCAAGAGGAGCGCCACTACGTGTTGCATAGTCAATGAGCTCCTCTTTGGTTGCAGGCCAGGGAGCATCCTCCAGTTTTGAGGCTAATTCCAATGTCCAGTACATATTCTATTCTTTTTTTTATTTCCTTATTTCGATGAGCGGCCTTTTCGTTATTTCGATATAACGTTATATCGTTACTACGTTATAACGGTTCTTTTTTAGGGCCGTTTTTTCAACTCTCAACTCTTATATAAGAGTTCCCTCTTTGGAGGCGCAAAGATACAATTATTTCTGAAATAATCATCTTTTACACCATAAAATTTCATCTGTACCGCCCAAAAAGTTCAATCGGCAGGCCAGAACATACAGATAATCACTTAATCGGTTTATATAAGCCGTGACATTTTTATCAACAGGTTCCCCGGCATCCAAGGCATAAATCTTCCGTTCTGCCCGTCGGCAAACGGTTCTGCAGACATGCGCTACGGCGGCAGCCCTACATCCTCCGGGCAGCGTAAAGCCACGCCATCCGGGCATTCCGTCATTAGCCTGATCTATACAATGTTCCAGTTCCATAATATCCTCTTCTGTTATCTGGCATTTGCAGGGCTGATTGCTTTCAGGGTCTGTTGCTAAGATAGTACCTATAGAGAATAATCGATGTTGTATCTCTATCAGGCACTCGCAGTCAGCAGGTTCGTTCAGGTATGTTAGCAAAAGACCTAGCTGGCTGTTCAGTTCATCTATAGTACCGTAGCTTTCTAAGCGTAAGCAGGCTTTAGGTACGCGTTTTCCGCCAACAAGGCTGGTTTCTCCATGGTCTCCTGTGCGGGTATAGACATTACATTTTCTCATCAGAAATTTACAATATAGTGTTGTTTGTTATACTTGGTATTGAAAAAGGCTATGCCTGTATCATAAAGGTCGAAACTTACTACGGAGGGTAGATTCCTGAACCATTCCCTGTGTTTGTCTAAGTGGTCCAGTATCAGCACGGAATATTCATGCAGATGTGTAATAATCTCCTTGTTGGGTTCAGATAGCCAGCACATATCAATCTGACCCTCTGATATATAATCTGTCATTACGGCTTTCTTACATCCTGCCTGTAGGTATTGTGGCACGTAATCCGGTGCTGACAAGCATACAATCGTTTCCGGCTGTCTCCAGTTGCTTACACGTAGCAGCATATGAAGAATTTTCCTGACCCTGAACGTATCCTTAAAGGCTAACCCTTTATCCAACTCTTCATAGGCATAATAGGGTAGCTTCATGTAAAGCACGTCCGTGATGAGGTGAAAGGCAAAGGGCGAGTGTACACCATATCCGCATCGGTGCCTGATGCGTCGAAACCATATTATGGGATTTGTCAGTTTATACATTTAATGCCAAAGTTACGCTTTTCTTTTTACATATCGGGGCTTAAGGGCTTTTTTTTTGTTAATAAACATTAAAGCAAATGGGAGGCAGTATTCGCGTGTGCGTACATTATAATTATTTGTTTATCTTTGTAACAGAGATTTAATGCCATATTTATATTACCCTAAATTAATTGAACCATGAAGAAATCTATTACATTTTATCTTACGTTACTATTGGCTATAATTGCATCTACGCTCAGGGCGGAAGTGCTGATAAATAATCCGGGACCGGTAACAGAGTTCTCGGCTGACAAGAAATACGTTATCCAGACAAATGGTCAGGACGGGTCAACGCATTGGATGTTTGATTCTGGTACCAACATCGCTGCCGACAATTCCATGAATATGATAAGGCCCGATGACAAATACCTTTGGGTTATTTCTCCCAGTGGGGGTAAGTTTACAGTACGGAATGTGGCTACCAAACAATACATCAGTATTGATGGATCCAGTAATGGCGGTGCCACTTCCACTAAGGCTAACCTTACAACGCTTTATATCGAGACAAGTGAGGGCCGATGTGGCTTCAAGAACGACAAGGGGCAGTATATAGACATGTCATATAGTGGTGTAGGCCCTTCTACTTGGTCGGGAGGAATCGCAGGTTCCCGCGTTCTGATTATCTATGAGGTTAACCTGGAAGTGTCTGAAGAAGATATTCTGATAGAGGAACTTCTCTGTCGTGTTAAGCTTTATGACAGGTATCTGCCTGATTATGGTGACGAAACCATTGACCGTGGTACGGAGGTTGGTCAGTACAATGCCAGTGATGAGTTGTACAACACCTTTATTAATGCCGTTCAACAAGCTTTCGATATCGTTAACAATGAGGTTGAAACACCATCCGTTGAGGTTATGCGAGCTCTTGTTGAGACTATAGACAAGGGTTACGCCGACATCATGGCAACCCTGGTAAAACTCACCATTGCCGACGGTAATTACCGTATTGTCAGTGCTCTGGAATGGACAAAGACTATCCGTACCGATACTGGCGAGTTGGATAGCAATGAAAACCCCATTTATATTGAAACTATCTTGCATCCCACCAAGGCCATGTATGCCACATTGGATGAGATGAAGGCCATGTGGGCTGACATAGACAGCACAGACTGTCGTTTTCTGTGGAAGCTTACCAACAATCCCAGCACAGGTTTTATTCAGATGATGAATATCGCCACAGACGGTATCATCGACAATTGCTCAAAAAGCGGCCAGGCGATGCTTAGCACCACCAGTACTACTGAGATGTACTTTCAATTCATGGGCCATACAGATGACAGAAAGGTTAAGGTAGCCATGCGTCCCAGCTCAGGCGGTGACTTTACCTTCTTACATGCCAACGGACATGGTGGCGGTACAGGCAACCAGAGTAATATCGTGGGTTGGGAAGCCAGTGCAGGTGCTACGCAGTGGATATTAGAGCCGGTCAACGATGAAGAGGTACAAAAGCTGATTGATGATTATGCACCCTATAAGGACCATGAGTTGCTTGTGAGTAAGTATCAGCAGCTTATTGAGAAGGCTGACAGCCTTGTAAGTGTTGCCCAGGACGAAACGCGTACAGAACTTATTACAGAGGCGTCCCAACTGAGTTGTCCTTTTGGTCAGAATGATCTTTACCCTAACAATCCGGATGGCGGTAATATAGGCGCACTTATCGACGGTGATCCCGCAAGCTATTACCATACGGCATTCGGCGGAGGTAATCTTGAACCGGGTTCACACTGGCTGTTTGCTACATTCGAACAGCCCGTAGGTGGTGAGTTGCAGCTAACTCTCACTCGACGGAAATCAAGCAATGATCATGTCAGCAAGATGGATGTGTATGGCGGAACCGACAAGGAAGGGGAGCCTGAGAGCTTTACCCTGTTGGCACAGCTATCATTCCCTTATAATAAAAGTGGCGAGACGGTTAATTCCGCCAAGTTTACGGTCGAGGGCGCTTATCCCGTGTACAAGTATGTAGTTACTGAGACTGCTCCTACGAGTTATAATCGTGGTTATTTCCATATGGCAGAGTTCAATATGTTACAGATTAGTGTTAATGAGAACAGTCAGCTGAAGGGCATGGCCGAGATAGGTACCACATTAGTCAGTGAGTTGGCTGCCGCCAAGGCAATGGATGTTGACGAATTAGAGATATCAGATTATGATAAATTGAAGTCGGCTTATGATGCCGCCAAGGCAATCTACGTAGATCCCACACTCTTACGTGATGTAATCAAGAAAAACAAGAATGCTACGGAGCTGGTGGTTATAGGAACAGATCCTGGTTTCTGGAGCGCTGAAAGCAGTGCAGGCTCTTTCGATATTATCCTCAAAGAAGCCACGGATTATGATAAGGCCGGCATCTACACACAGGCACAGACTGATGCTTACATTCAGCAGATACAGTCAGGTGTGAGTGATATCATGTCAAGTGCTAATACTGTTCAGGAGGGTAAGTGGTATGCTATCCGTTTTGCTAACGAGGCCATGTATGACAAGTATGGCTGGCAGAAGGACAACGTTGTCAATACCAAGTTAGGCGATCTTTATGATAATTGTCTGGCTGCTGCCAATGTAGATACTGATGGCAGTGGCGGTGAGACATTAGTAATGTCCAGCATGGATGAGATTACACGCGGCCAGACCATCCGATTCGTAAGTGACCAGATTATTGAGGACATGGATCAGATTGCCTTCCGCTTTGTTGCCCTGGGTGACAGTGCTTATGTCCTGCAGCATAAGAGTGGTCTTTATGTTAATGGCGCTGCCTCCGGTAGCAGTTTGTCATTAGGACTTTCACCTGCCATCTTTAATATAAGTGCTGTAGGTTTAGGTAAGGTATTGATTCATGCCCGCAATCTTAGGGGAACTGAATATGGTTCCAACCCTGTATATCTGCATGCACAGAATGCCGGCCATTCATTGGTCACCTGGACGGCTACGGAAATCAGCAGTAACAGTGCACTCTTTATCACAGAGATAGAGGAGGCCGAACTGAGTTCACTTGATATCAACGAAAGTATACAGGAGGCTGTGAAACCTAACAGTATGCGTATCTGGTGCTATCCTGTCGGATTCAGCGTTGCGGATGGTGTATTGTACGAGTTTAAGGGAGCTTACCAGAAGGATGATGCATGGCATTACGCCTTTAATGAGGTGGAGGCAGCCAAGCCTGGCCAGCCCGTTCTGTATGTGAATGGTGATATACAGTCCTTCGACAAGGATGCTAACGACGAGTACGAGACGATTACCATAACTTCATCAGAAATCGCCACATCGCCTTTGACGGAAAATGGTATCTATGGAACCTACACTTATCAGTGGGTTAATCCGGGTGCTGTGGTTGTATATGGTGGTGTCATTGCCAGCTGGGGTAACACCCTTGTCGAGGCTATGGGCGAGGAGTATACCGACTGTACGCGTGATGTTTCTGCTAACACCGGGTACATTGCTCCTGAAGAGAGTAACATTGCTGAAGGTGAATATGATCTTGTATTCACCATAGAGGGCGAGGCTACCTCTTTAAATGAAGAATTAAGAGTGAAGAGTGAAAAATTTGCTGCCTACGACCTGAGTGGCCGTAGAATAAATTCAAAATTCAAAGTTCAAAATTCAAAATTGAAGAAAGGAATTCTCATTGTAAACGGAAAGAAGGTGCTTAAGTAAGATATTTATTGATATGTAATGAGGGAGCCAGGTGCTCCCTCATTTTTATGTTCAGATATCGTTCGGATAGTTTAGAAATAGTGTGCGGATAGTGTAGCGATATAAAAGGCCATCTTTAGACTTCTGTAGCATAGGCAGAGCGTAGACCGAGCGTAGGCGTAACTAAGCTGCAAGAGCGGGAGCAGGCTCGACCGTAAGTCAAGGGGATAGCAAGGGAGATGGAAGGGAGTTGGAAGGGCAAAGAGGGGAGGATTAGATACAAAAAAAGGCCCGACATAATGTCGAGCCCTTAATGCTTATTTTATAAGATGTAAGTTCAGATTACTTAACAGCAACCTTCTTGCCATCAACTACATAGATACCCTTTGTAGCCTTGCTTACGCGCTGGCCAGCCATGTTGAAGATAGCACCGCTCTTAGTAGCGTCAGCAGAGATACCGTTGATAGCATCAGCACTCAATTCAAGGGGTACAATAGTATTCATATCGTTGTTTACATACACTGAGGTAGTACCTTTACCATCATCACCTACGTTGGTAAAGTTGATACCAGAGAATTTAGCTGTACCTGTAACGGGAGTTGCCAACTTGAATCTAACAAGTTCGCCAGTATTCTCTTTTACTGTTGAGCCGTAAATGTTAATAGAATAAGCAGTAGCTGTTGGTATTACGGAAACATTCCACTTACTTCCTTTTAGACGATTTGTATTTTTTTCATATACATAATCCTCCTCGTCTTCATCATAAGCAAGTTTTGCGCCTTCGGGAAGTTCCAACGTAAAACCAAATGCTCCACAATTGAAGTCATTGTTCAAACTGACAAGAATCCACTCCTTACCGTTTCCATCAACGCTAAATTTTGCTTCTTGAGCATTTGCTGCCAAGGTCAATGCGAAGACAGCAATTAAAGTAAAAATTTTCTTCATAATTGAATGTATTTTTGTTGATTATTATAATATGGTCACTAAACTATTATTATACCTGTGATGCGATAATGTTCAGAAGTGCCTGGATATCAGCAGCGTTGGTTTGACCATCACCTGTCAAATCAGCATTACCACCCTCTGCGATAATGTTCAGAAGTGCCTGGATATCAGCAGCATTAACTACGTTATCACCAGTGAAGTCACCTTCTTTACCAACAGCGGGTTCAACGGTCAACTTAGCTGTCTTGTTGTCGTCCTGGGTAATAGTTTTACCATCGTTAGAAGTCATAACAGTACCAGAGAAAGCAACTTCATAGTCACCAGCAGGTACAGTAGCATCAATCTGAAGAGTCAGCTTAGCTACAACAGCACCTGTGTTAGAGCCAACAGCAGTTTCTGTCTCAGAGAACACCTTGTTACCTTCTGACTTAACCTCTTCTGTCCACTTCTCAGCAGCCTCAGCCTTTACCAAAGTAACACCGTTAGGAAGAACCAAATTAGTCTGCCAGTTGACGATGTCAACGTTGTTCCACATGAGGATGTTAACCTCAACAGTCTTACCTGCAGTACCTGTAGCTTCGCTGGGCTTAAGGTAGTTGTTTGCCTTGAGAATAGCAGCATTAGCACCTACACAGGTGAGAGCAGCCAACAGCATAAATAAAAATCTTCTTTTCATAAGATAAATTTTTAAGTGAATAAATTGTTATTTTTGTTTGTTTAAGTTTTACTTTACAGTTAGCTTTTTAGGTCTAAACACATTTATACGTTGCAAACTTACACATTTTTTTTCAACCGCCAAAGATTATTTTACTTTTTTTTGTTTTTTTTGATGGAATAATGATTTTTGCCGTATTTAGCATGTCTTTTAGCATATCGCGGCTATATCCAACCGTTATCTTGGTACCATTTTATGGTAGCAGGGACACCTTGTTCCAGTTTCCACTGTGGCTGGTAGCCGAAATCCTGTATGGCAGGTTCTATGTCGCATTGCCAGTTACGCTGACTAAGTATATGATACTTGTCGTTGTTCAGTGCATTCATCTTACCGGTAATGTGACTCACGCGTGTGCTGACCCAGCAGATAATACGCAGCAACCACAGAGGAGCCTTCACATGCAGCACCCATGGATTGCCAAGGTACTGCTGCAACAGATCGCTAAACCGCCGGCTGTTATAAACCTCGCCATCGCTTAGGAAGTAGCCCTTGCCAACAGCAGCAGGTGCATCCATACATTTATATACAGCCTGTACCACATCCATCATATAGACAAAGGTTATCTCCTGTGGCTGGAAGCCAACGGCAAAGTCTATGTGTTGCTTGATACTTTTTGCCATCATAAAGTAGTCCTTCTCACGCGGTCCGTACACCCCTGTAGGTCTAAGGATGGTAAAGGGGAAATCCTTCTGCTGTTGCAGATATTCTTCTGCCTGCAGCTTGCTACGTCCGTAGGCTGTATTAGGCTGTGGCATATCAGTCAACAGGATAGGGCTGTAAATCCATGGATTATCTGCCGATGGCTTTCTTACGGCTTTCTCCCTGATAGCACCGAAGATACTCAGGCTGCTCACAAAGACAAACCGCTTAGGTACCATCCCTTCTGCTTGTAAAGCATCAATAAGGTGTCGGGTACCATCTGTATTGGTTCGGTAGAAGTCCTGTTCGTCCAGGCATTTGGTGGCTCCGGCAGCATGTACCACATAGTCCCATCCCTTGCCGCCCAACTGCTCTTTGTATTGGCAAAGCTGCTGGCGCAAGAGGGTAGGGTTGGAGAGGTCGAGCTGGGCAAACCTGATGCGCTCGTCCTGCAGATAGCCTCTGCTACTGGTGCCGCGTACACCGGCCCAAACCTCGAACCCTTTGTCCAGTCCCTCCTGAACAATATAACTGCCTATGAAGCCACTGGCTCCTGTTACCAATATTGTCATTCTTCTTTTGTATTATCCTCTTCTTCGTCAACCGGAGCAGGTCCGTAAGACTTCAGGTTATACATCTTCAGCATCTCGGGACTGAGGAATCTATCCTGCTGTCCCATCTGGAACTTAACAGGAACATAGCCACCCAGATCCTGACGCTTATAGGGAGCTGCTGCGCCCGGCATCACCAGACGGAAGTCAATAGTATTCATTGTAGAGCGCGTATTGGCAATCTCCAGTACGCCATCCACTTCGGAGACTCCCCATGGGTTACGCATTGAGAATTCATATTTGTCGGGGTAACGAGTGTACATAACCGTAAAGGCATGTCCGGTAACAGTCTCCAGTGTACCGCATATAATGCCGCCCTTATTAAAGCCACCTACACTAATCATACCATTCTTCAGCGCATAGTCCACAACCATTGTCAGCTCGCTATTGTACAGTGTACCTGGTGAGAATGACCAGCTGTCGCCTTCTCCGGTGAATGGGGGAGCGGCATGCTCAGTACCTATACCTCCAAGACCACCGGTCTTAAAGCAGCAGAGCCATTTCATCAGTGCTTTCTCCATGATGGTTGCCCAGTTAAAGACACCATTCTTGCCGCTTACCTGGGCACAGCCGCCACTGCTGTTGCAAAGCAGCTTGTTGTCGACAGCCACATCCACGGGGTTACCCATGGGATCGTACATCTTCACAATATAGGAAGTTGAACTGACTCTGGTGATGATGCTCTTGATAAAGTCGGGATAGATGTAAGCCAGCGATGCAAATACAGCACACATACAGCAGTCACCGATGGCGTGCTGATTTACGTCGGCTGGTGTGGGATTCCCATTGTTTAGAGGATACAAATTGATGGTCTTAGCAGTAAAGCGGTCATATCCGCCGACATTGATGTATGTTGGATCGGGCTGATTCTTGACATCTGCCAGCCATTCAATCTGTTCCTGGGTAGCTGCTGCATATTTAGCATAATGGTTACCCATGGGAGTAGTACTAGAATGCGACGAGCCTCCTTTTAATCCCCATACCTTGGTTGTATCCGTATAGATAACGGTACGAGAGGGGAATGAAACTGCTGCTGTAGCATCATGTGCTCCTGCTACTGTCTTATAGAACTGACGGATAATAGAGCCAGACTTTAACGCCAGAAACTCTTCATCACGACTAACAATAGTATAGGCAGTGGCACTTCCGCCTTCACGGGGTACAGCCCTGAAACTCTTCTTGTCATCCGCATACTCGAGGTCATAAATAGTTTCTGCACCAGTACTCGTTACCTGCTTCATAACTGGGCCGTTGAATACCCATTTTTCGTTTCCCTCATAATGCTTACTCGAACCAGTCATTACACGCCATCCCAGATACCAGTATCCGCTGACCTGGCCAGGTTCTGATTCAGGCATGAATTCCATACTCTTAATCTTGCTCACATCATACGAGACAATAGAGTTGTCATCAAGTGTAATGTCCAGACGCTGAGCATAGCTCATTACACTCACCATCAAGAGGATGGTGGTTAATACATAATTACTTTTCATCTTTTATGGTTAATTTGTTATTATGGATTTGTTCTTTATTCTATTACAGCAGCGTAACCGCCATTCTTCATCATCTTAATGTCAAGGGTTGTAGCGGCACTAACCTGACGCTGCTCCTTGTTGTAGTGCATAGCCTGCCAGTTGGCATTCACACCATCCTTGTATGCTGTAAGAGTATGGTTGCCGGCACCCAGGAAGTCCAGTTTCAGGCTGAAGGTGCGAGAGTCCTCATCACCATTGCAGATACCGCCGATGAACCACTTGTTGCCCTTACGCTTAGCGGTGATGACATACTTACCAGCTTCTGCAGCCAGACAACGTGTCTCATCCCAAGTGGTGGGAACAGAAGCGATGTAACGGGTACAGTCATCATTCTGATAGTAACGGGTAGGATTGTCGGCCAGCATCTGAATACCGCTCTCCAATACTACATAGAGGGCCATCTGGAAGCAACGTGTACCCATGGCACCACTGTTAGGACGACTGGCATGATAGCGGTCGGGCTGCATATTGTTCATACCACCGGGAGTAAAGTCGGCAGGACCAACGGCATTACGGATGAAAGGCAGATAAGTGGTGTTCTCGGGACGGCAGCTTCCCATCTGCTCCAAACCACGGATACCCTCGTAAGAGAGGAAGTTGGGATACTCATATTCCAGACCGGCAGGGGTGAATGATCCGTGCAGGTCAACCAACAGCTTGTACTTGGCAGCCTCAGAAACAACACGCTTGTAGAAGTTCACCATCCACTGGTCAGCATGGTCCATGAAGTCGATTTTCACACCGGCCACGCCCCATTCAGCATATTTCTTGAAGAGGTCCCAGTTCTGCTCAACTGTCAGCCAGGGCAACCACAGGATAACACCTACGCCCTTGCCTTTGCAATACTGAATCAAGTCCTTCAGGCGCATGTCATCGTTAGCAGTATAGGGGTCACGAGTGTCCTTAGCCCAACCCTCGTCTAACAGAATATATTCAACGCCGTACTTAGCAGCGAAATCTGCAAAGTAAGCATAAGTCTCATAGTTACAGCCAGAAACGAAGTCAACATCGGGACCGAAGGGAGCGGCACCATTCCACCATTCCCAGCTTACCTGACCAGGCTTGATCCAACTGGTATCTGTGAGTACGGGCTTGCGAGAGAGCTGCAATGTGATAGTCTGCTCAACAATACCCTTGCTATCTGTACAGGCAACATAGCGCCAGGGGAAAGTGCGGGTACCAGCGGTCTTGGCAATGAAGTTGCCTTCCTCTGTAATCTTCTCGCTACGGTCGCCTCTGGGTTCCCACTTAACAGGAGCCTTGGGATAAGTAGCCTCTATACCCTCAGCAGTAGGCTGCAAGAACAGACGGGGATAGTCATCTACATCAGCTTCGCCCATCAGCAACTGGCTGTCGTTGGGACCAGAAAGCAGGCAGGGGATGGTAGAGAGCTTACGGTCGCTCTGATTCCACTGCTCCAAGGTCTCGTGCCTGTAAGCCTCCTCGTATGAGGTATTGAAGTTGCCTGTTGTCTGGCGATGAGCTACATAGCCTTCTGCGGGAACCAAAGTGAAATTATCTTCCTGAACCTCTACGTCACCCTTAATTTTCGTAACAAAACGATAGGCAACGGCATTATCCATCACACGCATCTCCACATTGTAGTTTCCGTATGAGAGAGTAGCCTGCGTATATACATTCTCTACTGTGCTGAATTTAATGGGAACAACAGGTTTGATGGTTTCTTTACCTGCGCTTATCTTAACACCTTTGAAAGGAGTGTTACCGGCAAAGTTCTTGCCACCAATCTGCATATTCACGTTTTTCATGGTGTACAAGGCAGTACCATCCTTGGTAACTGTCCAACCTAAAGGACTCTGCTGCAGTTGTACATGTAATGTTCCGTTGGGGGAAACTATTTCCTTGGTTTGTGCGGCGTGTCCTACGAAAGAGGTGACAGCAAAGAGAAGTGCCGCTGCTGTCAAGTTTTTCATAATCTTCATATTTGTGTATTTACCTTGTTTTGGTCCAAATTATTGCCTCAATTATACCCATATTGTGCATAGTGTGGCGCAAAGATAACAATAAATTATGGATAAAAGCAAATTATCCTGAAAAAAAACAAGTCCTCCTTCCTTTTGCTACCTCGCCAGTCTTCACGTGCAGACTCCGGAGGTTACACGTGTAGACTCGAGGAGGGAAAAAGTGGTAAGCGAAGAAGAGAAAGGGCGTTTGGTTCCTATAAACAAGGGAGGCAGCTCAACAAGAACTGCCTCCCTTCACTTTTATTCTTCGTCAGACCAAATATCCCAATTGTTTTCTTTGGTCAGTGCATCACCACCATCTACTGTGGTATCACCATTTATCACCAGGCTCTCTGCCAACATGTTGACAACCTGAGCCGATTCAACGCGCAAGGCGGGTTTAATATATTTCATATAAGCCCCCTCCCATCCTCCCCATCAGGGGAGGTGACTAATGAGGGTATGGGTCAAAAGTTAATAATCATTACTTCAGCACTTTCTTTCCGTTCACAATGTTGATGCCCTTCTGCAGCTTGCTTACGCGCTGACCGGCAACATTGTAGATAGCAGCGTCATTAAGGTCGTTAACGCCATTAAGATCGTTAATACCTGTAGCATCTTCACCGAAGAAGGGATAGAAGGCCTTAACAGCAGAAACTAATTCAAGATAGCCCTTACCGGCTGCAATAGTGCCAGTAGCCTTGAAGAAGCCTACCTTGTCATCCACCTTAGCCAGGATGTACTGAGCACCATCGGCAGTCATATCAGCTGTTGCAGCCTTGAGCTCGTTATCAGCTCCAAGAACAGCATCGGTAGTCTTAGCCACGGCGTATTTACCTTCCTCAGCCTTCACAACTACAGCAGTTCCAGCAGGAACGGTAGTAACAGGAGCCAGCTGAACGTATGTGCCGTCGAATGTGGCAGCATTTGCAACAACATCAGCGCCAGTAAAGTCAACATCAAACGGAGCAACGAAGGTAGCATACTTAGCATCGCTAACCTCTATGGTAGCACCAACCTGAGCCTCCAGACCGAAGTCGCAGTAAGCACCACCGTGGTTCTGTTCAATATACATAGCAAGAACATTCTTGCCTTCAACCAGCAATGCGGGATCAATTTCAATTGTTCTCCAGTCGTTTTCGCCGCCTGTCCAATTAAACTCATTCCATACCTTCTTTCCATTGAGGAATACTGCACAGTCATCGTCGTGAGTAACTCTCAGTGTCAGCTTGGTGATTGCAGCAGGATTCTCTACATAGAAGTCGCGACGGAACCAGAATGTATTGTAGTCGCCTATCCAACGTGTATGATAAGGACCAAATGAGCCAAGAGGCATCATCAGCTCATCCCATGCAGAGTCGTCAAAGTCAGCATTTGTCCAACCTTCTTCAATGTCAACGTATTCTTCATCGCTAACCTTATTTGTATGACGGAACTTAGCATAGTAAGGTGTGTTGTTGTCTCCACGTGTTGGCAGGAGCACAACCTCAGAAGCCTTTGAGTTACATACTGAGCAGACACCGTTTGTATAGGTGTGTTCTATAGGATAAATAGGCTTAACGTACAATGCGTGGCAGTCGGTGCATTCATAAACCACCTTACCCTCTGATGTGCAGGTTGCTTCAACACGTAATTCATTGTTTTCAGCCAAATTGTGATTCTGAGCGTTAATCCAGAATTCACCCATCTGGAAGCCGTCAGCAAGCTGAGTAGCAGAGAACTTGAAGAACTTGTATGTCTCTGTACCGTTTACAGGGAATTCAAACTCTTCCTTGTTCTTAGCCTGAAGCTGATAAGTCTGAACTCTCTCATCAATAAGTGTCCAGCTCTGGTTGTCGTTAGAACCTTCGAGTTTCCAGCTGACAGGATTACGACTAGGATAGTTGTAGGTATCAGCGCCGGTTACAATAGAGTACTGCTTAACGGCAACAGGTTCGCTGGCAACAATGATAGCCCATGCTTCGCCTACATTAGATGTACCGAACTTAGTTGTTGCATCATTGTCAAGGAGAGCTGAGAGTGGAGAGTCACCCCATCCGTTACCGCCAGCAATAATAGCATAACCAACTTTTTCAGCATCGAAGCGCTTGTAGTCAGGCTCAGAAACGGTCAACTCATAGCTGGCTGTCCAGCCCTGATCGGCATCAGTAGTAACAGTGATTGTAACCTTACCTGCAGCCTTACCGGTTACGGTACCATCGGCAGCAACGGTAGCCTTGCTCTCATCTGAAGAAGTCCAGGTGAAGGTTGCACCGTCAAGATTCTGAGCATCGGGCAAGAACTGAGCAGTTGTACCTACAATGACAATGCGGGTATCCTTATTATAAGTAAGGTATGCCTGATCATCAAGCTTCTTATAGCCATAGCCATCAAGCTTGCCCTGAGCAGGCTGAACAAATACCTTTAAAGCCTTGTCATAGAAACCGAACACACCATCGTGACGCATTACGGGCTTGAAGTTGTAGATAACCTCACCAGCCTCGCTGATCTTGCAGTAGTAGAAGCGGCCACGCATTGGGTTGTCCCATTCGGGGTTAGCAAAGAGTGACAGGTTACGTGTAGTAGCGTTAGTAACAGAGTTGCCTGTAGGATATTCCTCACCATTTACTACCAGCTTGGTCACATCAGCAGTAACCTCATAGTCGGTGTTCAGGCTGAAAGGAGCAAAGTTGTCACCAGCGCCTGTTGTACCACCTGTGAAATAGCCAAAGTGAGCCCTGTCATTTCCATTCATGTAGAGGCTGATACCTGTACCAGCATAGGTATTACGAGCAGAGAATATACCGCACCAGCCATTAGATGTGTCATACACCTGGAACTTGGTGTCAATCTGTGTAGCAGTAATTGGTATGTATGGCAGAGTGAATGCATTCTCTTTGCTTGCTCCTGTACTTTCAATGTATGCCAGTTCTGTATACTTAACAGGATCTGCCCATGTGATATCTCTATAAGCAGCCGGGTAATCTTGCTTCTCGACCTTAATATT
Source organism: uncultured Prevotellaceae bacterium (assembly GCA_946415645.1). Classification (GTDB taxonomy): domain Bacteria; phylum Bacteroidota; class Bacteroidia; order Bacteroidales; family Bacteroidaceae; genus Physcousia. Next base: position 14,823 of record CAMKTJ010000025.1, read on the forward strand.
GTTGAAGCTGAATGCAAATGCAGGATCATGAGAACCATCATCCACAACACCAAACTGGATGCACAACAGTGCATACGTATGGTTAGCTACGAAGGTTGTTGAGAATGCCTGGTCATTTGTCTCGGTGTTTGGCATAGCAAAGTAACCGAGAGCTGCATCAGGATTGTTAAAGGCATTGTCAGGCATGTTCTCGTTGTCGAGCACAAAGAAAGGCAATGTGGTATAAGAACTCCAAGAGTGCCACGCTGTGCCAGTGTAATTGAATGAGGCACGATAGCTTTCACCCTTGGTCAGACCTGTAAGCTTGAACGACAAAGGTTCCCAACCGCCCTTACCTTCGTAGGGGCTAAGTGTGTTGCTGCCAGTTTCAGCATCATAGACATTCACACCGAATGTGCTGTCGTATGCAGATCCGGGATAGCTCCATTTAGAAAGGTTGCGATAGTTGGTACCAATCTCAGGTACGTTCACAAATTTCAGCTCGCCCTTGTCAACGAAGGTACCGTTGGAGTATTCATACTGATGACCATTATAAACAACCATCTTGCCCTCGTATACGGGAATACCGGCTGCACCAGCTATGGTCTGACCATCGGGACTCAATTCGAACTCACTACTGTTAGCTGAGCCATAGAATGTGCCTGTGAGTTTATCCTTCAGACCACCTTTACCCTCACCGTTAACAGCGGGTACAAGATCCATTACAAGTGTCTCGCCTTCATAAATCTGCAGGCCATAGATAGTAACGAAGGGGTTGTAGCAGTCTGTATTCTTTCCACCACCAGGAACATCCTTATTCTGCGCAAAGACATAGAGAGGAGTTTTACAGTCAGCGGTCTTAGGAGAGTCAGTGATTGTACCGATAAGAGTTGTACCATCTGCCTCAAAGATATCCAACTTACCTGCTACAGCATCTAAGACGGTTACTATCTTCTCGCCATAACGCATGGCATCTCTATTACCTGTCTCACCGCCAAGGTTGATGGTGGCGTTGGTGGTGAAGAAGCAGAAGCGGTCCTTCCAGCCATTCTGGTTATATCCACAACCATAAGCTGCCTTCCAGTCACCACCTGTTTGTGCAACCATGGTACAAATAGCCTTTGAGTTAGCCTTTGGAATGTAATTCAGGTTGATGTAAGCACCATTGGGGCTCTTGAGATACTCAATCTCTGTTACGCCAGTACCTGCGGCCTTCAAGGCTTTGACCTCTGTGTAGACACCATACTCCTCATATTCGCCAAGACTGTTGAGGGCATAGTACTTCAATGCCTTCTGGTCATAGATGAAGGGATCATTGCCAGAATAGTTGGCAAGATTTTCAACCGGCGTTGCCTCAATGGGTTCAGTACCGGCATTGGGGTCTTCGGGAGTATAATCCGGATCGGGGGTGTATTCCACGTAAATCTGTGTAAGACGGAACGTGCCATTAACAGTGAAAGTCACGGAATTTGTTTCTCCATTAGGTACCCAGCTGGGGCTGGTATAAGTACCAGTGCTAGCAGAAACATTGGCAGTCTGGCTAGCAGGGTTAGTGGAAATTTTGATTTTGTCAAGGGTACCCTTGCCAGCCACGGATACGGTGAATTGGCAGGTAGTGGGGATGCTAAAAGGAGAAGTGACAGAAAGACTTCCCCCTGTTCCATCCTGGTTGGCGATGTCAACAGACACATGATAAGGAGCCGTCTTCCAAGCGTATGGAAGGGAAATGTTTGTGTTGCCTGATGGTAGAGCTGACCTCAGGTCACTTACGCTGAACGTGACATTATCAGCAAATAGCTGACACATGCCAAGCACTAACATAGTTAATAATAAGGAAAACTTTTTCATGTTGGTTTTTTAATTAAGTTAATATTGAAACGTTATTGGTTGGTTATATCGGTTTTTAGGTTTTTTTGTGATATGTCATGCAAATATGCAAAAATTATATTCATGAACCAAACATTTATGCTTTTTTTGAAGAAAAAGCGTCTTTTTTTTACGCAATTGCTTTCATTTGCAATCATTAAGGAAGAGGATATTTTGTTTTTATAGCATAATTGTGTAATTTCGCAGCGCAAAAATTAACAATCATTAATTATTAGCCAATGAATAAAACATTAACCTTTCTGTTTGCGCTACTCACGTCAGTAGTTTTGCAAGCACAATCAGACTATTTTACCCCTTACAAGCAGACCAATCTGCGTCTGCCATCTGTCCCCCTAATCTCAAATGACCCATATATCTCTTACTGGTCGCCTTACAACAAGCTTACAGAAGGTACCACCCGTCATTGGACAGGAGCTGTAAAGGCCATGGATGGCATCCTACGTGTTGACGGCAAGAACTATCGTTTCATGGGTACGCAGAAGGATGTACTACTTCAGGCCATTGCGCCTATGGGTAACAAGGGACGTTGGACAGCTAAGATTAAACGATCAAACGCTGCTGCCAACTGGTACGAGAAAGACGCCAGCGAGAGCGGATGGGCCACTGGGTACGGATCTTTTGGAACCAAGAGCGAATACGAAGGGGTAACAACCGAGTGGAATGACCTATCGGAATACTACATCCGTCGCCATGTTACCCTTACAGAAGAGGATCTGAAGAGCGACCTTTGGATTGTGTACTCTCATGATGATAATTTTGAGTTATACATCAACGGTGTAAAACTGGCAGAAGTTACGAATGGGAATACCTGGAAGCAGAATGTGAAGGTTCACCTGCAGGGTGCCTCACGTAATGCCTTGGTGGCAGGTGATAATGTCATTGCTTTCCACGTTATCAATACACGTGGAGGTGCCTTGGCAGATGTAGGACTATTCCGCAATAACCTAGGGTTCCATCCTGGTATGCAGACAATAGCTGCTATGGCCGATGAGGGTCCTTGGACTGCCCGTGTGCGTACCGCCAAATTATCAGGAACCACATGGACTGCCGAGGATTACGACGACACAGGTTCTACGTGGAAAGACCAACAGGGTGCTTTTGGCTCAGATGGCGAGCCTAATGTAAACACTCCATGGTCAGCTACAAACTCTGATGTCTACATCCGCCGCCGTATTAACCTTACAGCAGAAGACTTGCAACGTGATTTACACGTCATCTATTCACACGACGATGTCTGCGATGGCTATATCAACGGTCGTAAGATCTTCTCTACAGGAGAGACATGGGTCAAGAATGTGGATTATCAGCTTACAGATGCCGACAAAGCTGTACTGCACGAAGGAGAAAATGTGTTAGCCTACCATGTACATAATACCACTGGAGGTGCTCTGGCTGATATAGGTCTTTACTATAGCACAACGGGCGAACAGGTTGCAGCGCAGACTAATTGCCATGTGTTGGCCACCAACACCTATTATAAATTCACATGCGGACCTGTAACGTTGGATGTTGTCTTCACCGCGCCCATGCTAATGAAGGATGTCGACCTTATGTCCACACCCATCAATTTTATCTCCTATCAGGTAACTTCCAACGATGGGGAAGAACATGATGTACAATTCTACTTTGCCACATCGCCCGAACTCTCCGTCAACAACAACATGCAGGCTACGGTCTCATCTGTCACAACTCAAAATGGCATTCGCTACATTAAGTCTGGTGCCAAGACACAAAAGGTACTGGGTAAGGCAGGCGACCTGATATGTATTGACTGGGGTTATCTCTATATCCCGGAAATTAACGGAACCATTACCATTGGTGACCGCGATGAGGTTGCTACCACCTTCGCCACTACAGGTAAACTGCCTGAGGCTTCTACGACCTCCATTTCAAGTTCAGAGGAAGCTGAAATGCCGCTGCTGGCCTTCTCAAAAGATTTAGGCAAAATCTCTCAGGCCAGTTCCTATATGATGATTGGATATGACGAGGTAAAGGATATACGCTATATGAATGTGGACTATCCAGGGTACTGGGCTCGGAACGGCAAAACCATCTTCACAGCCTTTGAGGAACTGCATGGCCGTTATGACCAGATCATGACCGATTGCCAGGCACAGGATAAGCAGATCTATGACGACGGCTTAACTTCAGGTAATGCCAAATACGCTGAACTTCTTTCCGGTTGCTACCGCCATGTGATAGCTGCTCACAAGATCTTCCAGGACAACAAGGGCAATCTGCTCTTCTTCTCAAAAGAGAACAACTCTAACGGTTGTGTGAATACCGTTGACCTTACGTATCCTTCCGCCCCCCTATTCCTTATATATAATACAGAGCTTATGAAGGGAATGTGCACCTCTATTCTGGACTATTGTGAGAGCAGCCGATGGGGATTCGACTTCGCCGCTCATGACCTTGGTACCTATCCTCATGCCAACGGACAGGTTTATTCTATCACCAAACCGGATGCTAACGGAGGCTTTGCAGGCAACATGCCAATCGAGGAATCCGGAAATATCGTGGTACTGGCAGCCGCCATCTCACTTATCGATGATGACTTGACATGGGCCAATAAATATTGGAAAACCCTGAAGACCTGGACAGACTACTTGGTAGAGAACGGACTCGACCCAGAGAACCAGCTCTGTACTGACGACTTCGCCGGCCATCTGGCACATAATGCCAACCTGTCTCTCAAAGCTATCATGGGTGTAACGGGCTTTGCCCTGATGTGTCAGCAGAAGGGTGATACGGAAGCCTACGATTATTACATGGGTAAAGCCAGGTATATGGCCACGGAGTGGGTAAAATTGGCTAAGGACGGTACCCACTATAAACTGGCATTTGACAAATCAGGTACATGGAGCCAGAAATATAATATGGTCTGGGATAAGGTATGGCAGACAAAACTTTTCTCAGATGCGGTATATAAACAGGAAATGATATATTACAATGGTCAGCTCAAGACCTACGGTCTGCCACTTGATAACCGTTCCCTTTACACCAAGTCTGACTGGGTTTCATGGACAGCCTGCCTGGGTAATCAGACACAGTTCAACACCCACATGGACCGTCTCTACAGATATGCCAACGAGACAAAATCACGTGTTCCACTGTCTGACTGGTATTTCACCGACAGTGGTAATTACGTTGCCTTCATAGGACGCTCTGTTGTGGGTGGCCACTGGATGAAGGTGCTCCTGGACAAGTGCGTATCGGGTGAGCTGATAAATGGAATTGACGAGGGACCCACCCCCGCCCCCTCCCGTAATGGAGGGGAGGTTTACGACCTTGCTGGTCGTAAGGTGCAAGGAGCAAGGAGCAAGGGGCAAGAGGATTCTTCAATGTTCAATGGACTTAAGAAGGGAATCTACATAGTCAATGGTAAAAAGGTAGTTTATTAAATGAAAAATGCTTCTGCTGAGTAAGTAGAAGCATTTTTTTGATGATTTAGTTTTCAATTTCACCAAAAAGTTATACCTTTGCGGCGTCTTAACCTAGAATGCGCCTGTGGTGGAATTGGTAGACACGCTAGACTTAGGATCTAGTGCCGTGAGGCGTGTAAGTTCGAGTCTTATCAGGCGTACATAAAAAGAGACCGTTGGAAAAACTTCCAGCGGCCTCTTTTATTTTAATTCTCCTCCCTCTTGGAGATGGGTTAGGGGAGAGGCTTTTTATCTTATCTTCAAATACTTCACACCATGGGTGGGAATAAAGTAGTTTACATCAGAGGTACTGAGATCCTGCTGACGCCAGAGGTCACGAACACTCTTCAGAGTTCCAATACCCATTTCCTTGAAGTATTTCTTGAAATCGACGCGGGCATCATCCTTTCCAACATTAAAGATGCCAACAGCATAGCTGCCATCACTCAAGGGGCGACTCCAGATTTGGATACTGCCATCCAGTACCACACGCTGGGCTTGTTTGCCTAGGATGTCCTGGTTAACGGCATTCACCTCGTTATTGCAAAGCAGACTTACAGTAAACTCATCCATCTGGGCAATATCACAGCCAATGAGCATGTTGCTGGCCAATAGTGTCCACAGACTGATGTGGGTATATTGTTCATCGGGAGTCAAACGGCTATCGCGCAGATTATTGCTCCAACCCACCTTGCCGACAATCAGCATATCAGGGTCATTCCAATGACCGGGCTGTGCGTAGGGGTATAGTTCGGGCTGCTGACAGAAACCTATATCATACAAGCTCTCCCATGTATCAGTAATATCACCTGTAGTACGCCATGAGTTGGCATCAACGGCATGACCCCATTTCCAAACTTCAGCCATGCCATACTGGCAGAGGCTATAGAAGATATCACGTGGCTGCTGGCGCAGACAACGCTCCATCAGCAGATAAGGACGTACATAGCTGGCAACCGTCTTATTGTCGGGCTCTGTTCTGTGCTTACGACCATAGCCACACCAGTCATACTTCAGGTAGTCGACACCCCAACTGTTATAACTCTCGGCATCCTGTAACTCATGGTCGATAGAGCCCAGATAGCCGCCACAGGTCAAGTCGCCAGGTGAAGAATAAATGCCAAACTTCAAACCCTCTGAGTGCAGCCAATCGCCCAGTTCTTTCATGCTGGGGAACTTCTCGTTTACAGCAATAGTACCATCATCATTACGCTTGGGAGCTTCCCAGCCGTCATCAATGTTCATGTAGCAATAGCCATAGTCGGCCAATCCCTTCTCTATGAGCGCCTTGGAACTGCTTATTACCTTGTCCTGTGTAACGCTCAGGCCCCAGCAGTTCCAGCTGTTCCAACCCATAGGAGGGGTAAGGGCAATCTTACTGCCACAACGGATGGTGAAACGTTGTGTTTGTTCACCCTTTGCATTCTTAGCCTTTACGGTAAAGGTATAAGAACCTACTTCCTCCAGGGAGCCGCTCAAAGCACCATTGTCGGGGTTCAGTGTAAGACCTTTGGGCAGATCATCGGAGGAGAACTTCATGGGTTTCTCACCACTTACGCCAAAGCGGAAATGAATAGGGGAATCTGGACGAACACCGTACAGAGGAGTCGTATTAAATCTGGGTTCTGCAGGTGCAGCAGGCGTAAGGATATATTTGGGAATGTACTTTGTGGTAGTGCTGAGACCTGACTTGCTTTCTGTAAAGGTTGCAATGATACGTACCATGCTGTGATTGTCGTACGGCATACTGATGGTTCTGTTTTTCTTGGCATTAACAGAAACATTCTGCGACTTCTCTGCCAGCACCTTGCCGGTCTCGGGATCCTGAACCTGAACTGTGAAGATACCACTCTTAGTAGCTGACATCTGACCGGTTAGGGTACAAACGCACTGGCTGCCGCCTTGTTCCTTGCCCTTTGCTCCTTCAGATATGGAGATACTCAGATTATCAATAGTATTAGGTACGCGCACAATGACGGGTCCTTGGAACATACCACCTGGGTCACCGGCATTGTAAACCCTTACCGCCAGCACATTGTCTGCATCCCATCTGATGAGATCACTGTTGGACTTAACACGATATTGACGCAAGGTGTTCCACTTACCCTCATAGCCTTTGGGGTCAGAAGGGAAACTGCCTGTTTTACCTATCATCTTGCCATTCAGATATACTTCATCAGCATCATCTATCTTTCCCATAATGAAATCCACTGTCTCTTTCAGGTCAGATTTATCCAACAGACTCTTGGGAATAGTCACATGGTAGCGGTACCAGCCAAAAGCATTCTCGCATTTGACACCCTGGGATGTCCATGTAGAAGTGTTGGTGATGTCACGCCAAGCACTCTCATCAACATTCACACCAGCCCATGCAGCATTATCGCCTACACGGAATTTACCCTTCTCTACAGAGACATCCTGTGCAAAAATCGGAAGTGAAATAAAACTGATAATAATCAGTACAGAAAAGAAATGTTTCATTGTGTTGAATAGTTAATATTGTGTTATTATTATAGGGGCAAGAGGTTAGGGGCAAGAGGTTAGAGAAATTCTTCACGATTCAGCCTTCATTTTTCATTTATACAGCTGCAAAGTTAAGAGGATTTTGTATACAAACAAAAAAAAGCACCAGGAAATGTATTCCTGATGCTTTCTTGATTCTTGCTTAAGAGTAGGGGAGTGCTTATTCAGCCTCCTTAACGGCAACACGCTTTTCAGCGATACGTGCCTTCTTACCAGTGAGGTTACGCAGGTAGTACAACTTAGCGCGACGTACCTTACCAACCTTGTTTACGGTAATGCTGTCAATGCTGGGTGACTCGATGGGGAAGATACGCTCTACACCAACAGTACCAGACATCTTGCGAACAGTGAAGCGCTTCTTCTCACCGTGACCAGAGATCTTGATCACTACACCACGGTAGAGCTGGATACGCTCCTTGTTACCCTCGACAATTTTGTATGCTACAGTGATGGTGTCACCTGCCTTGAATGAAGGATGGCTCTTACCAGTAGCAAATGCTTCTTCAGCAATTTTAATTAAATCAGCCATTTTTGCTTATGTTTAAAAATTGTTTGTCGATCACCAGTAGGCATAACAGGTCACTCTTATCCTGCCAGCGACCTACGGGAAAGCGGGTGCAAAGGTACAATAAAAAGTTGAAAGTTGATAGTTTAGAGTTGAAAGTTTTTGCATTTTATGTAAAATTATATACTTTTGTGCATTAAATAACGTTATTATGAGGCACAAATTAGGAATACTTCTATTAATTCTCCACTCTTTACTCTTCACATTTCGCTCAGCGACGGCACAACAATATAAGGTTAAAAACGCCAAATGGAAACGTATTGAGGTGACCAGTGCTTTGGATGCCAAACCCGATTCACAGGCTCTGGCTATCATTGCTCCCTATAAGGTCAGTGTGGATAGTGTCATGTCACCCGTATTAGGAGCAAGTCGTGTAGCTATGAGCGCCAAAAGACCTGAGAGTCTGCTTAGTAACTGGGCAGCCGATGTGATGGTAGAAGGAAGTACGGCTACAGGTTTACCTGCTGCCGATATGGGACTGGTTAATATAGGCGGATTACGCAATAATATGCCTAAGGGTATTGTCCGCAGAGGTGACATTCTTCTTATCTCACCCTTCGAGAACAGCCTTGTAGTCTTAGAGATGAAAGGTAAAGACCTACTGGAGCTCATGCAGAATATCGCTGCAGTAGGAGGCGAGGGAGTAAGCAGTAGCGTCAGAATGATTATCAACAAGGAGGGCAAACTCATTAGCGCCACAATAAACGGGAAGAAAATATCCCGTAAACGCATTTATACAGTTGCCACATTGGATTATCTGGCAGAGGGGAACGACAAGATGTACGCTCTGAAGAAAGCCAGAAAACGCCATGAGATAGGCATGAAGACACGTGATGCGATGATGGAAAGTATCATCAAACATCGCTTCATAGACAGCAAAATTGAAGGCAGAATCACAATAAGTGAAGAATAAGGCCCCCCTCTAATCAAAATATTTAGCCCCGATAAACCCATTATAAATAAGATGAAACGCATAATCACCATAGTAATCTTTCATTTTTTCATTCTTTCATTTTTTTGTTCTTTAACCTGCATGGGTCAGCCGCGCACGCTGTTCCTGGTTCATACCAGTGACACTCATTCCTGTGTGGAGCCCATCTCTCCCAACTTCAGTGATACCGCTCAGGCTAATAAAGGCGGATTCATTCGCAGAGTTACTTTATTCAAAGAGCTAAGGGAACAGCATCCAGACAATATGCTTGCCCTGGACTGTGGTGATTTCTCACAGGGAAGTGTGTACTATAACCTCTTCAAGGGCGAGGTGGAAGTCAAACTCATGAACCAGATGCAATATGATGCTGTAGCAATAGGAAATCATGAGTTCGACTTTGGAATGGAGAATATGGCCCGACTCTTCCGCATGGCAGAGTTCCCTATAGTCTGCTGCAATTACGACTTCACAGGTACACCATGCGAAGGTCTAGTGAAACCCTATGTCGTCTTGAAACGCAATGGACTGAAAATCGGAATCTTTGGTGTGGCCCCGCAACCAAAGGGACTGATAGTTCAACATAACTACGAAGGTATGAGGTACATTACGCCTGCCAAGGCCGCTCAACCTATTATCGACAAGTTACGCCATGTGGAAAATTGCGATGTTGTAATATGTTTAAGCCATTTAGGTTGGGGCAATGAACCTGAACAGGACCAGGATTTCATCTCCCACACCTCAGGTATAGATGTGCTATTAGGCGGACATACGCATACATATTTTAAACAAGCAGAATATGTCTCTGACAAAAAAAGCCATAAGGTTGTAGTTGATCACACTGGCAAGAATGCCCGCTTCATAGGAACCTTAGAATTGGAAGTTGAATAGGGTACAAAAAAAAGACGGTTGTCATCCCGACAACCAATCTTTCCTTAACCTTAAACTAATACCATGAAAACGCTGCAAAGGTACGGCCATTTAGGAAACCTTGCAACGTTTACATGGTATTTATTGTTTTTTTCCGCCGCTTTATTGATATAAATCAACTCTTGTTAATCCAAATACTCCATGTACCCAGATTAACCAGAAATCCTAACGGCTATTATGTTTAATTACAAATTGTTCTTCTCGATGTCCTTGAAGTACTTGTAGGTATCAACTTTCAGTTCACCACAAGCAGCTTCGTCGCATACAATGATGGCATGAGGATGCATCTGCAAGGCAGAGATAGTCCACATCTGGCTAACGCCTTCTTCTACTCCATGCTGAAGAGCGCGTGCCTTGTTGTGACCGTTTACAACTATCAGCACCTCCTTGGCATCCATTACAGTACCTACGCCAACGGTAAGAGCAGTTTTGGGAACCTTGTTGACATCATTGTCGAAGAAACGACAGTTAGCAATAATGGTGTCGGTGGTCAATGTCTTAACACGTGTACGTGAAGTCAAAGATGAACCAGGCTCATTGAAGGCAATATGTCCGTCGGGGCCAATACCGCCCATAAAAAGATCAATGCCTCCGGCATCCTTGATGGCCTGCTCATAGGCAGCACACTCAGCGGACAAATCAGGCGCATTACCATTGAGGATGTGCACATTTTCCTTCTTGATATCAATATGTGAGAAGAAATTTGTCCACATAAAGCTGTGGTATGACTCAGGATGCTCCTCGGGCAAGTTCACATACTCATCCATGTTGAAGGTAACAACATTCTGGAAAGAAACCTTTCCGGCCTTATTCAAGGCAATGAGTTCCTTGTAAAGGCCAAGAGGAGATGAACCCGTAGGACAACCCAACTTAAAGGGCTTCTCGGGTGTTGGGTTAGCTGCATTAATCTTTGCAGCAACATAGTTTGCTGCCCACTTTGAAAGTGTGGCATAATCAGGATTGATGATTACTCTCATCTGCAATAGCCCTCTCCAAACTCCCATTAGGGATAGACAACCAGGGCTGTGGGTCTATGGTTATTACTGTTTTATATTTTTTGGACTTGCGCCCGTTATTGCATCATGTTCTGTTCTCGGCTTCTGGTGACGATAGGTCGCATCGGTAGGAATGTACTTTGCATTTACTGCCTCCGTCTCATATACGCACTTGCTAATATCCGCTGTTGAGATAGTAACGGAATCTTTGGTAAGCTCAGGTACATTGTAACTCTTGAGCAACAGAATATTCATCTCAGGATCTTCCTGTGGAATAACAAACGCTTTATGCGCCTTACCATTCTTGTCGAAATATGCCAAGAAGGCTCTTGAGTAATTGCCGTCCATCCTACGGCTGGCAAATACCATCCATCGGCCATTACTACTCCACGAATGGAAACTCTCCGCATCATTACTGTTAGCCTCTTTCAAAGCATAGCAACTGTCCGTCTTGAGGTCTTTCACCCATAGGTCTGAACCCTTATGCCAAATATGGAACTGACCATAGTCGCCTTGTGTATACAACACATATCTGCCATCAGGGCTAACCCTGGGTACACTGATACTCTTATGCCTGGAAGCTGCATCCACTTCCAACTTAGGCTCACCAAACTTACGTGTCTTTGCATCAAAGGTTATAGACATCAGATTGTAGTAAATACTGTCATATCGGAACATCAACTGATGAGCTCTTGTACTATCAGGCATTGAGTAATCCAGTATCTTGGACAGGTCCGCATTACAGTAGTAAAGTTTCTTTCCGTCTGGCGACCAACATGGGAAGGTCTCCAAATCATAATGAGTACGTATGATGTGACTGACCTCATTCTTCGTCACATCATATAACAGCAGATCACTGGACTCGTCCAGCACCTCAATCTTTTCAGCATGATAGAGATGAAAAACCTGTCCTGTCTTGTTGGTGGAAAAAGCTATCAGGTTCTCTGTAGGATGCCATGAAGGATAAACGCCAGCTGTGATGATGGTGCTGTCCTTCATCTGCACCTTGTGTGCCTTACCATTCTGAACGATAACCGTTCCGCCATGATTGGCCCTGACGTGGAACATCATGTCAGCGGAACTGTTGCTTCTATAGTTGTGACAGTTGATACAGTGGTTGACATTATTCTGATACTCACGGTTATTCTCGTATATAGTATGGACATCCCAGTTAGTAAGGTTACGCTGATAGATACCTAACTGACGGTATAACTCGTAACTGGGCTGTATCAGACGATAGCTTAAGAAGGCATCAACAGGTTCCTCGGCTACAGTGAGGGTATATGGTTTGTAACAGAACCACTTCTCCCCTCTCCTGGCATATACAGAAACACTGATATCTGTTCCTTTGCAGGTTGAAAGTAACTTCTTCCATGCTGACATATCCATCTGCATAACGCCATCCTGCCCTGCCGAAACCAATAACCCGGCACCTTTACCTTGCAGATGTGCAACAAAGGCATCTGCCAATGAGTCGCGTACTATAAAGTTGAGTGGAGCGATATTTGGTGGCACAATAATATCTGTATAATCCGGATAAATATCAACTTTCTCCTCCAACTGCGAATACTGAGCTGGCAACTCAGCCTTGGGTTTGCCGCAAGCAGCCAGCAAAGCCGCTACTGCTGTAATAAGTATGTATTTTAAATCAAAGTTCATAGTTCATAATTCAATATTTCGATGGGCGGTTTTTTCGTCATAACGTTATTACGTTATATCGTTATAACGATAATTTTAAGGCCGCCCCATTATTTCTAGTTCACTCCGGAGTTAGAGGTCTCCACACCAGTATATCCCTTCTTCGTAGCTTTCAGGTTACCGAAGAAATAATAATAGGGATAATACCCTTTGTTTTTACCAAACAACTCGTATGCATGGCCAGGACGGTCACTCATATAGGGCTGTACATTATTCATGAAATTCTGGATTCGGGGGATGCGCAAGTCAAGACCGCTAAAGTTCTTCTCCAAGCCAGGGTTCTTAGTTGCCGCCAACAAGATACCATCTGCTATGATATCGGGGGGCGTTGTACCTACAATGGGCTCCAAACGCTCTATGAATGAAGGCATCAGTTTGGTGTATAGACATACACAAAGCGAATTGTACAAGGCATTAACACTCCTTCCCTCCACCAGATTCAAGTTATAACCCATGAATACGGGTTGCTGATACATGCTCTCGAAACTGTCATGAAGAGGTTCTGTGAGTCGGATCTTGGCAATCTCAGGGTCTGCATTTACCAAAGAATCATTACCTACCATAGCGCTGTATTTCTTACAGAAATCGCCCTCAAAGGGTACATCGCTAAGAATACGAAGGTACTTACGACAGAGTTCCCACTCTCCGCGCATCAGCGAACTCTTGATATACAGCTTCATTGTACGCAGTGTAGGTCCTGACATAACCATCTGCTCCATGCAGGAATGCATACAAGACTCTGCAAAACCGCCATGATAACATCCCTCGGGAATATACATGCTACTGGCATTGTTATGTCCGCCGTCCATGCCATGGATATAAAGGGAATCGTAATCAAGTCGGATATCATACATACGGTAGGCAATCTGATCGGTATGTACCAAGGCTATGGCATACATACATGCCATAGGACGGTTGCTCTGATAGGCATGGGCACGTGCCAGTTTCTGAATACCCTCCCAATCCTGCTCCTGTTCCATAGAAGACAATTGGGTGATGACACGTACATAGGGACGCTTTACTTCGTTGAAAGTTACTATAGCAGCAATGCCCAAGATGCAGACAGCCAACTGAATCAGGCTATCTCGCTGGGTTTCGTCAACAGGAATACCTATCAGTGCAGGAACCTTCTTACGGCTAAAACTCCTTATTATAATACCCCAGATGACAAGTACAAGAAGCGCCAGGAAAGGTATACCCATGATATATCCCGTTTCAGCCTCAAAGAATATGTCAAGTCCATAGAAGGTAACAACAGCCATATAGGCCAACGCAGGAAAGTACTGAATGGCACGCCATTTTGCCTTCAGACGCCAGCAGTAGCCTATAAGCCAAGTACCCAGTGTGAGCATCAGTGCCATTAGGAATCCACCTAATAGCGGATACTTGAAGGTCATAAGCAAGACCCTGCCTATATAACGCAGACTACCGAAGGAACACGAGAGGATATAATCCATCTGACGTGTATCAGATACCCAGAAACTATATTCGCGACTCAGATGGAAGACACTTCCATAATAAAATGCTGCCCATGCCAGCACTGCCACGAAGAATAGTGGCAGTACCGGCACGCGAAGGACAGATTTCTTTTCTTTTTTGTTAGGCTTTACTTGTGCCATTTTTATCTTAATACCTTTTTACCATTATATATATACAGGCCTTTGGCTGTTGGCTTTTGGCCGTTGGCTACCCTACGGCCTGAAAGGTCATAGATGAATTGAGAATTTAATTCTTCACTCTTCACTCTTAATTCTTCATTCAAAGAGGTTTCATCATCACCCAAATTGAACGCCTCACTGAAGACATATGTGAACGGGGTGATTTCTTCTGCAGCAACAACCGACTTACCCTCAGCATCCAGGACATAACCCGGCAGCATCTGAGCATAGGTTACGGCATTCAACGTTACATCATTCTCTACAATATCTATATTCCCATCTACAACAACAGGTTCGCCTGCTGCAATACTTTCAACACTTGTATCTAATTGGTGATTGGTAATAGTACCTACATAACCATTCTTGACTGTGAAGGGCAGATGCAGTGCCTGATATCCTGTTCCAGTCTTTGTGAATCTAACCTGCTGAGCATTAAAGTCTTCAGGAATATAGAAAGTCTTATTACCATCAATAACAAGAGACTGGGCAACACCCTCTCCGTTTACAACATTGGTATTAGCCAATAACTCTGCTGTTGGAAGTTTTTTGCCGGTCAGACCAGGCTTGACATAGGCGATGGAATTGGCAGGCAGAGGATTCATCTCGCTGACACCTGCCGTTCCTGTTCCATAATAATATAAGGTATGGGGCGTAGGATTGCCCTCATAATAAGCCGTCATCTCACCTCGATACAACGCAGGGGCGAAGGGTACCAATACCTCGTACCCGTTAGCTTCACAGGCAACAATAGTGAAACCGTCTTTGATCTTTGACTGAACATATGACGGGAAGACAATCTTATTCTTATTAGAAAGATAGACCAGTTTACCATCCTTGTCATAAACCTTATAACCGATAGCACCAGTACCAGTTATCGAATAGGTTGTTGTGCCTTGACTGGTTGTAGTGGTGTAACAATAGCCATTGGTCTGGTACTCATCCACATAGTCGCTCCACTGCCCTACATCAGCATATCCGATAGGCACTTCACCATCATCGTAGGCAATACGGTTTTCACCCTTGGGCCTGCCCTCGAAGGGACCGTCGAAGATGGCAGGCGATGGCTTGATGCGATCATCTATGAAGCAGATGCTGGGAGCCTTGGGATAGCGGCTCATATAAGCCTTAGCCTCTTCTATATCCTTTTCGGTAGTTGTTACCCAATAGTCGCCATAGTCGCCAACATAGAACTTCTCGTATGGCACAAACATGCCGTTTACCTCGAAGAGTTCACTTAAGTCAAGTTGTGCGGCATCACACATCTTCTTGGCCATATGCAGATAGTCATCCTTACCATAGCTAATATAACCGCCCACTACGCCGTTCTCGTTGGCAAGGGATGAATCGTATGTACTTGAGCGTTTCTGAATGGGACTGTTACGAAGCATTTTGAAGAGCGTAGGATAGAAATCGGGCTTGTGTCCCTGAGCATGGAAATAGAGGTAAAGCTGGAAGTAGAAACGTGTCTGTTCCCAGATGTCCATTCCGAACCATCCCTTTCCCCTTGCAAAGTCCTCAAAAGTGTCGTTCACCTTCGTGCCACGTGTCGTGGAAACACCGTGCAGGAATACATTGACATTAGAGAAGAGGTTGTTGCTCACCTCGGTAGCACCCACAATATTGAAGCATGCCTGATGGTTATGGCCTATCTCGTGCGAAGGTCCCCAGATAGCACCACCACTGGCAGTGATGGTATTATAGTTCATAATAGTCCCGATGGTACCGTCGCTGTAATAGGTACCATAGGTAGAAGCATACATGTGTCCGTGGTTGACAGAGAAAGCATTCCAGATATTGCGGAAGCGTCCCTGAAGGTCTTCCTTGAAGCCCATGAGGTCTTCCTCGCATTCCACGAAGTTATTCCAGACGCGCATCAGTCCTTCTACCTCACCTTTAGCGCCAATAGCATTCTTTACCAGACTGCCAAGCATGGCAAAGACTATACGGTCGCACTTGAAGTTAACGACTTTGCTTTTATCCAGCATCTTCTCATACAGAAGCGTCCAGTCTTCATTGGTCATGCCACGTGTATAATCAAAGTAGCCTTGTAACTCACCACCTTCAATGTGTATCTTGACATTAGGATAGTTGGCAAGATACTTCTCAGGGTTGTTGAGCTGATAGAAGATATAGAGAGTGCTGGGGTTACTTAGCAGGATAGTATTAAGACCAGCATGCAGGCTAGTGGTGGTACCCGTCTGATGATCACCAGGACTGTCGCTGTCTACAACAACCTCAGCCTCTAAAGTACAATCAGCGCTGGGTTCCTCATCAAGGTAGATGTAGATAATGTCGCCAGCCTTGCCAACAATACCGGTAGGCCCGGATAGCTTTCCGAAGCTGTAACTCATACCTGCATACTTATTCCCCGACATCTGCTGATAGTGGCTGTAAACCTGATAGTCATCACGGATGCGGAAGAATTTCTCAAAGCCCTCACGCTTATAACCCGTAGAAGAAGTATAGCTCTGCCAGGTATTATTCTTAACCTTCAGAATCATTGCCTGGATATCAGCGTTCAGTATCTTAAAGTCGTCATTCTCTGCCAAAGCTTCGTCAGAGAGTGCCTGAATCTCCTCCTTCAGCTCTGTGCACGCATTGTCCTTGAAGAGATTGGCAAGAGCAGCCTTGTATGTTCCGATTCTAGACTTGAGGTCGGAGTAGTTCTGTAGGTTGCTGCGCCCCTCCTGAATAAACTCATCTGTAAGCTCCGCTTCCTCAAAGCCCCACGTACTGCCGGCTATGTCTGTGGTGTACCAACCTACCACATTGCTGTTAGCGGCACTATGCAAGCCCACACTTCCACTGTCTATGATATAGAATAGCATGTTTGTTACGTCACTGGTGCGTGTGATGCCATATCCTGCATTAGGCTTATTTGTCTGTGTCTTATACTGGGTGCTGAGTGTACCACCCTGACGTGTAATATAGCGCTCTGTACAGAGGTTCTGCAGGAAATATTTACCTGCGGTACCTGAGGCCACGAGTGTCCAGTACTGAGAAAGCTTATCAGCATTTACTCCCTCACAGCTAATGGAGTTGTTACTGAAGTCCTCGTTCATATAGGTATTATAGCCCATATTACGGATGCGATAATACTTACCCACCTCAGGTTCCCTGAATTCAGACTGCGACAATAATCCAGCCTCAACTTCCTCTAACGAGTAATTCTCAACCAGCGAAATATTCCAGTCGGATCCTATATCACCCTGGCATGTCCATTTGTAAAGCGTGGAACCGTTGAGGTTCAAACAGACACTACCACTGAAATCACTCTTCTCTGCTACGTTAATGTAGGTTGAGTTGTTGCTGTTATTGGGGCTGTATTGGATATACAGGGTCTTAGCCGTCGAACTCGGTGAACGGAAATTGTCATCGGCTGCCAGATAACGGCCCGTACTTCCGTTTCGTAACGTATATCCATCACCTTTCTTATCCAGAATCCAGACCTGCTGTAGTGTGTTTACGTCAGCCTTCACGCCCAATGTCTGACTATTATCATCGGTAAGATTCATATTCGAATACCTACGGTTTGTAAGACGAACCAGACCCCCCTTGTTAAGAACGTATTTCACAAAGGCCGACCCTTCCAAGTCATCTAGTCCTGTAAAGACAACCTTCTTGAACACCCAGTCTCGGTCACCTCCAGTAGATCCCACGCTACTGGCTCCCTTCAGTTTGCCGTCAATACATTGCATGAAGTAGAGAGTGCTCTTGAGCGTCCAATGTCCTGGAGAGCCGAACTCGGCAATGATATATGCATATTTGTTTGCTACAGTTGCGCTGGTACCATTGTTCTTGGTCGTGGACATATTAGCATAATAGTTCCCAAGGCCCGACTTCAGGTAATACTTCCCCTCTGTTCCTGTGGCTTCCAACTGAACCAGATAGCCGGCGCCACTTGAGGCATCCAGACCATTCGGACTTATAGTAGTGGGGTCCAAGGTATTCCCTGTTCCCTCCTTGGTATAAGACAATGTGCTGGGGTTATACAGGAAGTACCATTCCCCCGTCTGAAGAGTTGTAACATTCTCTCCGACCGACAGGATTTTCCCTTCCCATTCCTGACCTTGTGCCTGCATATTCCATATACCAAACAGCTGAAGCAGCAATAAAGTTATCAAAGATTTTGCATTCATAGTGGTATTATTATTTTAAGGTATGGAAACAAAAGCGGAAGTGAATTCGCCTCTCAATCTCATATTTGACTTCCCTGTTTGTTTCAAAATTGTAGAATTATTAATCGTTTATCACTGCAAAGATAACAATATTTTCCATAAAAGAAGATTTAACCGCAGGTTTTTTATACTTCGTTCCTTTTAAGCGGCCGATTTTTCGTTATTATCGTTTTGGCGGCCTTCGATATGACGTTATAACGTTATATCGTTATTACGACATTTTCTGATCGCCACGCTTCATTCTTCACTTACTTAGCTCCGGGTACTGTATACGGGTATGATACATAGTACGAAGTTTGGTTTTGAAGACCTCTTTAGCCTCTGCTATCTCCAGGAAGGAAATAGGACACTGAGAAAAATAGCCACCGGTAATCTGGTCGTCGATTATTCTGTCAACCATACTGTTCAAACTCTCCTCTGTATATTCCGACAGACTACGTGATGCTGCCTCGATAGAGTCGGCCATCATCAGGATAGCCTGCTCCAGTGTCGTAGGATTGGGGCCGGGGTAAGTGAACACTCTCTCGTCTACCTCCTTGTCAGGGAACGCGTTCTTATATGACACATAGAAATACTTGGCCATACTCTGCCCATGATGAGTAGAGATAAATTCCTTTATTACTGAAGGCAACTGGTATTTGTCGGCCAAACGTAAGCCATTCTTTACATGCTGAATAATAATCTGTGCACTTTGCTCATATGGCAGATTATCATGCGGATTGGTACCCGACTGGTTCTCGGTAAAGAAAACGGGGTTCTCCAGTTTTCCAATATCATGATACAAGGCGCCGGTACGTACCAATTGGCTCTTAGCGCCTATACTGTTAGCGACTTCCGCAGCTAAGTTGGCCACCTGCATGCTATGCTGGAAGGTGCCTGGAGCTTCTTCCGAGAGTCTGCGAAGAATAGTGTTGTTGATATTAGAGAGTTCTACCAATGTAACGTTTGACGTGAAACCGAAGATGCGCTCTATAGGCATGAGCAACGTGTATGACAACAGAGACAGAACTCCGGCTACCAGGATATAGATATACGTCCATTTGTCGAACCCATTGGAGTTATACGGACTGCCATGCAATAACTCGATGCAGAAATAGGTCACCAGTGCTGCCACAGTTACCAAAGCTGCTGCGCGAACCAGTTCACTACGCTGCGAAAGCTGTCGCAGACTGTATATGGCTACCAGACCTGCCACCAGCTGAGTGACAATGAATTCGTACGGATGGTTAAGCACCATAGCACAAGTAAGGATAGACAGTGCATGGGCAATAAAGGCCGTTCTGCTGTCCATAAACACACGAATAAAGATGGGTAGGATACAATACGGAATAACATACACGCTCATCAAACCGTGTGACTTCAGTATAAAAGTAATTATCGGGAACAGGAGGCACTGGCTTATTACCAACATAACGGTACGCGGATTAGCCAGGTAATCGCTACGGAACTGCTCGAAGTAGAACAAGAGCAGGATCATCAATATGGCGATGTACGTTACCTGACCGCCCAACAGTAACAGTCGTTCCTTATTGCTCATAGAACGGCTCTGCTGGAAACGCTCCAACGACTGCAAGACACAGTATGTATATTCATCCACAATCTGTCCGTGATCAACCAGTTTCTGCCCTACCTGAACCTGCCCGATGTATGGTACCAGCTGGGCATCCACCTCTTGTCGCTGCTGTAGAGATTTTTCGGCATCATAAACCAGATTGGGCTGTATGAATCTTTCCAGCCCACATCGCATCAGTTTATTATGATTGTAACGTGTACTGTCCACCTCAGCCATCATATATTCATAGGCAGTCTTCTCTGTAAACAGTTGTTTCACATACCGGGGTTGCGACTCGTTATTCTCATAAAGCCATACCTGTCGGGTATTTTCCCTTTTCAATAACTCATAGTCTTCGGCCTCTACAATACCCTGAGCATAAAGATGCCTTAGTTTCTCTAACAGATGTGGCAGATAATAAAAAGGTATCCCCTCGCCTACCATTGACCTTAGGGCTTCTTTCATCTGTGCTGCCTGCTTCTCATAGACAACATCCTTATATTCAAAATATGGCTCATAATAATTACGGAGGCTATCACCCTCGCGCTTCAGCTGAGCTTCACTCTTATACACAGGAAAGCTGTCTTGGGCAATCAACTGCGCACCATCCCAAGGCTCACCCACCTTGTACTCATATTTATTATAACTGCCCTTTGGCAGGAAGATGGTCAGGATGACTATCATAGCTATCAGTCCAGAGATCCTATACAGGTACTCCTTCTTGCTGATTTTTCTTTGTCTGTTGTATCGGCTCATCTATATTTAAATTGAAAATTGAGGCGGCTCCGCCGCAATTGAGAATTGAAAATTATCTAAAGTCTGATGTCTGATGACTAATGCCTATTTCTGTCTCCTCCGCTTTTCAGATGCGAAAATACAAAAAAAAGTCTTTTGTTAGAAAAAAAATGTTTACTTTTGCACAAATTTTGACAACATTAGCTT
>CAMKTJ010000026.1 GCA_946415645.1 uncultured Prevotellaceae bacterium
CCTATCCAAAGGGCAGACGGCTGCATCCTGCTGTCATGTTATTAATGGCATTGTTACTTTTAGTGCAGCAAAGGGCGGAGGCCGTAGCCGGTTCCGACATAGATGGAACGGGCTTCTGGTACAGGTATATAATGCGAAACTACAGGTACGACGCCAATAATAACGGCAGCAGCCCATTTATAGACTTCTCGATACCCTACAGCTATGACTATCTGAGTTATACCGAGGGATTCATGGCGAAACAGGGCGGTCTGAACATCTTGGTCAGTCCGGACGGCGGAGCCAATTGGGTAAAGATCATCAACATTAAGACCGATGCCAACCACAACTTCAACACCTCAGAGAAAATACAGGGGTGCGACAAGTCTGGTACACCCTACACATGGGATGACGGAACAATAGGAACCACTTATCATCATTATGTGCGTTGGTACCTCCCCCTAGCGTGGCGTAACTGTAAAATCAAAATCAAGTTCGAAGGTAAGTGGTGCGACAAAGACGGTGTAAGTAATGTTCACCAAATCTTCACAAATGACAGCCGAACCCTTTTCGAAAAAGAGCTTCCCTACAAATTCGCAGTGCGTAGGATCTATTGGGATGGCTACTACAAGATTTCACCGAACGGCACTATTACCATACCCTACAAATTCGGAGCAGCCTGCAACACGGACGGCAGTACACGTATCTGGACATTTATTGACGGAAAATGGGAGAACAGAATACCCGCAAAGGAACTGGGAGGCAACTACAATGCAAGCTCCTATTCCTTCAAATTGTCGGATATTGGTAAGAGCCTACGCAGCCCTAAATTCAAAATTAATCCCCTGCATGAATTCAGGCACGATTGGGATAGGGAAAGCACTGACCCAGACAAACGCAAAAAATATACCGACGAATATGCCGGAGATATAGTTTTCTCTCCATTTCCAATAGCCGTCATCGAGAAGACTGTGTTCGAACAGGATAGCAATAGAGTGACAATAACCTGGAAGCCCGACAACGATTCATATCTGTTAGGTAAATGGGGTACTTCATGGGCCATCTACCGCAATGGTGAATACGCAGGTACAGTACTACAGCAAATAGACAATTTAGAAAATCCCAATCCGAATTACGACTCGAAAACAGAATCATACACTTTTGTTGACAGAGACTTCCCCACTGAAACCAACTTGGAGTATGAAATCTATTATGTATGGGGAGAGTGGTCGGAAAAAGAGAAGGTGGAAGAACTGAAGTCAATCACAAAAACGGAGAATTGCAATAAGGTAAACAGCACCCGTACGATACCCGTCAAGAATGCAGAAGCAAACTGTTATGACGATCGCATCGAGTTCTCATGGACATCCGACAAACATTCCCTGGATTATGGTCATGAGTTCCGCATCTATGTTGATGATGAGAAATCACCCATCTACACCATCACGCCCTCAGATGACTCTGGAGTATTCAAGTGGATACACCGTACCACCGACCAACACACAGACCGCCAGGAAGGTATTGACGAAAATGGTATCCCATACATAGAGGAGCCGTTGAACGCCTGTGCGCCCCACACCTACCGCATACAAGGCGTTCTCAAAGGAAAGGAATTAGAGGCCGACAAAGTGATATTTACCAAGCGTGCCATTGGCAACGGTACCCTGTTCTATTCTATGGATGCCACGAAAGGTGTCTATGCAGGCAAGGTGAATCTGTCGTGGCGTGTCAACAAGCAAGGCTCCACCGAAGCCAAGACCTATATTGTAGAACGCCGAACTGCCGAGAACAATGACGAAGAATGGATCCAACTCACCCGCATGTCAAGTGCAGATGACAACCTGACTTATTCTGACGACACGCCACTGCCAGGTGTATTCTATGACTACCGCGTGACGGTGATTGACAAATGTCCCGAGGGAACGGAAATCACCAACGACAAGACTGAGATCGGTTTCGCCCAGACTACAGGTACCTTGAGCGGCCGCGTTACCTTTGGCTCAGCAGGTACCTCTGTGGTAGGCGTTGACGTGGAAGCAAAAAAGACTGGAACATCGGCCGAGAACGGGAATCAATACCACTCTATGCGATTTACCAATAACGCAGGTGCAGTGAAGTGGACGTACCCCGACAATACCTATGCCGCCAAGAAGTTCGCCAAAGATGAATTCAGCATTCAGCTATGGCTGAGTCCCGACGAGCTGAACGCAGCCAAGATGGTACGTCTGAACGACGAGACCTGTTACATAGGTATGGACAGCAATGGTAAGCTGACACTGGTCAACGGCGAGAATACCCTAACCTTCGACAGCCTCCAACTGACCGCAAAACAGTATAACCACGTAGCACTGACCCGCAAGGAGGGCAAACTAATCGGCTACCTGATGACCAATGATAAAAACGGTATCGTAATAACGAAGAAGGACACCGTGACCATTGACGGCAGTCTGGACCTCGACAATGCTGCACAGTTCTCATTGGGATACTATCAGGGTTATGCCGATGAGTTCCGTCTGTGGACAAAGTGCCTTACCGAGACTGAGATTCTGGAGAACTACGACCATTTGCTGGTGGGCAACGAGACTGGACTGGAGACCTATTGGACCTTCGATGAGGGTCTGAAGCATAAGTTCTTCGACTATTCACGTGCCCTCACCGTCTATCACCAGCACCATGGTGAGATAGGCAATAACACAGAGCCTGCATTGTTCACACCTGGGCAGCTGAAGCTGAAAGCGAAGACCGACAAGGATGGTAACTTCATCATTCAAGGAGTTCCTTTCAGTGGCGAAGGTACTACATATGCCATCATTCCTAAGTTGAACACCCACGAATTCACCCCCACGCAGCAGCTCCGCTTCGTGAGCAACAATTCGCTGGTACATAACGGCACCGATTTCACCGATATTTCATCGTTCCCCGTCAGCGGCACAGTCTTCTACTCAGGCACTACCTATCCCGTTGAAGGTGTCAATTTCTACGTGGACGGCACAGCCTGCACCAAAGACGGCAAAATGGTTACCACGAATATCGACGGTGAGTTTGAGATCAGCGTGCCCATTGGTGAGCACTACATTCAGGCCGTGTTGAACGGTCACGTGTTTGTGAACGACGGGCGCTACCCCGCTGACCCTGAAGGCTTAGGCGAAAAGAAAAAGGCCAACTTCGACCGCAAGATAACCGGCCTGGAGTTCCGCGATACTACACTGGTGAACTTCACTGGCCGCGTTGTAGGTGGTGACATCGAGAACGCTTACCCCGTAGGCTTTGGCTTGAGCCAGAACAACATCGGTGTCACACGCATCACCCTTAATCCGGTGAACACCAGCCCCTACATCAATGCGGTGAAGAAAGGTGGTGAAACCAGCGTAGAATACGATTACAACAAAGAGACTGTCCCTGTACCTTCTGCCACAGACCAGATTAATAGCAAGTCATGGCGTGGCGGAGGAAGCGTACCTGAAGCCCGAACAATATACATCGAGACCGACTCACTGACAGGCGAGTTCTCGGCCATGCTTCCCCCGTTGGAGTATGCTCTCGGCGATATGGTGGTAAGAAACACAGGTACCATCGTGGGCGGTAACGTAACCATAGATCTCACACAGCCTTCGATTGAGAACAGCGACACACTATATAACGAAGATGGTACTTACACACTCTACGAATACAACACAGCACTGAAGCAAGCTTATCACAGCGAGCCGCAGTTCACCGTTACTCAAGAAGATCATCAAGACGGCTCATTCGGTATTAAAGAATATGAATACTCAGATGCTCAAGGAAAAGTAAAAATCCCCATCTACAATGTCGAAGACAACGGAACGGTGACCTACAACCATGGCGCACCAATGTTCAAGCAGTACGACCCCTACATCTTTAAGTTGAAAGGTTACGAGTACTACAAGAATGCCGACAACGGAAAGGAGGACTTCGTTCCTCTGGCTGGTAGTCAGGTCACCATCAACAATGCCCTCTCAGGAAACCAGCCCGTTTACCTGAACGACGGAGAAGACGAGGAAGGCAATGCCGTAAAGGCCGGACAGGCTGCAAAAGAAAGTCCCAATGTCCTGACACTCAACGAAAAGGGAGAGGCTGACTACAAGTGGACTGCCGGACTCCCCAACGTAGCAAGCCCATTCAAACGTACCATAACGATGAAGTATGATGTCAACGGACGTGGTTACGATTGGATGGTTGGAGACAAAGCCGGTATAGAAGCCATCATCCTGGGTGACTTGCCTACGGGTAACAACTTCGTGACAAGCGGTCCCGACCAATTGGTGATGGTTCTTCGCGATCCACCAGGAACAGGTTCATCCGCAGAGTGGTCTTCCGGTTCTGTTACCACAAAGACACAATTGTGGGGCGACACATGGTCTGAGAGTTTCGAGGGCGGTACCACTTGGCACTTTGGTCTCTCTACGGCTACCCTGACTGCTGCAGGAGGTATTGGCGCTATGACGGGTACTGTTGTTCTTACAGACACCGACGACGACCTGACAACACATGCCGTACTGGAAAGTGAGGGTGAGAACTCTACCACTGTTGAGAGCACTGTGACCATCACCCATTCCGTTTCAACATCAGACGATGCAGACTATGTGGGTGCCGATGGTGATGTATTCATCGGACGTGCCACGAACATTATTATCGGAAATGCACGCAATGTTGGCTTCAAGCGTAATGGCGATGATTTTGAGTTAGGACTCAAGGATGTGATTTCAACGGGCGTCAATTTCGGTACGACATTCAACTACACACAAAGCTACATCAAGAACACCCTGCTTCCCAATTACAAGAAGATGCGTCAGGATATGCTGACAAGAGACGGCAATCCTGTTACTGACGAATTCATCAAGGGCTTCAAGAACAACACAAAACGTGCAGTATATCTTACAACCCTTACTCCTGACGATGAGGACTTTGGAAATGATGGCACTTACGCAGGCTTCTCACCAAAGAACGCCAAGGGACAGGATGGAACCAGTGTTGATTTCGGAGAAGTATGTACTGACAGTATAAGATGGATTAACAACCAGATTAAGAACTGGGAGAACTATCTGGCCCTAAATGAGCAACTGAAAGTAAATGCCTATCAACTGCGTGAGAATCCTGACAGCGTGAATTACGTCAACTATTCTTTCGACGCAGGTTCCAACGTTAGTCATTCCGTTGAGTCTGAAATGAACAGAACCACAAGCTACGAATGGAACGTATCGGCTGGTGTACTCGTTGAAAATGAATTTGGATTCAAATTCCAAGGCTGGGGTATGGATGTCCAACTCTCCAATCAGGTCATGGGAGGACACCACGAGTCAGAAGAGACAACTACAGGTTCCTTCAACTCATTCTCCTACACCCTTGCCGAGGAAGGCAGCGATGCTTTGACGGTAGATGTCTATGAATATGATTGCTTCGGCCCCATCTTCCGTACACGTGGTGGACAGACCAGCAATCCATATGAGGGAGAGGTACACACCGAATACTACCAAGACAAGAATGGCATTAAGCCTGTCATCATGGAAGGAACGATGCGCATTGAGGCACCACAAATTAATGTGGTCAATAATGACATATGGGATGTTCCCTCCGGATCAGCTGCCAACTATACACTGAACCTGGGTAATGTCAGTGAGGTGGGCGAGGACGTAGCCTACAGGCTTTTCTTCCTCGATGACACAAATCCCAACGGTGCACAACTGAGCATCGACGGTATGCCACTTACCTCAGAAGGAAGACTCTTCAAGGTGCCCGGCAGCCAGACGCTGACCAAGACTCTGCAGATACGACAGACTGACATTGGTGTACTTAACTACGACTCTATCGCTGTGGTCTTCGCTTCTGATTCACAGCCCGATGAAATCTACGATGTTGTTTATCTCTCTGCTCACTTCACGCCATCATCATCACCTGTGACACTGGCTATGTCAACCCGAACGATGAACATCCTGAGCGGAACAGACCTCGTGCTTACCATCAAGGACTTCGACCGCAACTACAAGAACCTGAAGGCCTTCCGACTACAGTACAAGAAGGAAGGAAGTACGGACTGGACGCAGTTGAAGGAGTATGTACTCAACGAGACAGACAAGACAGACAACAATGAATTGCTGCCTGCAGGAGCCACAGTGGACTTCTCGAAACCCTTTGCCGCTTTCAGCGATGGCAACTATGTCTTCCGTTGTGTATCTGCCGCCACATACGGCGCAGAGGAGGTTTACCGCTACAGCGACGAGATTGCCCTGATAAAGGATATGGTGAAACCACGTCCCCTCGGAACACCTGAACCTGCAGACGGCGTCCTTGACATTGGCGATGATATGAGCATCTCATTCAACGAGGCCATTGTGAAGGGAGAACTGACCAAGATGAACAACTTCACCATTACCGGTGTGCTGAACGGCGCAGAGATTGATCACGAGACTGCCCTTAGCGTAAACAGCGGCACGGAGAAAACTGCAGCTGCCAAGACAGAAGCCAGCATCAACCTGAACGGCAAGGACTTCAGTATTGACACTTGGATGAACATCACCGGTGCCGGTACATTGCTGAGCCACGGACAGGGTAACCAGAAACTGACCATAGGTACAAATGCTGAGGGCAAACTGGTAGTGACCATAGCCGACAATACCTATACCTCTAATAATATTGTTCCTTCAGGCAAGTGGGCATTCCTAAGCATGAACGTGACGGCAGAGGGCAAGCTGACAGCTACCGTAGCTACTGCCGATGAGACGGTGCCTCTGTTCAACAACATGGACGTTGAATCTTATGCAGGTAACGGTCCGTTGAGTGTAGGTTGCGGTTCTGCCGCTGCTATGCACGAGTTGTTGCTTTGGGATGAGGCTCATGACATCACCACCGCCTTGGCTAACCGCTCAAAGAGCAAGGCTCCTTCTACCCGTCACCTCATCGGCTACTGGAAGATGAACGAGGGTGAAGGTAAGGAGATCCGTGACTACAGCCGCAACCGCAACATGATTATGCCTGACGAGACATGGTATATAAATAATGTAAATAAGGCTGTCAGTCTGGACGGTCAGCATTACGTGAGCATCAACACTACGATGCTGCCCATCTCGGAATACGATGACTATGCAGTAGAGTTCTGGATGCGTGGTAGCAAGCAGACGGGTGAAGCTCAGCTCATGCAGATGGGTGACGTGGCTCTGTCGCTTAACAAGGACGGTGAACTGACGTTCATTGGCAAGGGTGCCAGTGCCCCGACGGCACAGCCTGATTCTCAGTTCTCAGTTCCCAATACTCAGTTGACCGACAATGCCTGGCATCATATCGCTCTGAACGTGCTGCGACAGGGAGCAGCTGCTGTCTATGTAGATGGTAAGCGCTGCCTGACTACCAATGCCGCCAATGTAGGTGCCATCAACACAGACAGACTTGTGATGGGTGTACGCCGTATCTACGATGAAAACATCGGAGGTACAGACCAGCACACCTACGACCACGCCTTCAAGGGTGAGATAGATGAAGTACGTGTATGGGGTGCTACCATGAACGGTGATCTGCTCTCTAAGAACCGTAAGGTGCGCTTCACAGGTCAGGAAGGCGGTCTCAAGGCTTACTATCCCTTTGAGACGAAGACGTTGGATGACTATAACCAAGTAGTGACCATAGGCACAGCAAAGGATCTTACCGGTAGCGGTCTGCTGGCAGAAGTGAAGTCTCTCAACTCTCAGCCATCAACTCTCAACTACGTGGATGAGGCTCCTGCCTTGCGTACAAAACCCACAGAGACGAATGTTAACTTTACCTACGTAGCATCAGATGAGAAGATTGTTATTGAGATTGACGAGGATCCTGCTACCATCGAAGGTTGTACGCTGAACTTCAACATCCGCAACGTGAGTGACATGAACGGTAACTATTCTAATGATGCTATCTGGAGCGCCTTCGTTAACCGCAAGGAATTGGTTTGGGAAGACGACAACCTGAACGTTGAGCAGCATGTGAAAGAAGAAACCAATGTAACCGCTACCATCAAGAACCTGGGCGGACAGCAGCAGATGTGGACTCTCACGGGTATGCCTGAGTGGCTGACAGCTGACAATGAATACGGTATTACAAACCCAAGGAACGAGAGCAAGGTAATCTTCACCGTAGCGCCCTCTGCCCCATTGGGACGTCATGAGGCTACCATATACCTCTCTGGTAACGATGGCATAGATGTTCCTCTGACACTGAACATCAAGGTTAACGGTGATATCCCCAACTGGGCTGTTAACGCCAACGACTTCGAAAACTCTATGAACGTAATCGGTCAGGTTCAGATAGACAATCTTCCTGTAGATGACGAGGATGATATTCTGGCAGCATTCATTGGCGAGGAATGTCGTGGCATAGCACATCCCGTTTACAACGCCCGTTACGATGCTTGCTACATCACCATGGACATCTATGGCAACACTGATGAGAAGAACAGCGATATCAGGAAGGCCGTAACCTTCCGTGCCTATGATGCCTCTACAGGTACACTCTATCCAGTTGTTACGCCTAACAAGGCGATTGTATTTAATCCATTGACCTTGGTAGGAAACTACAAGGAGCCCATTGCCTTTGCAGTTGAAGATATCATTGAACAGTCTATTGACCTGAAGAAGGGATGGAACTGGATTTCTATTAACGTAACACCTAAGGAAAAGAGCGTTCCTGCCGTATTTGAGAAGGTTGCTAATGATGTTATATCTGTTAAGAGTCAGACACAGTATCTGTCAAATGAGAACGGTGTCTGGGGCGGTAATCTGACAGGAGACCTGAACAACAAGGAAATGTATGCCGTTCAGATGAACAAACCCAGTACCCTGCGTATTGTGGGTCAGCGCATCAATCCTGCCGAGAATGTTATTTCCGTCGGAAATGGCTGGAACTGGATCAGCTACTACGGCCAACAGGTTGCATCAGTAGCCAATGCCCTCTCTGGTCTGGAAAAGTCGGAAGGCGACATACTGAAGGGACAAAGAGGTGTAGCTTATTACGATGTGTATGAGTGGTCAGGCTCTCTGGCAATCATGGAGCCTAGTGTTGGATACATTCTAAAGATTAATGGCAACGGCAACTACTCATTCAGCTATCCCGGCTCAACTGTCTCAAGATATGCAAAGGAATACCTGTTTGAGGATATGGACAAGGTGACAACAGCAGAGAATGTATCTGCCTTCCATCCCGTCAGCTTCCGCAAGTATCCTTACAACGCCACAATGGCTGTTAAGGTATTAAACGGAGGTGTGGCTCTGCCTAATTCAGAATTGGGAATCTTTGCTGATGACGAATGCCGTGCCATGGCTCAGACCAATGCACAAGGTGTTGCATATCTGACTATCCCTGGCGAAGATGAGACCACTCTCTGCTTCAAAGTAGCCGTTGACGACCAGATTGTTGATGCTCCTACAGTTGTTACCTTCGAGGCCGACGGTGTTTACGGAACACCCACGAATCCGTTGGTTATCGAACTGGACGAGGCTACTTCATTGGGGGAAGAGTTAAGAGCGAAGAATGAAGAATCTGTATATGACCTGAGTGGTCGCAAGATTAACATTCAACACTCAGGTGATGCTAAACACTCAAACTTGAACTCCAAACTGAACAAGGGTGTTTACATCATCAATGGTCAGAAGAGAACCGTCAAATGATTCTGTAACTGATAAAGTATCTACTCTTGGCCCTCTCTAAGTGGAGGGCGGGAGTAGAACTTTTTCCACACTGTACATAACATAAAAGGGCACCCGATTTGGGTGCCCTTTTTGAATATGAGATGAATGAGCTAATTACAAGCTCCAGTCTTCCTGAGTCTTGCGGATATAGCTCTGGTAACGACGCTTAGCAGCAGCCTTACATGCATCGTAAAGCTCCTGAGCCTCTGCGGGGGCAGCCTTCTTCAGAGAGAGGAAACGAACCTCGCCCTCGAGGAAGTCCTGGAACTTATCCCAATCGGGCTCCTTGCTATCCAACTGGAAGGGGTTCTTACCCTCTTCTGCCAGAGCAGGATTGTTACGCCACAACTGCCAGTAACCACACTCAACAGCCTTAGCCTCCTCAGCCTGGCTCTTACCCATACCGCCCTTGGCCTTCAGACCGTGGTTGATACAGGGAGCGTAAGCGATGATGATGGAAGGTCCGTGCCATGCCTCAGCCTCGCGGATAGCCTTGAGGGTCTGTGCGTGGTCAGCGCCCATAGCAATCTGAGCTACATATACATAACCGTAGGTGGTAGCAATCATACCCAGATCCTTCTTGCGGATGCGCTTACCCTGAGCAGCGAACTGAGCGATAGCACCAAGAGGAGTAGCCTTAGAAGCCTGACCACCAGTGTTAGAGTAAACCTCAGTATCGAGCACGAGGATGTTGACATCTTCACCAGAAGCAATCACGTGGTCGAGACCGCCGTAACCGATATCGTAAGAAGCACCGTCACCACCGATGATCCACTGTGAACGCTTAACGAGGTAGTGTGAAAGCTCAGAGAGCTGCTTGCAAGTTGGGCAACCAGCCTCACGACCTGCCTGGATAGCTGGAGCGAGCTTAGCAGCAGCAGCCTTTGAAGCCTCTGCATTGTCCTTGCCTGCAATCCACTCCTCAGCAGCTGCCTTGAACTCAGCTGGAGTGTCATCCTTAGCGATAAGCTCCTGAAGGAGAGTTACGATACGAGCACGCATCTTCTTGTTTGCGATTGTCATACCGAGACCGAACTCACAGAAGTCCTCGAAGAGTGAGTTAGCCCATGCTGGACCCTGACCCTTCTCGTTCTTAGTGTAAGGAGTTGATGGGATAGAACCTGAGTAGATTGAAGAACAACCTGTTGCGTTAGCTACCATCTCGCGGTCGCCGAACAACTGAGAAATCAACTTAACGTATGGAGTCTCACCACAACCAGAGCAAGCACCTGAGAACTCGAACAATGGAGTAGCGAACTGGCTCATACGTGGGTTAGAAGTAACGTCAACAAGATCTTGCTTAGACTTAACGTTCTTTACGCAGTAGTTCCAGTTGTTAGCCTCCTTAACAGCGTCCTCTGATGATGGGTCGAATGGAACCATCTTCAAAGCCTCTGCATCCTTCTTAGGACATACGTCAACACAGTTACCGCAGCCCAAGCAGTCCATAACGCCTACCTGAATACGGAACTTCATGCCCTTGAATGCAGCAGGAGCCTTCATCTCAAGAGATGCGCCGTTTACGCCAGCAGCCTCCTCGTCGGTCATAACGAATGGACGGATACAAGCGTGAGGACAAACGTATGCACAAGAGTTACACTGTGCACAAGTCTCAGCATTCCATACAGGAACAAGACCAGATACACCGCGCTTCTCGTATGCAGCAGTTCCCTGCTCCCAAGTACCATCCTCGATGCCCTTGTATGCAGAAACTGGAAGCAAGTCGCCAGCCTGTGCGTTGATAGGACGAACGATGTTAGTGATGTACTCAGGCTCGTCGCGCTTAACTGGCTCGTCATCTGGAAGAGATGCCCATGCTGGGTCAACAGCCAATGTCTGGTACTCACCACCGCGGTCAACAGCAGCGTAGTTCATGTTTACAACATCCTCACCCTTCTTGCCGTAAGACTTAACGATAGCCTTCTTCATCTGCTCTACTGCCAACTCAACGGGGATAACCTCGGTGATGCGGAAGAATGCAGACTGCAGGATGGTATTGGTACGGTTACCCAGACCAATTTCCTGAGCAATCTTGGTAGCGTTGATATAGTAAACAGTAATATTCTTCTGGGCGAAGTACTTCTTTACGCTGTTGGGCAAGAAGTTAACCAGTTCCTCACCATCGAAGATAGTGTTCAGCAGGAACTGACCGTTCTGACGAAGACCACGCAGTACATCGTACATACGCAGATAAGCCTGAACGTGGCAAGCCACGAAGTTAGGAGTCTTAATCTGGTAAGTAGAACGGATGGGGGTATCACCGAAACGCAAGTGAGAGCAGGTGAAACCACCGGACTTCTTAGAGTCGTAAGAGAAGTATGCCTGGCAATACTTGTTGGTATTGTCACCGATAATCTTAACAGAGTTCTTGTTAGCACCTACGGTACCATCGGCACCCAGACCGAAGAACTTAGCCTCGAAGATACCCTCGCCACCAAGAGCCATCTCCTCCTTAGCGGGCAGAGAGGTGAAGGTGAGGTCATCAACGATACCTACGGTGAAGTGGTTCTTAGGCTCGGGCAACTCCAGGTTCTCGTAAACGCTGAGAATCATGGTAGGAGTTACGTCGGCAGAACCCAGACCATAACGGCCACCTACGATAACGGGAGCATTCTGCTTGCCGTAGAATGCGTCCTTAACGTCGAGCAACAGAGGCTCGCCATTGCTTCCGGGCTCCTTGGTACGGTCCAGAACAGCAATACGCTTGCATGAAGCGGGAACAGCTTTCAACAGGTGATCTACACTGAAGGGACGATACAGGTGAACGCTAACCAGACCATACTTCTTGCCATGAGCATTTGCATAGTCGATAGCCTCGCGAGCAGCCTCGGTACCAGAACCCATCATGATGATAACCTGCTCGGCATCCTCAGCACCGTAGTAGCTGAAGAGTTCATACTTACGACCGGTACGCTCAGAGATAGCAGCCATGTACTTCTCTACGATAGCGGGAACAGCATCGTAGTAACGGTTGCAGCTTTCGCGATGAGCGAAGAAAGTCTCGGGGTTCTCGGCCATACCCTTAGCCTGAGGATGCTCAGGTGAGAGACAACGGGCACGGAACTCGCTGAGAGCCTTCTGGTTTACAAGGTCGCGAACATCATCATCCTCGATAAGCTCAACCTTCTGGTACTCGTGAGAAGTACGGAAACCGTCGAAGAAGTTAATGAAAGGAACGCGAGCCTCGAGAGCTGCCAAGTGAGCTACAGCAGAGAGGTCCATAACCTCCTGAACAGAACCCTCGGCCAGCATAGCGAAACCGGTCTGACGGCAAGCCATAACATCGCTATGGTCACCGAAAATACACAATGAATGAGTGGCTACGGTACGAGCTGATACGTGGAATACAGAAGGAAGCAGCTCGCCGGCAATCTTGTACATATTAGGGATCATCAACAGAAGACCCTGAGATGCAGTGAAAGTGGTAGTGAGAGCACCAGCCTGCAGAGAACCGTGAACAGCACCTGCTGCACCAGCCTCAGACTGCATCTCCTGTACCATTACTGTGTCGCCGAAGAGGTTCTTACGCCCCTGAGCGGCCCACTCGTCAACATGCTCCGCCATGGGAGATGAAGGAGTGATGGGATAGATAGCAGCAACCTCGCTGAACATGTAGGCAACATGTCCTGCACAGGTGTTACCATCCCATGTCACAAATTTCTTTTCTTTTGCCATAATAAATTGTTAGTTATATAAAATTCTTTATCCTAATTATCCGAATTTGAATTTTGCTTTTTGAATTTTGAATTAGTACAGGAACCCATAAACCCAAATAGGAATCTCCTGCTCGGCACCCTCGGCAATATTAGAGAGGGCATACAAGACATCGGTATTCTTACGCTTGGGATGTTCCAGGCAGATACGGAAGCGCTGCTTACCATCAACGATAAACGTGCTGCTTCTGTCACCGGCCTCTACCTTATGACGGCCCCAGAGTGCATTCTGGAAGAAGGTCTCCATCAAGGTCTCCTCTTCGGTCTTACCAGGTGTCATCGCATACATCAGGTTGGTGTTATGCAGATACAGGCCAGAGGGTTTCTTGGGGAATTCCTCACCATGACGATATATCATATTCAGCAATCTGGCATCGCTTAGGTACTTGATGTAATTCATCACCGTAGCACGACTGGTCTGCATATCGCTAGCCAACTGACTAACATTAGGAGCACCTGTTCCACCTGTTGCCAACAGATACAATAGCTTCTTTATCTTGCTGAGATACTTCAGGTCTATCTGCTTGATGAGAAGGATATCCACCTCTATCATCATGTTCATGGTCTTCAGCAGATTCTCACTGAAGTTACTGTTCTCCAGGAAGAATGGATAATAACCATGATGAAGGTAATTACGGAAATGCTCCAGTGGATCTACCTTTGCCAGTACTTCCTGAGCAATACGCTCGTGGCGGTTCTGAATCTCACGGATGCTATAGGCCTTGAAGTTCTCGCCTGTCTTCAGGTTCAGATACTCGCGGAAAGAGAATCCGCGCAGGTTGTAGCTATCCACAATACCGTTCAACTCAGGATTCTCGTCCTTGAGACGCATCACACTACTTCCTGTGAAGACAACTCGCAGGCGAGGAATACGGTTGTAAATCAAACGTAATTCATGGCTCCAGTCTGGTTGTTTAAATACTTGGTCAATAAGCAGTACCTGTCCACCAGCCTGTTGGAACTCCTGGGCAAATTGGAATAGTGTCTTTCCCTGGAAGTAGAAGTTGTTCATGTTGATGTACAGGCATCTCTTATCCCGTAAACCAAAATTCTCTTTTGCATACTGTAGCAGGAAGGTTGTTTTGCCAACACCCCTACTGCCTTTAATTCCTATCAAACGCTGCTTCCAGTCGATTTCGTCCATCAACGCTCTGCGGACAGGAGCCTGCGTATGTTCCAAAAGAAATTGGTGTATCCGAAAGAATGTCTCTAACATACCCGAAATATATTATATTTTCGGTGCAAAGATACTTATTTTCAGTCAAATTGCAAACTCTACATAACAAAAAGTGTATTTTGACCATTATTTTTTGGGAAAAACGTCTATATAACGCATCTGTTTCATGATTGCGGTCTGACGTCTTAACATATAAGACGAAGGATTCTTGCTACTGAATCTCAACGGATTAGGTAATGTAGCAGCAATAAGCGCACAATTGGCCCGAGTCAGTTCTGAAGCAGTCCTGCCGAAGTGCTGCTGCGCTACAGCTTCCGCACCATAGATACCATCGCCCATTTCTATGGAATTCAGGTAAACCTCCATAATCCTGTGCTTACCCCAAATAATCTCTATCAGTCCTGTAAAATAGACCTCCAATCCTTTACGCACCCAACTGTGAGCAGGCCATAGGAATACATTCTTGGCTGCTTGCTGGGATATGGTGCTGCCGCCTCTGTGACGCTTGCCTGCCCTACTCTCTTCTATGGCCTTGTTAATGGCCTTAAAGTCAAATCCATGATGTTTCAGGTAGAGTTGATCCTCGCTGGCTATAACAGCCACAGGCATATAGATTGACATTTCATCAAGGGGCACCCAATGATGCTTCAGTCTAATCTTCTCACCGTGTGCCATCTGTTGACAGCACCTAATCACCATCAATGGGGTAACATAGACAGGCACCCACCGATAGACTATAACAGCAAGAATTGTGCTTCCGAAAAACAGAAGCACAATCCATTGCATTATCTTTTGAATCTTTTTCAACATAATAAATCCTCCACTCCTTAACGGAAGGGGACGGGGGGCTTTATTACTTCAGTGTACCTGCGTTGGCAGCGTTAATCATTGCCTCGCTGGCATACAGATAAACCTCTACACGACGACTGGCATTAACATCCTCCTTGCCATTAGCATCAAGAATCAGGTATTCAGGATTCTCACCATAACCGATAGCGCTCTTAATCTGAGCATTGTTTACGCCGCAATTACCAGTAAGATAGTTCTTTACAGCATTAGCACGATTCTGGCTGAGCGTCAGGTTTGTCTGCTCACTGCCATCGCTGCTGGCAAAGCCATAGATAGCAACATCACAGTCTGTATAAACGTTCAGTACGGTAGAAGCGAACTTCTGCAGAGACTGCTGTGCAGCGGGCTGCAAAGCATACTTACCAACCTTGAAAAGGATACCGTTGTCGAAAGAAACCTTTACAGCCTCTAAGCCGTTCTTGTCTGTAATGGTCTCAACCTGAGCGTTCTCAACTGCCTCAGCAGCAGCCTTAGCCTTATCCATCTTCTTACCAATCATGGCTCCTGCGGTTGTACCACCAACAACGCCAACACCAGCACCAATAGCAGCACCTAACTTAGCACCGCTTGAACCACCGGCCAAAGCACCAATAGCAGCACCTAAACCAGCGCCCAAAGCGCCACCACCTGCACCACCGATAAGACCACCTTTGGTGGTATTACTCATGTTACAACCTGATACCAACAGAGCTACAGAAAGAACTCCAACCAATCCTTTAATACTTTTCATTTTATTCCTTAATTTAGTTGTTACACAATTTCTTCTTTACAAAATTACCGCAAAGTTACACATTTTTGGAGAGAAGCATGCAAAATCCGCGTTTTTTTCGTACTTTTGCATCGGTTTTAACATACTGTATGGTTTAAACCATAATTTTCAGACAAACAAAAAAATACAAAGATAATGGCAAAAGAATTGGAATTTCTCACAAAACGTAGTGAGGACTACAGCAAATGGTATAATGAGTTGGTAGTAAAAGCCGATTTGGCAGAGCAGTCTGATGTTCGTGGCTGTATGGTCATCAAGCCTTACGGTTACGCCATCTGGGAGAAGATGCAGCGTATTCTTGACGACAAGTTCAAGGAGACTGGTGTTCAGAATGCCTACTTCCCCCTGCTTATCCCCAAGAGCTTCCTCTCTAAAGAAGCTGAGCACGTAGAGGGCTTTGCCAAGGAATGTGCCGTTGTAACACACTACCGTCTGAAGACCAACGAGACACATGACGGTGTAGTGGTTGACCCTGCAGCACGTCTGGAAGAGGAGCTCATCATCCGTCCCACTTCTGAGACTATCATCTGGAACACTTTCAAGAACTGGATTCAGAGTTATCGCGACCTGCCTCTGCTCGTTAACCAGTGGTGTAACGTTATGCGCTGGGAGATGCGTACCCGTCTCTTCCTGCGTACCAGCGAATTCCTTTGGCAGGAAGGTCACACGGCTCATGCCACTCGCGAAGAGGCTGAAGCACGTGCCCAGCAGATGCTGAAGGTGTATGCCGACTTTGCCGAGAACTACATGGCGGTACCCGTTGTTCAGGGTGTTAAGAGTGAGACTGAGCGTTTCGCCGGTGCCCTCGACACTTATACCATCGAGGCTATGATGCAGGACGGCAAGGCGCTGCAGAGCGGTACCAGCCACTTCCTGGGTCAGAACTTCGGTAAGGCATTTGAAGTTCAGTTCCTCAACAAGGACAACAAGCCCGAATATGCATGGGCAACCAGCTGGGGCGTCAGCACACGTCTGATGGGTGCTCTCATCATGACTCACTCTGACGATAACGGTCTGGTTTTGCCTCCTGCTTTGGCTCCTATTCAGGTGGTCATTATTCCTATCGGCAAGCCTGCACAGATGGAGCAGCTGGATGCCAAGGCTGAGGAAATCGTCAAGAACCTGAAGGCTATGGGCGTCAGCGTCAAGTACGACAATGCCGACAACAAGCGTCCTGGCTTCAAGTTTGCCGACTACGAGCTGAAGGGTGTTCCCGTTCGTCTCGTTCTGGGTGCCCGTGACCTGGAGCAGGGCGTTGTTGAGATTATGCGTCGTGACACTTTGGAGAAAGAGAATGTCAGCATCGATGGCATCGAGCAGTATATCAAGAACCTGTTGGATGAGATTCAGAAGAACATCTTCCAGAAGGCTAAAGCCTTCCGCGATGCTCATATCTACGAATGCGACAACTACGAGGAATTCAAGGAGCGCGTTAAGGATGGCGGCTTCTTCCTTTGCCACTGGGATGGTACTGCTGAGACCGAGGCCCAGATCAAGGAAGAGACGCAGGCTACCATACGTTGCGTACCCTTCGGTGTTGAACAGACTCCAGGTACCGATATGGTCAGCGGCAAGCCTGCCAAGGCTCGCGTACTGATAGCAAGAAGCTACTAGCGTATGAAACCGGGAATCTGGATAAGCACGCTCTTTGCAGCCGAGGAGATTCCCTCTGCCATAGTTACCTTTGTGGCTTTGCTGATGTTCCTGCAGATAGGGGCATCCACTACCCTTTCAACCACATTGGCAGCCTTATTATTCCTGCCCTGCATACTCAAGTCCTTCCTAAGGGCATGGGTGCGCAGGGCTGGTCATTTCAGGCAAATGCTCTTACTTAACGAGGCGCTTATCTGTGCCACTCTATTTGCCCTTGCCTTTGCTTTCTCGTTAGGAATCTGGTATGTCTTCAGCGCCCTGATGGTTATCAGTTTTCTGGTTGCCTGGCACGAACTGGCCGCTCGCATGTACTACGAGCGAATGCTTTATCCTCGGCAACAGAAATACTACACTAATCTGAAGATTGCCTCTGCCCAACTGGCTGTCATCCTCACCTATGGTGTACTTATCATCCTGGTGGGTAACCTAGAAGTATTCTTCCGTCAGATAAGACATTCATGGTCAATGGGTTGCTACATGACGGCAGGCATATTCATGCTCATCACATTGCTGCACATGCTGATATTACGCAATCCGCAAATACAGGACCAGACCCGCAAAAACAGCATGAGCGCATCAGTAAAGGCCGAAGTGCATGTGATAGAACGTATCAGAAGACAGCCCCATTGGTGGGTATATGTTCTGTGTATGTTCCTGATGCTGGTACCCCAAAGCCTTATGTTCTTCGCACGCGTACATTATTTATTTGATAAGGCTGCAAACGGAGGACTTGACTGTACCATTCAGGAGATAGGTTTTGCACAGGGTACCGTTGGTGTGATAGCTTTCACCCTGGGATTGACCATTGGCAGAAGCCTAATGCGTTGGATTCCCGTTGAGAAACTTTTCTGGCCGTTGACCTTTGTCTTAGGCCTCTCCCCTGCCGTTTACCTGTTTATGACCATCGAGACGCCTAACGACTTGGTGGCACTCTGCGTTGGTACCTTCCAGGCTCAGCTCTTCTTTGGCTTAGGACTAAGCATCTGCCGTATGCCACTCAGCATGATTTCAGGCGAACGTTACCGCAATTGTGCCAACTTGCTCAGCG
The DNA here is from genome assembly GCA_946415645.1 of uncultured Prevotellaceae bacterium. Classification (GTDB taxonomy): domain Bacteria; phylum Bacteroidota; class Bacteroidia; order Bacteroidales; family Bacteroidaceae; genus Physcousia. The sequence continues at coordinate 18,860 of CAMKTJ010000026.1, forward strand.
TTCCACTGGTAGCAACCTGTATGCTACTTCCCATGATAGCCAGCGGCATCCTAGTCAGTCAGTTAGGCTATCACCATTTCTTCCTCCTAAACACCCTTATAGCCCCCATTTGCTGGATTGTCATTTTCATATTGCGCGCATTCTTTAACACACAACGAATTCCCAAAGATGCAACAAAAGGCTGAGAAGCACATGGGATATCGCGGTAGCCGGAAGAACTACCGATGGGCAGGAACCTATCACATTACCATAAATGTTATGGAACGTAAGTTCCAGCCTTTAGGCCGTATCACTGGCGATGCCAGCAAACCCGATGGCGATCCCCTCGCCCCGAAAGTTCACCTTTCGGAAATAGGCAAGATGGTAGAGCAGGAACTACTGAACAGTATTCGCACCCACTACCCCATGGTAGAAGTACAGGACTATGTGATTATGCCAGACCATCTGCATTTTATTGTTGTTGTACACCGTGATATCATAAGCAGCAACGGACGTGAGACACATCTTGGGCAAGTAATAGCCGGCTTTAAGAAGGGATGTAACCGCCGCTACTGGGAACTAACAGGCCAACCCGCCCAAACATGGCAGGGAGAACCTGCCCCCGCGTGTAACCCATCCCCGCCCACGCTTCTTGCGGTTCACCCGCAAGAATCCCCCACCTCGCTCCCTGCGGTTTCCCCGTCCTCGCTCCCTACGGTTCACCCGCAGGGGCAAAAAGTCCCCTCTTCCGGCACCACAGGCCGCCCGCCCCTCTTTGATTACGGCTACGTTGATGTTATGCCTTTAAAGGAGGGACAGCTGGAACAGCAGCGTGAATACATCCGTAACAACCCACGCTACCGCCTTATGCGCAAGAACAACCCCAAATGGCTAAAGCCGCAGCGGGCCTCTGTCAGGACAGCCCTTACGCTTTCTGCCCTTAGAGGCTATCTGCAGCGCGAGTGCAGCCCCTATCAGTTTAATGCTGATACATGGAAGGAGCTACAGAAACGTTTTTTAACTGATGGCACCGTCATCATCTGCGACAGCTACGGCAACACCCAACTGCTGAACGGTACCCTGCTGCCTGTTGTCTGCCATCGTAAGGATGCCAGCCAGTTTGAAGTTCACAAGGCCCGCTGCCTTTCTGCTGCCGCCTCTGGCGCTGTTCTTGTTTCCGCACGCATTGCCAAAGGGGAGCGTGATATCATTGATACTGCCATAAATCAGGGATACCCCGTTGTGACTATCGAAGACAACGGTTTCCCTACCATCTTCCATCCTTCAGAACGGCGTACAGATCTCTGCAGCAACAACAAATTACTGATTGTTACTCCATGGCGGTATGCTTACCGAAGGGTTAACGAAACCATCACAGTAGCAGAATGCAAAACCATGAACTGCATCGTTCAGTCAATATGCCGCACCAAGGATTCGTGGTGGAATGAGAAAGAGAGGTGAACTCACCCCTCTTTCTATAGTTATTAATAGTTTATTGAGCTATTTCACCAGCACCTTCTTATTAGTCCCGTTACTCATACGAATGATATTAATACCCTTTTGGGGAACTGTCAGTTTGCGACCATTGATGTCGTAGCGGGCTACCTCTGTTACATCACCAGATTGATTTATGTCATCAATTCCATTAATCATCTCTTGGTTTATGTCTGTTTTGAATGTCTGCTCTTCGCCATAATATGTTTCACCTTCAGATGTAGTTACAAAGGCCACATAGCAGTATTCTGTATCACAATCTAAATCATCAAGTGTTGCAATCATCACATTACCTTTAGCCTCAACCATCTTAGCATTAGCCGGTATAATCTTGGTATTATTTCTAGTAAGTAAACTTTTCTTCCAATACACAAAGCCCTGTTTAATTACGTTCTCAGAGCCTTGCATGACATAGCCTTTCACTTCCGCTGCGTTTTCTGAAACGTTATTTGTTGGATAGGTGTAAATCGAAGGTTCGAAGTAGCTGGTGTTCGTCGGGTCAATGCCAACCCATTCTCCGTAGTAACGCTTCCCCGTATTAGACTCGTAATAGGGCCTGTACTTCCAAAGCTTGTCTGGATTCAAGTTTCGGATATTTCCTTCCATCCGACCGCCATACAAATAGGCACCGCTTGTGTTCGAGGCAAAATCATCTGTCCAGTCAATACGTCGCCATTCAAAACCCACATTTGTTTCCTCGTCATCAAGGTTCGATTCTGCCGCTATGACAACATCACCATCGGCAATGACCTTTGGCTGCTGGGTATCGAATCTTAGTTTGTCGGTTCTGAGATATTGTGTGGCATAATATCTGTATTGTTCCCCTTCGCCACATTCCACTATCACGCTGAACACAAAATTGTAATAGCTACCTGGATCAAGGCCGCAGAATTTTCCCACGTCTGATGGTATCTCGTTTCCATTCAATTCCAATTTATAAGCCACCACTTTCGCATCTCCCTCGATGTAGCCAATCTTTACTGTCATAGATGATGCCGTAAGGACTTCGCAAGTGAGTGTGGGACTAATTGGTGCTGTCGTTACCTTAAAAGTGGAACTATATGTATTGTTGGCAGATTTAACGCTGAGATTGACCAACTGCGCGCAATCTGGTCTCAAATCTTTTATAATATATTCATTTTCCCCTAACTTTTCGGTATAGTTCTCACATTCATATTTCAACTCTGGGTAAACATTGTCAACGCTAAAGCTGACGGTGGTCTGGGTCTTGGAAATCTCCGATAGAGAAGGACGTAATAACAATTGCGACGTACTAGCCTCATAGGGGTCTTTCCCATAATTCCAAACGGACAGCAAGCCATCCGTGCCACGTTCGACATATAATTGCAGATTACTGCAACCAGCAAAAGCATTCGTGCCGATGCTCGCTACACTATTGCCGATGCTGACAAAATTCAAATTACTGCAATTCCGGAAGGCATTTTCCCCGATAGCAGTTGTGCTATTGGGAATGGTTACGGTAGTCAAGCCCGAGCAACCGGAGAATGCATTGTCTGTAATATTTGTCACAGTCTCTGTAAACGTAACTTCCTTCAATGATTTCAGGTTAGCAAACCATGAGCCGACATTGGGGCAGTTCAGCGTGACTGTACTCAAAGATCTACAGCCCTCAAACGCAGATTCTTTAATCAAAGTTACACTCTCAGGGATTGTAATGGAAGTAAGAGACATACAATTGTAGAAAGCCCCCATTCCGATGCGTCTCAAACCATTTGGCATGGTAACAGAGGACAGATTAAGGCAGCCGAAGAAAGTATTATCACTGATGCTTTCCATACCTTCGGAAACAACTATAGAGGTCAGGCTAGTACAATCTTTAAAAGTCCCACTTCCGATTGTTTTCACACTATTAGGGATTGAAATAGAAGTCAGAGCACTACATTCCCAGAAAGCCCCGTCATATATAGTGGTCAACCCCTCGGAGATGGTAACGGATTTAAGGCTGGTGCAATGATAAAAAGCATGGTGACCAATACTTTTCACACTCCCGGGAATACTGATGGAAGTTAGGCTGGAACACCAATAGAACGCCTCATACCCAATAATAGTAACGCTCTCAGGGATAGTGATAGAGTTTAGGTTTGTGCAACTACATATAGCTTTATCTCCAATGGCGGTCACGTTGTAGGTCTTACCTTCATAGGTAACAGATGTGGGGATGACCAAATCACCCTTATAAGAATTATACCAAGCACCGTCTTTATAAGTTACCGTGGCCTTGTTTCCAGAGAAATCATAGAAGATGCCATCAATCTCAGCATCGTAAGCACTTGCGATTCTTGGTAACAATGCTAATAAGATAAATAATAAACATCTATTCATTGTGATCATTATTTAAACTTAGTACTATCATTTACATTAACAAGTCAGCGCTAACTTCCAGACAAAAAACGTCAACACACATATTTCATCTTGTTTACTTTCCTTTTGTCCCAAAGTATTGATTCGAGAAGGAATATGAGCAGATATGACCACTTTCCTTAGGGATTATATTGCAAAAATACGAAGAGATTCTGAAATAGCAAAAAGTTTTATAGAAAAAGTGCTTTAGGGAAACAGTCCTTTCATCTACTCCGGGCTAATTGAAGCTCCCCTACCTCGGAGTATTCCCACACTATCTGCATACTATCTCATCGATATCTGAACGCCCTTGCTACGTCTATGCTACGCCCTTGCTACAAAGGAGGAGTAAAGAAGGAGTACCTCAGATTTACCTCAGATTTACCTCAGGGTTTCCTCAGGGTTCAAAAGCAAGGGGTAAGCAGGGAGCAAAACACGGGTTTGCAAGGAAAAAGAATAGGGTTTGCAGGGAGCGATACGTAGGATTGCCCGATTCGGGCGCCCGGCCTTATATATTGGGGCGGCCGCCCGTATATCTGCGGGCGGGCGGCCTGATATGTGCGAGCGACCGTCCGAATCCGAAAATTAAACAGGGGCTACCCTACCAATAGCAGAGATAGCACTACAGACTTTGGTTTTAATGACCGAATTTCAAATCTACCACGAAACAGAACTAATAGAATATCTTCTTGCCATTAATAATATTGAGGCCGCGTTGTGGCTTACTAAGGCGTTGGCCGGCAAGGTTATAAATAGCCCCATCAAATAATTCTTCACTATTCATTCTTAATTCTTCACTTAATGAAGTAGGCTCTGTAGTACACAGCACCCCACAGTCAAAGTAGGCTGCACCTGTAAACTGCTTAACCTGAATGGCAATGACATTGCGCCCCATAGACAATCTGGAAGGTGCAATGTTAACGACGCGATAGTCACTTATCGATCCAGTTTGACTATCAAGCTGTCTGCCGTTGATGTAGACCTTGTAATCATCATCATGGCGAGCATAGAACTTGTAGTTGGCAGTTGAAGGGTCATGGTCGATATAGAACTCACGACGGATAAAGACGGTGTTGTTTGTGCCGTCCCACTGCGAGAAATAAGGTGCGGCAGTACCAGCTGAGGCTGTAGGAAAGCGCATTGTTTCCCAGTCAGAGTCATCATAATCCGCTCTGTACCATCCAGAAGGTGCCATCATAGTGGTACTTTCCTTGCGAAGGACTTTACCCTCCCACATCATCTCCTGTCCTTTAGGAGCAAGGAAAAGGTGCCCGCTTCCATCATAGATAGGGTCTCCCTGCTTAGACATTGTATAGCGGAAGTTATGGTTGATAAGCTCCTTTGTTAGGCTCAAGCCGTAGTAGCCGGAATTATCCCCGTCACAACAGAAATCCATGAAGACAAGCCCGGCAGGGCCGTTGTAGTTGCCAGACGAGAGAAGTCCCTGCATGTAAGGATTGCAGGCCTGGGCATTGGCCTGGCAGGCTGAGTTGGTACCGGTCTCCTTATAACCTGCCAACCCGTTTTCTGCCCATGTATAACTGTACTTACCGGCAAGCTCACAGCTCTTGTTAAGCATGGCAAGTATGACACTTTTCTTGGCATTGACTTCGGAATACTCGTAATAGCCCTGCACCCACCACGAGCACTTGTATGTGCCGGGGCCATAGCAGTGTCCACCAAGCATGTTGTTGATATCCGACTGGTTGTTGCTCAGATCAGCAAATCTGCCACCATACATGGGCTCGTCGTATGCATCACGACTAAGGAAAAGGATCTTTCCACGAGCTTCGCCAACGGTAAGATTGGGACGGAAATTCATTAGATGATCCTTGATAGCAGCAAGGCTTGCCTGCAACTTAGAGCCAAAACTTGAGTCCCCGTCATCAGCTTCTACCTCGTGCCGGATAGTCACAATGCAGAACTCTGACGGATGAGCATCCAAATAGGTACATAGTTGCTGCATGATGGTGTTGAAGTCGAAACTTGTAACAAGGATGCCGTGACAGATAGTCAGTTTGCCGTCCTTAACAGCAGGACGCAGATCGAAGACACGAACACCCAGAGGCAGCATCTGCTGCACAGATTTTGTCTGCACCTTACCGGCAAAGGCTGCACCAATGGCACTCACCCCCGAGAAGGAACTGCAACAGGCATCATGTGCACCAGGTAAAGAGAGTTGGCAGATGAAGGCGTCATCATCAAGTCCCCTCATCCAGTTCTGATAATCAGTCACCTGTGACCATACGCTAAGACTAACTACAAAGGCAACAATATATAATAGAATCTTTTTCATAGAGCTAACAATTGGCTAAAACGTCACAAAAGTAGTAAAAAGTTCCTTCAGTACGAAACAAAGTCAATGTTTTTGCACCAATACTCTATATATTTATAAGGCATATGACCCTTAAGTGTTAAATATTGTAGAAAGGCAAAAAGAAATTCACGTTATAATTTGGTTTATATTATAAACATCTTTACATTTGCATCGTTATTCGAATAAACAAGGTTAAGTACGTGCTTTCTGCAGGAGCATGTACAAGACCAAAAACAGAAACAAAATGAGTAACCACCTTAAAGTAAAAAAACAATGGAAGAACAGAACAATCTGACTGCCGAGCGCAGTCTTGAAATTATTACCGAGCAAATAGCTCAAAGTCGTAAAAAAGTATCCAAAAGTGTAGGACAGTCGCTTTACATTGCAGGTATCTGTACAATGACCACAGCATTGATTATAGGCACAGGAGTATTATTAACATCCAATATGGCATTTTATCTGCTATACTTTATACTGCCATTTATAATCTACGCGGTCACCCGCTTTACCTTACGCAAACAAGCTCCTGCACCTGTCAGTTTCGTAGGCACAATGGTAAAGAAAACATGGATTACATTTGCCATCTTTACGCTATCATTCTATCTGTGGGCTAATCTTAATAATCTATTTGTGGGAATATGCAGTGCCCCAAGACCTGAAATACTTGCAATGCATATCATACACCCAATGCGTACTATCCTTCTGTTGATGGGTATGTCTGTTACAATTACAGGCTATATCCTTAAAAGCCGTTGGGTAGTCTGGTGTGGAATAATAGGCGGTATCGGAGGCTTTATATGGGAAACAATGAGTGGAACAGAAACATTGTTAAGTCCCATTGCCGGCAGCATCTCTAATTACTGTATATTTGTAAAAGGATTCATCCCAGGCGTTATCGTTGCCACCTTTGCCTTCATTGGCCTGATGCTCCCAGGCTTGATGCTTAAAAGACAGAAATAGCCTATGTTTGAACCATTAGATCCCCTACTCCACTCAGAGCTGCGACTGGCCATCATGTCGCTGCTGGTAAGTGCCGAAGAAGCCGAGTTCCCCTACATCAAGGAGCAGACGGGAGCTACGGCAGGCAACCTGAGTGTGCAGATAGACAAACTGTCGGCAGCAGGATACATAGAGGTAGAAAAAACCTTCAAGGGTAAGCGTCCTTGCACCATCTGCCGCATAACACCCGAAGGTCTGAAAGCCTTTGAGGACTATGTGAAAGCAATAAAAAGCTATCTACAAGTGAAATAGCCTATTAAAATGGGAAAAGCCCACTGCTTACCACAATGCAGTGGGTTTTTAATTCTCTGGAATCTTGACTAAGGCACTGACGACGAAGGTTACCAAACAACAGAGGCAGACAAAAGAGAAGAAAATGGGGAAGCCCCAGCTGTCAGCCAGATAACCGGCAAACATACCTGGGATCATCATACCCAATGCCTGGAAAGCGGTACAGATACTGAAAACAGAGGTACTTTTCTCGCCCTTGGCAAAGTAAACCAGGAACAAGGAATAGGCCGTAAAGCCAAAGCCATAACCTAACTGCTCCAGGGCAACGCAGGAGTTGATAATCAGCATATTGGAAGGCTGAACGTATGCCAGATAGACATAGACAAGGTCAGGCAAAGAGATAGCCAGAATCATGGGCCACCACCAACGGCGTAAGCCATTACGGCTGACCAGCCAACCGCCTATCAGGCCACCGGCCAGGAGTCCGCAAACACCTATCGTTCCGTATGCAAAGCCTACAGTGGAAGTACTCAGTTCCAATCCGCCCTCCCCTATCGTTCTTAGCATAAATGGCTGTGCCATCTTTGCCAGCTGTGCCTCTGGGAAACGGAACAACAACATGAAAAGTAAGGCAAAGACAATGCCGGGTTTGGAGAAGAAAACCTTAAGGGTATCATAGAAAGAGGAGAAAAGAGACCCCACTCCTACCCTCTCGAGGGAGGGAGAAACTTCTTCTACCTTAGGAAGGACGCGGCTATGCCACAGGGCTAAGAGAATCATGATGGCAGCCATAAGGAGGAGAGTGATGCACCAGGCAACAGGGATGGAGAAAGAATGCTGTAGCCATCCGGCCAGAATAACAATAACGCCCTGACAGAAGATACTGCCTATACGGTAGAAGGTACTGCGGACACCCACATAGAGGGCCTGCTGACGCTCCGTAAGCCCCAAGATATAAAAACCATCAGCCGCAATATCATGAGTAGCACTACCAAAAGCCATCAGCCAGAAGAATGCCAGGGAACCACGCAACCACCAGGAGGCATCTAACGTAAGGGCGACTCCTGCCAAGGCAGCACCAATAAGAATCTGCATAGTCAGAATCCACCAGCGTTTGGTCTTGAGGGCATCCACCAGAGGACTCCAAATAGGTTTGATGACCCAGGGAAGATACAACCAAGAGGTATAGAGCGCCAACTCGGCATTGGTCAGCCCCATGTTAGTATACATGATTACAGACAAGGTCATTACTGCCATATAAGGCAATGCCTCAGCAAAATACAGGGTTGGTACCCACAAAGCTCCGTTAGTTTTCATTGAACATTGAACATTGAGCATTGAACATTATTTGATTCTTCACTCTTCATTGCCACTTCGTTCTCGCGTTTAGCTCGCGACCCCTTCGGCGTTCTTCACTCTTCACTTAATCTTATCACTCTAATCCCCAACATAGTGGGTTGTTTCTGGGCGTACTGAAAGAGGGGTATAGGTTCCAGGACTACCTTCTTGTGGATGCTACTGGCATCCAGCAGGTACAGTTTGCCGTTACTACCCCACTCTGCAAAGCCCACATGACTGACATCCAAACCGCTCTTGCTGGTCACTAGGGCCAGGATATCTCCATCATTGATACACTTCAGCACGTCTCTTGATTCATTCAGAAGACTGGAAGGAATATACCTGACAACCGTTCCAGATGTTGCCATCTCTAACCGAGCTATGGTCTTGACATCTTCCGGATTGTCCTTCAGCATAGCATAATAACCAGGATGCTGACTCATAAAATTAAGTTGCAATTGTTGGGTGGCTATGAAGGGATAATCCGTCCCCGTCTGCTCCTCTACCAAACCCAAGCGGGTGTTACTGGCTATCCACTGACTGAAGTAATGATTCCTGCTACAATAGCCGTCCAACTTACCATTATTATACCGGATGGTTTGCAGCCATTGCAGATAATCCTGCCAAGTAGTTCCGCCATGCATGGTTGTAAGCGCCAAGGCTGTAGCTGTTTCTACAAACGTGGTGCAATCCAGCTCCCTGAGATTCACAACAAGTTCTTCTTGTTTGTTCACCTCCAATGTATGCCCCACATAGGGAACACCCAGGAACTGATGGGCATAGTACAATATCAGGTTCTGGTCTCCGGATTGCATCCTACCCCTCTGAAGCAGCTGAACCACCCGGACGCTGTCTTCCTGAGTATAAGTGACAGCCTCTGCAGAAAGACTGCAAAGCAGGCACAAAACAAAAGAAAGGAAGAAGGTCTTCATATCGCTTAAATCCCCGAGTTAGTTACAGAATAACCTACCAGACGGTCGTAGCGCCCACCTTGACCACGATAGTAAACCAGCACGCTATATTCGTTCTCTGTCTGATAGAAATCTCCCTCTGTACGTGCCGTAGCACCATCCTGCTGCCTATACTGATAGCTGTAGTAGCCTTGCTTCAGCAATACGGCAGTATGGTACTGTTTATGGATGTCGTCGTACTCCATCTTGCATTCAGGATTAAAAGGCTCGCCCGTCCATTGTCCGCAGACATAGACATCACCACCCGGAAGCCTGGGACTTTGCAGATAGAAGTGTACCACCACATACTCTGCTGTGATAGCATCGTCTATATCATCAGAACTGCGCAAGACATAAACTCCGTTCTGGTCTTTCAGGTAAGTGTAGTTATGCTGAGGCTCATCAGCAAAAAGCGTTGCATGATAGTACGGATCAAACCAATCCATACGCTCAACACCCATTGCCGTACGATTCACATCCAGAATCTCGAACCTGTGGAACTCGCTCCCCCCCGGGAAGATAAGATTTCTGTTATGCGTAAACTCTATGCCCGCATTGTTACGGATATTGGGGACAAGGTCTGTTACACGATTATCCCAGCGACGGTTCTGAAAGACAACCACCTTCAGTTCACGCTGAGGATCAACCACATTGAGGGTTCCGTATCCGATGCCAAGTGTCACCTGCTGATGGTCTCTGTTGAAATCAACATCCGTATTACTGCTGACTTGCGTCCTGATACTAGCCACACTCTCATACATGCAGAACTGAACCTCAAGTACAGGCGTATCCTCTGACATGTCATCGTCCTCATGGAAAATCTGCAGGCAATAGTTGCCGCTCAACAAAGGACGCAGTTGCTGAGAGGGTAGCTGTAAGCGATAATGCGTATAAATCTGGGTGGTATTGAAACTCTTCTCGTAATCCTCAACCAATTGATTATTAAGACCCGACATATAGTCGCTCTCGAAGATCTCATCCGAAGGTTCCCAGTTGGCAGTACAATGCTGCAGGTGATAGACGTATCGCTGATAGTCATGGCTCATCTCATCCCATTCTATAGACAAGGTGTGCCTTTTCTTCATGGATAAGATAGGAGGCAAAGTCGGATCATCATCCACCGTCACAGTAAGCGTTTTAACTTTCTCGTCATAAATACGCTGTACCTGAGCTGTTGCCAGGTACGGGAGGATGAGTAAGAATGAGAAAATGGAAGAACGAAAAAATGATAACCCAAACACTTGCTTCATGGCTTTCCCTTATTTTAGCTTAAATCCTCTTCACCCTTTAATCTGGGCAGTACCCAATGGTATTTAACAGCGAGTACCCTGATGAGTATTACCATTATGCTACTCAGGAGGGCATTCACCTCGACCGACATACCCAGCCATACACCTAATATATATATAAGGCCACCAGCCACACAGGCCAAGGCATATATTTCTTTACGGAAAATCAGCGGCACCTCGTTGATGAACACATCACGGATAACACCGCCAGCGGCACCTGTGATGGTTCCCATAGTAATGGCCGTCCAATAAGGGAAACCCATATTCAGTGTCTTCTCGATACCGATGACATTAAAAAGGGCCAATCCGATGGTATCAAAGATGAACAGTGTATTCTTCTGACGAATCAGGTACTTACCGTATGCCATAACAAAGAATACGGCTATGCCACAACAGATAAAGTAGCTACTGTTGGTCATCCAGAACGGGTTCACACCTAACATCAGGTCGCGAAAGGTTCCACCGCCGATGGCTGTTGCCATACCCACAATCCAAGCCCCGAAAACATCAAAGTGCTTAGCCGATGCCAGACGGATTCCGGACAATGCGAAGGCAAATGTTCCTATGAATTCTATTACCACAAAGGATGTTGGAAGCCTGAGCGTGGTTCCCATCTCCTGTAAAATATCCAATAACCAATCCACTATGCTTGTATATTTTAGTCAGAAACCAAACCAAGTTCCTTCCAACCGGCTACCATCTCTGTTGCATCAGCCAATGCTGTCTGTGCATCCACCTCATACTCCTTACAGAGCAGGTCGGCCAACTCCTGGCAGGTAAATTCCTTGCCAATAACAGCATTCCACAGATAGGCAGCAGACTCATTCAGGCTGATTACCTTGCTGAAGTCGATATTCTTACGGCCATAGGCTACTATAACATTCTCGTCACAAACTGTACGGAGTTCAAAACCTTCGTTAATCTTCATCTTAGTATTATTTTCAATTCAAAATTCAAAATTCAAAAATATTACCTCCCCATGGGAGAGCAAGGAGGGGGTGCCATTATATAAGCCCTTTATATAGGAAAAGCAGATAACGGCGTATGGGGAACAAAGTACGCCAGATGCGTATCTTCCGCTTCAAGCATGCATCATCAGCTGAGAGGATTCTGTTGGGACGGATGTACTCTGTGACAACGCCTCTGACATCTGCCATTGTACAATGCTCAACGCCACTGACGTTTCCATCACCCTGTAAGGTTAACTTATTGCCTTCTACCTTGATGATACGGTGCAGTACATAATGGCCTTTGGCAATCTCAGCCAACACAGCATCACCCACCTGACAGGCGGTAGCTGTAGCCAACTTGACCTTATCACGACCAAACTCTATAAAGGGGCGCATGCTGTAACCCTTGACCCAAATCACAGCAGTATGACCTTCTGCCAACTTCTCGGATACAAGACCCAGAAAAGCATCGTTGGGTAGTTCATGCCTCACCTCTGAGGGAGCTATGCCGTTTCTTTGCTTGTTGAAAAATCTGAACGGAGTCAGCAACAGCCTTAGCAGAAAGCGTACTATGGTCTTCAGGGCACTCATTTAACAATTGTATCATGACAAAGATGGGCAGCTGCAGCGTCTGGGAGACAACCCAGTTCGTACATTCCGCATAAACGAATCAACTCGGCAATGCCGTCACAGATTCCCTTATACACACGCTTGTCCCACTTCATATTACTAATAGCAGGAAGCAGGTTGCTGAAAGCCTCCAAGGAAGACAACTTACGGATGCTATTCTCTGGGCGCTGCTGAATGCGGACTATGCCACCAATGGGAGCCTGAATATTCCTGTAACAACGTGTCTTACCACTCCAGGGACTACCATAAACAACGGCCTGACCGTCCACAATCCTAACCACAGGATTGTCATCGTTCATCAAATCACAGCCAGGGATGTTATCGTACCAAAGTCTGGTATGCGTGCTCTTGCCTGTTCCGCTGGGAGCTGTCATCAAATAGCCTTTCTCCTGATGACGGATAACAGAGGCATGCATCAACATGGTAAGCTGGTCGGCCGAAGCAAAGGCATACGTCATCATCAATGCATTGTTGAGCCCGTAATTCCTTTGGCTCCAGGTCTCGCCTAATATTGCGACCATAGATTCCTTGAAATCGGGGGATGACTGCATGTAGCTGCAAAGAACACCCTGAACATCAGAAATCTCATACTGATACTCATTATTCTCTGTACAATACACTCCATGATTACAGCCTCCGCAATCAAACTGTCCTATCTCCTCGCCTTTCTTACTGAAACGGAAGGAATCATCCACCGTCAGTGTGAAAAGCAAAGACTCGGCAGGCTCATCTATCTTAAAACGAGAGAACGACGGAATCAGAGACTCGTCGTTGCAGTCGTCATGGAAGACTATACAGAAGGCATGACCACCTACTCGATAAAACAGTTTACGCTCTTTCATCCGGCTTTATTATTTCTTGTTTTTCTTGCCAGCCTTCTTTTCGGTTTTGACAGGAGCTACATAATCCATAACCTCTTGTTCAATATAAGGAACAGGCGTGAAGACACAACCAGCCGTCTTTATAGTATAGTCCTTGTATTTCTCATACCTACGACGTACAGAAAGCAGTTTCTTTTGCAGTTTCTCTTTCTTCTCAGCGAAGAAGATGGATGTTATAGGGTTCTTGCAATCCATATTCTCCTGCAGGTACTGCTGCAACTGAACAGAGTACATATTGCGACCAATCAAAAACTTGCTCTTGGTATCAACATAGGCAGAATCCAAATACTGGACATCCGTTATGTATCCAATAGAATCTGTGAACGATGCTGCAAAACCAAATATGTAAACAGGTTTCTGCTTTACTTTGGCTTCTGCGTTCTGAAACAGCAGACAGGCAAAGAAAAACAATATATAAAATGCGCTTCTCTTCATTCTTGTAGTTTATTTCTGGATTTTATCTCGCAAATATACGAAGTTTCCCCGAAATGGACAAGATTTCGGGGAAACAAATACGAAAACAATTCTCAATTCTCAATTGGCGCTTGCGCCTTCAATTCTCAATTATGCTACTCATTCAGGTCAATGACATAGCTTACCTTTCTACCACTTGGGGTAAGAGCCTTAATCCACAAGGTACGGTCGGTACTCTGGTTAGCACTCTTGACAGCCTCTTCCCAGTCGTCAACGGTATTCATCTTCTGATCGTTAACCTGCAGAATGATAGTACCCTTGGCAGCTCCAGCCGACTTCATCTTACCATTGCGGATAGCACTGATAGTCAGACCGTAACCGATATTCATAGACTTCTTCTCGTCGTCAGAAATAGGCTTAACCTGAACACCCAACTGGTCTATATCCACTTCCTCCATCACCTTGGTGGTACCCTGAGAGTTACGCAGTGTTACAGTTTCTGTATGAGACTTCTTGTTTCTGAGGTACTTAAGGGTAACCTTGTCACCAGGACGGTGCTGAGCGATTGCCTCCTGCAGCTCTGACATCTTGCTTACCTTCTTGCCGTCGAACTCGGTAATAACATCGCCTTTCTCCAAACCTGCATCCTCTGCAGCACTTGCATCAGTAACACTACTGATATAAATACCTGATACTGTACCCAGCTCTACATCATTACCTTTTTCTTTCTGAATATCGATATAGTTAGATACATCCTGACCTTGTACACCAAGAACAGCACGCTGAACGGTACCATAAACCTTCAGGTCGGCAACGACCTTGTTCATAATAGAAGTAGGAATGGCAAAACCATAGCCGCTGTAGCTACCGGTCTGGCTATACAACATAGCGTTGATACCAACCAGCTCACCCTTCTCGTTCACCAAAGCACCACCACTGTTACCAGCATTGATGGCAGCATCGGTCTGGATAAAGCTCTCGATACCATTGGCACCGAGGGTACGAGCCTTAGCACTAACGATACCTGCGGTTACAGTACTGGTCAAGTTAAAGGGGTTACCAACAGCCAGCACCCACTGTCCCAGCTTCAAATCATCACTGTTACCGATGGGAATAGTAGGAAGATCCTTACCGTCAATCTTTATCAGCGCCAAGTCGGTAGTTGGGTCACAACCAATGATACGACCCTTGAACTCGCGATTGTCATTCAGCTTCACCTCTATCTGATCAGCTTCGCCTACCACATGATTGTTGGTTACAATATAACCGTCACTGCTGATAATTACACCACTACCTGCACCATGTCTGTCCGGAGCTTTGTATTCACGCTGCTGTGGCTGCTGACCTCTACCGCCAAAACCAAAGAAATCACCAAAAAAGTCACTGAACGGGTCCTGAACTGTCACGCGCTGTGTCTTACCTGTCTGCGTTACCTTAATATATACAACGGCATTTACAGATGATTCGGCCGCAGAAGTCAAATCTACGAAACCGCCTGGTGCAGCAGCAGCAACAGGAGAAGGCGCAAAGATGGGTGCAGGAGTTTCCTTGGCAGTTGTATTCTTAATCACTGCACCTGTTACAGCACTGCTTGCAAAGGCAAGAACAGTCATTCCGATCCACATTTTAGTTGTCTGTTTCATAAGTATATCAGTTTTATTTGTTAATTTTCTGAGTTTTTATCACTAAAACATCACAAAGATATATCAATTTTTATAAACAAGGTAATATCAGAAGAGGATTTTTGCTAATATTTAACAGAACAGCGACATCATTAACGGTTGTTAAACGCTGCAATAGGGCGTATTTACATTCGTTTACTAATAGTATATTGAGATAATTATAGAATCAATCAGACCATTTGCTTCAATCACGCGGTAGCAAATTTTTCACTTTTCACTTTTCACTTTTCACTTTTATTCGTATCTTTGCAGCCAGAATTAGGCAGTAAACCGGCTTGTCGCTAACTCTGTCAGCAATGAGAGAGCGAGAGGAAAGTCCGGGCAACACAGGGCATCCCGCTTCCTAACGGAAAGAGATTCGCAAGAGTCTGTAAATGCAGAAGAAAATAACCGCCTCTTTATGAGGTAAGGGTGAGAAGGCAGGGTAAGAGCCTACCAGGTTGGTGGTGACATCAATGCTGTGCATTCCGGGAGTTGAAAGTTCATGTATACCAGCGAACAAAAGAGAAGGCGGCCCGTCTGAGCTGGAGGGTAGAACGATAGAGGCCTGCGGTGACGTAGGTCGTAGATAAATGACAAGCACTTTTTCTCCCCAAAAAGGGTAAAAGCACAGAACCCGGCTTACAAGTTTACTGCCTTTTTCTGTTTTTATACAGACAAGGATGAGAAACCTGGATTACATATGGAACATCAACGAGCAGAAACTCTCCCCATACAAGAGATTTAAGCTCAGGATGTTAAAGAGAGGCATCATCATTACGGAATGCATCATGAAGAGCAACCTCATGAGCTACGCCTCTGCCCTGACGTACAACTGCATGTTAGCGGCGGTTCCCGTATTGGCCATCATCTTTGCTATTGCCAAGGGATTCGGGTTCGATAACTTCCTGGAAGAACGCCTACGCAACTCGCTGGAGATAAACCCGGAGATTATGGACACAATTCTGGGCTTTGTCGACTCCTATCTGCAACATACCAAGAGCGGCGTATTCTTGGGCGTAGGCTTAGTATTCCTGCTATACACCTTGCTGTCCCTGACAACCAACATAGAGACTGCCTTTAACA
>CAMKTJ010000027.1 GCA_946415645.1 uncultured Prevotellaceae bacterium
CCGCAGTACGTGGATAGAGACTGTCTCCAGAACGTACACCATTACCAAGGCTCCAACGGTGGTGACGGAAGATCCTAAGGCGCTGAACCTGATTTACGAAGGTGAGCCTCAGGCACTTGTGTCTGCCGGTGATTGTACAGGCGGAACCTTGCTGTACAGCCTGGATGGGAAAAACTACCTGCCTGAACTGCCCAAGGCTACTGTTGTGGGTTCCTATACCGTATATTATAAGGTGCAGGGCGACAGCAACCATACAGACTCTGAGGCAAAGACGGTGTCCGTAGCCATAGACAAGAAGGAAATCACTATCAGCGGTATTACAGCCATGGATAAGGTCTATGACAGGACAACAGCCGTAACCCTGAACTTTGATGCCGTAGTATTTGGTGGCCTTGTGGAAGGTGATGCACTGACTGTAAGTGCCAAGGGTGCCTTCGTTGACGCCAATGCAGGAAAGGACAAGCAGGTTGCTGTCAGCGAACTGAAGTTGGCTGGCACCAGCATTGCCAACTATCGACTGGCACCAGAGGGTCAGCAGACAACCGCCAAGGCAACCATTACTGAGAAAGTGGTAGATAAGCCTGTTATTGAGTTCAGCGAGAGTAGCTTCATCTATGACGGCTCTGCCAAGACACTTGCAGAAGTGGTAGTGAAGGACGGTGAGACGGTTATACCTGCAACGGAATACGCTGTAGATTATGAGGACAATGTGAATGTGGGTGCAGCCAAGGTTATCATCAAGGATGTAGAAGGTGGTAACTATAAGGTGAGCGGTCAGGCTGTCTTCAGCATCGTGAAGGCAACGGTTGTCATCTCGGCAGACCCGGTTCCCCTGCAGCTTACTTACACTGGAGCGCCTCAGAAATTGATTTCTGCCGGTGATGCTACTGGCGGTACCCTGTTGTATAGTCTGGATGGCGAAAACTATCAGGCAGACCTGCCAAAGGCTGTTGATGCCGGCTCCTATACCGTATATTATAAGGTACAGGGTGATGGCAATCATACAGACTCTGAGGTGAAGTCTGTAACTGTTAGCATAGAGAAGAAGGCAATCACCGTCAGCGGTATTACGGCTATGGATAAGGTCTATGACATGACCACCGCTGTAACCCTTGGCTTTGATGCCGTGATATTCGGCGGTATGGCGGAGGGTGATGAACTGACGGTTACGGCGAAGGGTTTCTTCGTTGATGCCAATGCAGGCAAGGACAAGGAGGTGACCATCAGCGAACTGACATTAGACGGCACCAGTATTGCCAACTACCGACTGGCAGCAGAGGGTCAGCAGACAACTGCCAAGGCAACCATTACTGAGAAGGTGATAGACAAGCCTGTCATTGAACTAAGCGAGAGTAGCTTTGTCTATGACGGCAATGCCAAGACGCCTAGTGTAGTAGTGAAGGACGGCGAGACAGTTATACCTGCAACGGAATACGCTGTAGATTATGAGGACAATGTGAATGTGGGTGCAGCCAAGGTTATTATCAAGGATGTAGAAGGTGGTAACTATACCGTGAGTGGTCAGGCAACCTTCAGCATTGAAAAGGCAGGATCTGACATAGCAGCAGCCCCAGTTGCTCTGGAACTTTTCTATACCGGAGAACCTCAGACATTGATAACTGCAGGCGATGCCATAGGCGGTACCCTGTTGTACAGTGTGGATGGCGAGAACTATCTGGCAGACCTGCCTACAGGTATCACTGCCGGCTCTTATACCGTATATTATAAGGTAGAGGGCGATGGCAATCATGCTGATTCCGAGGTTAAGACGGTGACGGTGGTAATTGACAAGAAGGAAGTTGCGGTCAGTGGTATTGCAGCCGTAGACAAGGTCTATGACGGAACGACCGCTGCTACCCTGAACTATGATGCTGTGGTCTTTGAAGGCCTTGTGCAAGGTGATGTTTTGACTGTTACTGCCAAGGGCATCTTCGTTGATGCCAATGCTGGCAAAGACAAGCAGGTAACCATCAGTGAACTGAAACTGGACGGCCAAAGCATCGGCAACTACCAGTTGGCAGTAGAGGGTCAGCAGACCATTGCTACGGCTACCATCAGTAAGGCTTCCTGTGTTGTTGCCAAGGCTCCCGTTCCCTCAGAACTGACCTACACAGGAGCTCCTCAGGCTCTGGCAGAGGCTGGTGATGCTACAGATGGTGTAATGCAGTACAGCCTTGACAAGGCGGGTTCTTTCAGTCTTGCTATTCCTACAGGCATAGATGCAGGAACTTACACGCTGTACTACTATGTGGCAGGCGACCAGAACCATGAGGATACGGATGTGGAAAGCATCAGCATAACCATCAAGGAGAAGGTAATAGACAAGCCTGTCATTGAGCTCGCAGAGGAGACCTTCGTCTATGACGGTACTGCCAAGACACCTGCCGTTGTGGTGAAGGACGGCGAGACGGTTATCCCTGCATCAGAATACACCGTAGGTTACAAGGCAAACGTGAATGCCGGAGAAGCCCAGGTTATCATTACGGATGCAAAAGACGGCAACTACACCGTTAGCGGATACGCTGGTTTCATCATTAAGAAAGCTCAGTTGATGGCCATTGCTGATAATAAGTTGATGGAACTGGGTACTCCCATGCCTGAACTGACGGTAAGGCACAAGGGCTTCGTGAACGATGAGACAGAAGATGTTGTCTCGAAGCCATCTGTAGCCATCTGCGAGGAGATTGCGGATGCCGTTGCAGGCATCTATACAATTAAGGTTCTGGTAGGCGAAGCAGCCAACTATGACATTGTAGGCGAAAGCGGTACACTGACCGTCTTTGTACCTCAGGTACTGGCTGATGAGGCTGGCAACGAGGTGGAGGCCAGTGTAACAATTCAGGAGGATACCTGCCATGTGGTGATTACCGAACTGACAGAGGGAATGTTGAGCGGCAAGGAGGATATCCCTGCATCTCTGAAAGACGGGGAGGGTGAGACCTATCAAGTAACAGAGGTGGCATCAGAAGCCTTCGACGAGAAACCCTCTAACGTCATTATTGCCCTGCCGGAAGGTGTCAGCACGACTAACCCCGTAACGAACGTTATCAATGGAGACGGAACATGCGAGACACTCGACCTGACGGAAGTATCAGGATTCGAGACCGACAAGCCTTTGGAGGTGGAAAACGTTGTGTATGAACGTGCAGTAGAGCAGGGTGAGGCTATGACAGTATGTCTGCCTTATGACTGTGATGTGCCACAGGATGCTACAGTTTATGTCTTGGATGCCACAACAGACGGCAACGTTTCGTTTACACCATTGGAAGGTAATACTATGCAGGCTTACCAACCATATCTGATGCAACTGAATCAGGGGGCTCCTACTCAACAACCGAACAAGGTTCATCGGGCAAATGAAGTGGAAGGCGGAAAACTCCGCCTCGGTGCCAAGAATGTGTCTATAGCACCTACTCAGGAGGATGCTGCAACGTCTGTTGGTGACTTTAAGCTATGTGGTACAGTGAAGGGACTGACACATGCCGAGGGTTATAACAGGAAGGCGTATGTGATGCAGCCCGACTTGACCTGGAGGATGACAGCTTCTGCTGAGCCTGAGGATGCCGACAAGCAGTATCTGGCTCCGTTCCAAGCATATATGTTGCTGGTAGGCGGAGATGGAAGTGAAGTGATTGGTACGGATATCGAGGATGTTGTTCCAACCATCCGGGTTACTATTGGTGAAGCCGGATATGCAACAGCTTACCTGACGGTTCCCGTTACTGCTCCTGAAGACATAACCGTTTACACAGGTAAGATTACAGGAACGGGCTGTTATAAGTATCTTATGCTGACAGAACTTGATGGTACTATTCCTGCCCAGACGGCTGTTATCCTGAAGGGCAATGCTGGTACTTATGCGTTCAATGTCGCTGAAGAGGCAGATCCTGTAGAAGACAATGACCTGAAGGGTTCCTTTGAAGCTGTTGACGCTACAGGTAAGTACGTTCTGGCTAAGGTTGGAGATAAGGTAGGTTTCTACAAGGCAGGAAGTGGTATGATTGCTGCTGGCAAGGCCTATCTGGAAAGTGATGCTAATGTTAAGGCCTTCTACTTTACGGAAGAGGATGAAACCTCTTTAAATGAAGAATTTAGAGTGAAGAATGAAGAATCGGCTGCCGCTGTGTATGATCTGAGCGGTCGACTTGTCAACTCATTAAAGAAGGGTGTTATTATTGTTGGAGGGAAGAAAATCCTGAAGTAAAAGAAGAAAATGAAAAAGCAGCTGCGCAATGGCGTAGCTGCTTTTCTATTGTTGAGTGGACCAGCCAGGGCTTGAACCTGGGACCTCCAGATTATGAGTCTGTTGCTCTAACCAACTGAGCTACAAGTCCGACAACCCGATTACTGGGTTTGCGGGTGCAAAAGTAGAGATTTCCACTGAATTATCCAAATGTGAAACAGAAAAATTTGGTCAGCAAAGTATATTTGTCTAATTTTGCACTCGCTAATGGAGAGACAGTGTGTTGCAACAATAGGTTTTTTTGATGGTGTTCACCGCGGACACCAGTGTCTGGTAAGTCAGGTGTGCCGACTTGCCCACGAATGTTGCTGCCCCTCGCTTGTCGTCACCTTCGATAAGCACCCGCGTCAGGTGCTGCACGCTGATTATATCCCCCAGCTCTTGTCCACCCTTACAGAAAAGAAGGCGCTGCTGATGGCCTCGGGCATCGACCGTCTGGAGGTACTGCCCTTTACCGTTGAGCTGAGCCGTCTTACTGCCCTGCAGTTCATGCAGCAGGTGCTGCGCGACAAGCTACAGGTGAAGACCTTGGTGATGGGGTATGACCACCGCTTTGGTTGCGGAGGAGGCGAATTTGCCGACTATGTGGAGTGGGGTAGGCAGACTGGCATTGACGTGGTGCTGGCTCGTGAGCTGGAGGGCATGAAGGTGAGCAGCAGTCGTATCCGGCGATTCCTGGCTGAGGGTGATGTGCGTCAGGCCAACATGCTGTTGGGCTACCCATATGCCTTACAGGGCGTGGTGGTGAGCGGCCATCAGGTAGGCAGACACATAGGATTCCCCACGGCTAACCTGAAGGTGCAGGAGGATAAACTCCTGCCTGCTCTGGGCGTCTATGCCGTAAGGGTGAGGGTAGAGGATGAGGCTACGTATGACGGCATGCTCTGCATAGGACACAGACCCACGCTGAACAATGGCGATGAGCTGTCTGTAGAAGCCAACCTGTTTGACTTCAGCGGTGATCTGTATAGCAAGAAGGTTAAGCTGATGCTGGTGGACCGTCTGCGCGATGAACAATCCTTCCCCTCTGTTCAGGCTCTCCAACAGCAGTTGGAGCAGGATGCGGCTCATGCCCGTAGGGCATTGAACATTGAACATTGAGCATTGAACATTACGCTAGCTGCTAAGCTACTAAGCTCTAAGCTATAAACCTCTAACCCCTAACCCCTAACCTCTTGCCCCTTGCTCCTAAATTCTAACCCCTAATCGCAAATGACCAACTTAGATTTCATAGCTCAACACCGTACAGAGGATGTGCGTAAGCTGGCCTTGAAGAAAGTGCCGGAGGGGGTAGATATTGCCTTTTGCCTGCAACAGATAGAGGGGTGGCAGTTGGCAAGGAAGAAGATTCCTGAGTGGGCGGCTACGGACGGACTTCTGTTCCCTCCGCGCCTGTCTATGGAGCAGTGCAGCAGTCAGCAGACAGCCCTGTACAAACGCAGGGTGGTGGAGCGTCTGCTGGACGGTCAGTATGATAGTATGATGGACCTGACGGGTGGATTCGGCATAGACTTCAGTTATATGGTCCCTCTGTTCCGTAAGGCGGTCTATGTAGAACAGCAGGAACATCTCTGTCAGATAGCCCGACATAACTTCAGATTCTTAGGATTGCAGCAGGCTGAGGTGAGGAATGCCCAGAGCCAGGATGTGCTGATGGCGTCTGACCATACCTCTCTGATATATGCAGATCCTGCCCGCAGAGATGGTGCAGGACGTAAGGTGGTGCTCTTGCAGGACTGTCAGCCCGATGTGGTAGCTTTGCAGGATGATTTGATGGCACATGCCAAGGTGGTGATGCTGAAACTGTCGCCTATGCTGGACATTCAGCAGGCGTTGAGACAGTTGCATCAGGTACGCGAGGTGCATGTGGTTAGTGTGGACGGTGAGTGTAAGGAGTTGTTGTTGGTGATGTACCAACAGGAGGCGCCGTTGCGTTACTATTGCGTGAACATAACAGACCATGTACAGGAGACAGTGGTGGAAGAGACGGCTGCACGGCCCGTTATCTGCAAGCAAGAGAGAAGTTATCTGTATGAGCCCAATGCCTCGATACTGAAGGCGGGTGTGCAGGATGCTCTCTGTAATATATATAAGGTAGAGAAGCTGCATGCCTTCAGTCACCTGTTTACCTCTGACCAACTGATAGAGGACTTCCCCGGGCGTAGTTTCCGTATTATAGGGCGTAGCGACTTCAGCAAACAAGGGCTCAGGGATTTGCTGGCAGGAGTGAAGCAGGCCAACCTGACGGTCAGGAATTTCCCTGCTACCGTCCAGGAACTGAAGAAAAAACTGAAACTGGCTGATGGCGGCTGCGTTTATCTGTTCGCAACAACCATGTCTGACAATTCTCATGCCCTCTTGAGGTGTGAGAAATGTTAAATTGTCTGTAATCTTTTGTCTTTTTTGTACAATTTTTGCCAATCATGTGATTATTTTTGCTAAATTTGCACCAGAATAAACTTAAAAACCTACTTAAATAACCTAATTTATGTCTACAAGAAGAGATTTTTTGAAGGGTATGGGTCTGGCAACAGCAGGCCTGACTTTGGCGCCCGCAGATTTGCTGGCAGCCAAGAAGAAAGTCCAGCCTGCCCCAGCTCCGAAGAGCGAGAAGGTGAAGATTGCCTACATAGGTATTGGTAACCGGGGTCAGCAGAATATTGACGAGTTTGCCAAGACCAATATGGTGGAGGTTGTAGCTCTCTGTGACGTGGACCTGCAGGGTAAGCAGTGCCAGAAGGTGCTGAACATGTATCCTAATGCCAAGCGCTATACCGATTTCCGCAAACTCTTTGATGAGTACAGCGATCATTTTGATGCTGTAGCAGTAAGTGTGCCTGACCATACACACTTCTTTGTCTGCATGGCTGCCATGAAGCATGGCAAGCATGTCTATTGCGAGAAGCCTCTTATCCGTACCTTCCAGGAGGGTGAGATTCTGATAGAGATGGCCAACCGCCATCCTGAGTTAGCTACTCAGGTGGGTAACCAGGGACACTCAGAGGCCAACTACTTCCAGTTCAAGGCTTGGATGGAAGCAGGTATCATCAAGGATGTGACAAAGGTGGTGGCTCATATGAACAACGACCGTCGTTGGCACAAGTACGACTGGAACATGACCAAGATGCCAGAGGGTGATCCTATCCCCGCTGGTATGGACTACGATACATGGCATGGTGGCGTTCGCTACCACAACTTCAGCAACCTGTATCATCAGGGCGACTGGCGCAGCTGGTACGACTTCGGTATGGGAGCTTTGGGCGACTGGGGTGCTCACCTCTTGGATACTGCCCACGAATTCCTGCAGTTGGGTCTTCCCTATGAGATTAACATGAAGTATGCCAAGAACCACAATGAGTTTTTCTTCCCCTTCAGCAGCACGGTGGAGTTTCGCTTCGGTGCCCGTGGCAATATGCCTCCCTGTGATGTTATATGGTATGACGGAACCGACAACCTGCCCCCATTGCCCGAAGGCTATGGCGAGAGTAAGTTGGCTGACGGTATCCCCGCTAGCGGTCAGGGCGAATATACCAAGCAGAAGCTGAACCCTGGTAAGATTATCTACGGTCGTGACCTGACCTTCAAGGGTGCCAGCCATGGTAGCACCTTGGAGATTATCCCCAAGGAGAAGGCAGAGGCTATGAAGGATAAACTGCCTGTGGTTCCCAAGAGCCCCAGCAACCATTATGTTAACTTCCTGCGTGCCTGCAAGGGTGAGGAGAAGACACGTTCGCCATTCCAGATTGCCGGTGTGCTGTGTCAGGTCTTCTGTCTGGGTGTTATCGCTCAGCGCCTGAACACTCAGCTGTTCTTCGACCCTCGCACCAAGAAGTTCACCAACAACGAGTTTGCTAACGCTATGCTCTCTGGTATGCCTCCACGCAGAGGTTGGGAAGAATTCTATAAGGTAGATTAAAATTGTCGTTATATCGATATAACGTTATAACGTCATAACGAAGAAAAGTAAAAATCAAATGAAAAAAATAATTATCGCACTGGCTATGCTGGCAGTGTTGCCCGTAGCTGCAAAGAAAAAGATTGTAAAGGAAACTCCTGCTGTTGCTCCTACAACAGATAACATACTGACAGAGCAGGAAGAACGTGAGGGTTGGAAACTCCTTTGGGATGGTAAGACTACTGAAGGATGGCGTGGTGCCAAGTTGGCTGGCTTCCCCACAAAGGGATGGCGCATTGAGGACGGTGTGCTGAAGGTTGAGGCTGCCAATGGTGCTGAGAGTGGTAACGGTGGCGACATCGTGACCAACAAGAGCTACCATAACTTCATGCTGAAGGTGGATTTCAAGATTACGGAAGGTGCTAACAGCGGTATCAAGTATTTTGTTGATCCCGACATGAACCAGGGCGAGGGTAGTGCCATTGGTTGTGAGTTCCAGATTCTGGACGACCTGCGTCATCCCGATGCCAAGCTGGGTGTAAAGGGTAACCGCCGATTGGGCTCGTTGTACGACCTGATTCCTGCTCCTGAAAATAAACCCTTCGATATCACAACCTGGAACACCGCTACTGTTATCGTGAAGGATAACCACGTAGAGCACTGGCTGAATGGTGTGAAGCTGTTGGAGTACGAGCGCAATACACAGGAGTGGAACGCACTGGTGGCTTACAGCAAGTATAAGAACTGGAAGGACTTCGGTAACCGCGATGGCCGTATCCTCTTGCAGGACCACGGTAACGAGGTATGGTTCAAGAACGTTAAGATTAAGGAGTTTTAATATTGAATATTATTAGAGCAGCAGGAGGGCGTAGTCCCTCCTTTGCTCGTATAAATATATTTCCTGCTTTTTGCAAAATAGAGAACTCAAAAATAATAACCAACTAAAGCAAATAAATGAAAGTGAAAAAGATTGTATTTCTTGTATGCGCCGCCTTTATGATCAGCTTTGGCGCCCGTGCAATTACAGATCCTGTGCAGTATGTTAATCCCTTGGTGGGCTCGCATTCCACAGGAGGCCTATCCACAGGTAACACCTATCCCGCTATTGCCCTTCCCTGGGGTATGAACTTCTGGACACCCCAGACAGGTAAGATGGGCGACGGATGGTGCTACACCTACGATGCCGAGAAGATTCGCGGTTTCAAGCAGACCCATCAACCCAGCCCTTGGATGAACGACTATGGTACATTCAACATCATGCCTGAGTGTGGCGAGGATTATGTCTTCGACGAGGCCAAACGCGCCAGCTGGTTCAGCCACAAAGCTGAGGTCAGCAAACCACAATATTATAAGGTATATCTGGCAGATTATGATATCGTAACAGAGGTGGCTCCCACTAGCCGTGCTGCTATCTTCCGTTTTACCTATCCTGAAGGCAAAAGCTATTTGGTTGTGGATGCCTTCGACCGCGGTTCGTACGTGAAGATTATCCCTGAACAGAACAAGATTGTGGGCTATACCACCCGTAACAGCGGCGGCGTGCCCAAGAACTTCAAGAATTACTTTGTGCTGCAGTTCGACCGTCCTTTTACCGTTACCGCTATCTGCGATGCCGGCAAGGAGAATAAGTCGGCTCTGGAGACCACCAGCAAGCATGCACAAGGCGTGGTAGGATTTAATACCAAGCGTGGTGAGCAGGTGAATGTACGTGTGGCTAGCTCTTTCATCAGCATAGAGCAGGCTGAGCAGAACCTGAAGGAACTGGGCGACAGAAGCCTTGAGGAAGTTGCCGAGGCTGGCCGTCAGGAGTGGAACAAGGTGCTCTCTACCATTGATGTACAGGATGAGAGCGACATAGATCGTCTGCGTACCTTCTACAGCTGTCTGTACCGCAGCGTGCTCTTCCCCCGTAGCTTCTACGAAATCAATGCCAAGGGAGAGGTCGTTCACTATAGTCCTTATAATGGCGAGACATTGCCTGGCTATCTGTTTGCTGATACGGGCTTCTGGGATACCTTTCGTGCTTTGTTCCCCTTGGTAAACCTGATGTGGCCCTCTATGAGTCAGAAGATGCAGGAGGGTTGGGCCAATGCCTACAAGGAGAGCGGTTTCCTTCCTGAGTGGAGTGCTCCCGGTCACCGTGCTTGCATGGTGGGTAACAACTCGGCAAGCGTTGTGGCTGATGCTTATCTGAAGGGTGTCAGAGGATATGACATAGATGCGCTCTGGGAGGCTGTAAAGCATGGTGCCAATGCCGACCTGCCCCGTACTACTAGCGGTCGTAAGCAATGGGCAACCTATAATAAACTGGGCTATGTTCCCTACGACAGCATCAACGAGAGTGCTGCACGTACCCTGGAGTATGCTTTCGATGACTGGAGTATCTACAAGTTGGGTCAGGCACTTGGTAAGCCTGAAAAGGAGATAAAGGTCTATGCCGAGCATGCTATGAATTACAAGAACCTCTTCGACAAGGAGCACAACCTGATGCGTGGCAAGCTGGCTAATGGCGAGTGGGCTCCCAACTTCAACCCCTTCAAGTGGGGCGATGCCTTTACAGAGGGTAACAGCTGGCACTATTCTTGGAGTGTCTTCCACGATCCTCAGGGATTGATCGACCTGATGGGCGGTACGGATACCTTCAATCAGATGTTGGACAGCGTCTTCATCCTGCCTCCTATCTTCGACGATAGCTACTATGGTGGTGTCATCCACGAGATTCGCGAGATGCAGATTATGAACATGGGTAACTATGCTCACGGCAACCAGCCCATTCAGCACATGATTTACATGTACAACTACAGCGGTCAGCCCTGGAAGACCCAGTACTGGTTGCGCGAGACTATGAACCGTATGTACAACGCCCATGCCGACGGCTATTGCGGCGACGAGGACAACGGTCAGACCTCTGCCTGGTACATCTTCACCGCTATGGGCTTCTATCCTGTATGTCCCGGCTCTAACCAGTATGTGTTAGGCGCTCCCTACTTCAAGAAGATGACCCTGCACCTCGAGAACGGCAAAGATGTGGTCGTTACTGCTCCTGAGAACAGCGATGTTAACCGCTATGTGCAGAAGCTTACTGTAAACGGTGCTGAGCATAAGGTGAACTACGTGAACCATTCCGACCTCTTGCAAGGCGCCCGTATGGATTACGTAATGGGTGCCAAGGCCAACGAGTACCGTGGTAATACAGCCGAGGCGGCACCTTATTCTTTCAGCAAGGAGTACAAGGCTGCTGCCAAGAAGAGCAAGAAGTCTAAGAAGTAATAGAAACTCTTTTTGTATATGAAGAAGCTATTAACCATATTCTTCGGGGTGGTTTGTGCCGGTTTGGTTTCGGCACAGACCTTCACCATTACGGATTCCATGCAGTGGAAGGCGTATGACGACTTCAATTCGGCCCTGTTGGACAGAGTAGGCAATAAGTATATCTACAAGGCAGATACCAAGCAGTCAAGGGCCGACCATCGCGGTAACGGCTATCGCGACAATGATGTGTCGGGCTGTGCCGCTGCCATCTGGTGTCAGGCTATCTACTATGATATGGTCATCAATGCCTATAACCGTGCCCAGGCAGAGGAAAATCAGGAGTTGATGAAGAAGTACAAGACGCTACACGATAGAATCTACAGCGGCGAGAAGTCGCACTACGTCAACTTCAACTTCGATAATTCCAATACCAACAACGGCTGGTTTGTCTATGACGATATCATGTGGTGGACTTGTGCCCTGGCACGTGCCTATCAGACCTTTGGCAAGGCAGAGTACCTTACCTATTCCGAGAAGAGTTTCTGCCGTGTTTGGTACGGAAGTGCTACTGTGGGTGATGACGGCTCGTATGCCGACCCTGCCCGCTTCGAAGGATCGGCAGGTGGTGGTATGTTCTGGGAGTGGCAGCCCATAGATCATGCCAATCCTCATAAGGCAGGTGACTTCCGCTCTGCCTGTATCAATTTCCCTACTGTCATAGCAGCCTGTCTGCTACACCAGTTGGTTCCTGAGGGACGAACAGCTCCTACGGTAGCCCGTCCTACAAAGCAGACCAAGGAGTGGTATCTGGAGAAGGCAAAGGAAATCTATGCTTGGGCCGACAAGACCCTTGTCAACAGTAGCGGACGTGTGGCTGACGGTATTCATGGCGGCGGTCCTGAGTATAGCGATCACCTATACAATCAGGCTACCTACATAGGTGCCAGTTGTTTGCTCTACCAGTTGACTGGCGAGTCTGCTTACCTGACAAAGGCAAGGAGGGGTGCCGATTATGTAATAAACAACATGTGTACCAGCAATATCCTCAAGTTCGAGAATGGCTATGAGCAGGGTGTCTATGCTGCCATCTATGCACAGTACATCAAGATGCTGGTTTATGATTGCGGACTGAACGCCACCCTGACAAAGAAGTACCTGACGCATATTCAGCGCAACATGCAGAAGGCATGGGATAACCGCGACCAGGTGCGTGGTATCCAGGCTGGTAACTTCGCCAAGAAAACTGCCGAGGATGAGGTTGTGGAGAGCTACGGCGGTAGCGGTATGCCTGCTCTGATGCTCATGTTCCCTGCTCATATCACGGTAGATGATATTCAGGATGATGTAGAAGAGGTTCCTGCTGAGCAGGCCGGCATAAAATCAGATGTCTATACCATCGACGGTAAACTGGTCAGAAAAGACGCTACGCAAAGTCAGGTAGCGGCTCTGGACAGCGGACTTTATATCTATCAGCAGAAGAAGATGCTGGTCAGGAAATAAGACTGCGGATCTCCTGCCATGCTTCGTCTGTGAGACGGGTTCCTATAACCTGAATCACATGTCCCGAGAGCAAGGCTCCTGTCTGCAGACATTTCTCTAACGGGGCACCCGTACATAAGGCATACAGAAATCCTCCGGCAAAGAAATCGCCAGCCGCTGTGGTATCTGTGACATTCACCTTAAGTGCGGGTGCCTCTGCTTTCTGTCCGTACTTGGGATATGAGGCTCCCCACATGGCTACGGCACCCTTACTGCCCAGTTTCACTACTGCTAGCATACAATGCTCGGCTATGTGTTTCAGTCCTTCCTGGGGGTCGGTAGTGCCTGTGTAGGCTGCACATTCCTCCTCGTTGGCAAAGACGATGTCTATGTAATCCTCTACAAGATGGCGGAAGAAGGGTAGATCGGCATTTATGACGTTATAGCTGGCAAGGTCTATGCTCAATGTCAGTCCTTCCTGCTTAGCTGTATGGCAGATTTTCTCTATCAGCTCGTGGTTCTGTACCAGATAGCCTTCTATGTGTAGCAGTTCATAGCCACGGAACATCTCAGGTTTTATCTCCTCGGCCTGTAACAAAGCTGCTGCTCCCAGATAGGTACCGAAGGTGCGTTCTCCGCTTGGCGATATGAAGGTGTTGGCAACTCCTGTTGGCGTATCGCAGAGGGTCAGCTGTGCCTCTATACCCGTCTGCTTGCAGTTCTCGGCATAGAAGGCTCCCATCTCATCCCGTCCTATCTTTCCGATATAGCCGGGTTGCATGCCCAGATTTGCCAGTGCCAGTATGGTGTTACCTGCGCTGCCGCCTGTTGCCTTGTGAGGCTGTAGGGCTTGTATACGTTGGTTCAGTAGGTGCTGGCATTGTTCGTCTATCAACTGCATGCCGCCCTTGGGGAGCTGAAGTTCAGTTAGCAGGGAATCATCCTTCATCTGTACCAAAACGTCTACCAAAGCATTGCCTATACCAATTATTTTCTTCATATAGCATCATTTTTTTTGCAAAGATATTGCATATTTCCAAAAAATGCTATACTTTTGCACCGCATTTGAGAGAAAAATTTCAAGATTTGCTTCAGTAGCTCAGTTGGTTAGAGCACATGACTGTTAATCATGGGGTCGTTGGTTCAAGCCCATCCTGAAGCGCAAAAGAGTTCTCTTGAATGCAGATTTGCTTCAGTAGCTCAGTTGGTTAGAGCACATGACTGTTAATCATGGGGTCGTTGGTTCAAGCCCATCCTGAAGCGCAAAAGCCGAGATTCGTCTCGGCTTTTTCTTTTTCAGGTAGCTTTCGCCAACGCCCCCATGGGTCGTAGGTTCTTGCGCTCCAGTAGGTGCTCAGGCGCAGGCGGAACAAGCCCATCCTGAAGCGCAAAAGCCGAGACGAGTCTCGGCTTTTTTGTATACCTGAATATAGATACTAATTTCGGGAGAGGGAAGCAATAGAAAAGGGGATAAGCCTTAGAGCGTATCCCCTTTTTCTTGTTTAGTCACTTATTACTTATCGCACGGCCTTCTTCTTGCCATTTACGATAAATACGCCCTTCTTCTGAGAGTTGACGAGTTGACGAGTTGACGAGTTGACAAGTCGTCCGCTCAGGTCGTAAACCGATTCTTTTTCGTTATCGGAGGCGGGACCATGAATGGATGTTGCCTCGTCGATGTCAACGAGCAGCGGGTTCTTAGGTGTACCGTAAACACCGTCAGCCTGGAAGTTCACCACGGTGGGTGCGTCCACAATCTGGTCGCCCACGGCTACCTTGAAGGTAAGTGTTGTCTCATCCTCACCGGGAATGGTCAGGTAAGCTACACCCTGTGCGTTGGTCTGGGCCTTGGCACGACATTCATCTTCGGCATAGACACCCACTTCGGTATTAGGCATTGTGATACCGCCATTCAGTAGTCTGACGGACATCATGGCGTTGTAGGGATACTTGTGGACATTGACTGGATTGAAGGCAGATGCCTCCTCTGTTGTCGTTACCTCATCCATATCCTCGAACTGGTAAGCCTTTGCGTATCTTGCAACAACTGATGTGGGATAGCTGAAGCTCTTAGTACTTGAAGCATTCAGCATGTAACCCAAACCTGGTTCCAACATGGGCAGTGAGCCTTCCCACTCATAGGTGTCGAAGTAAGCCACACCGGTCTGTCCCTTCAGGATGTCGCCGTCCTCAGGTCCATAGTTGGCAAGTGCATCGGCCAGGTTGGCCACCTTAAGGCCATAATAACCTATCCAGTTCCAACCGTCTTCAACAGTTACTGCGGTAGTGGCAGGATCTACCAATGTGCCAACAATACGCAGGGTGCAGTCGTCCTTCATCTGAACGGCATACATCTCTGTATTGGACAGGTTGCCCTTCAGGTTACCCTCCCAGCTGCCGTTCTCGTACATCAGCCAGCCGTTACCCTGGCTCTTCACTGAAATGACATCGTCTGCAATCTTACTGAAGATGTCGGGCACGGTCATCTTGTCTGTATTTACATACAGAGAGAGCCAGTTCCAACCTTGCTGCAGTTCTGTTGACTGCTCTATCAGGTTCTCGACAGTAAATACAACGGGCTGCTTGTAGCTGCCTTGTAGTGCCAGCGGAGTGTACTTGATGCTCTTCTCAGGTGTGACAACAGGGTAGAGGGCACCTGTTGAGGCGTCAAAGGCACGGAAGGTGATTTCCTTGCCGGCATCACTGTTGTTACTGCTGTTGTTGCCATAGATATCCATAGTGATGAAGTTGCCGTCATAGCGCTCCTTATAGACAGGGTGTGCTACACCGCGACATTCCTCACCGATGAAAGCGGCGATGATGTCATCCTCGTCATCCATAGGTAGGTTGTTCAGTTCTATTCTTCCGATGACGTTCATAGAGTTCTCGTAATTCTTTGGATTGACAGCCCAGTCGGGAGTCTTGCTCTTCACCTTCAGGTTCAGTGTCAGCGGCTCGCTGATGTTGTTCTTACCTGTCAGGTAAACAGTCTGCTCATATTTGCCGGTTGCCAGACTCTCGGCTACGGTAAAGGTGATAGTCTTTGACATGGTGGCTTTCAGTGTTCCGCTGGTTGCACTGGCGGTAAGCCATCTGGGAAGTCCGCTCAATGTCCAGTTCTCTGATGCACCGCTTTCGTTTACGATAGTAGCCTCGAAGGTGGCGCTTTCTCCAGCCATCTTCTCCAGTGCCACTTCCGAATCACCCTTCCATACCAGCTGGTTCTGCTTTACGTAGGCAGTCCAGTGGATGTCGGTTTGCATGTTGTAGTTCTTGTCCGTAGCATAGCGAACGGTAAAGTCAACGGTTGCACCTTCCAGCATCTCTGCCTTATTCGTCAGCTTGATGCTGATGCTGCGCTCGTTGGCCACAAACGTATAGTTCAGGTTTGTCAGCTGAGGTGCAGGTTTCAGACCTGGTACGTCTGTGCCGTTGAAGGGTACGCTGCCGCTTGTCATTGCTGCCGAGCGGCCTGTCTTCTCATACTCCTTCTTTGTGGCGTTATATACCAGACTCTGGTCTTCAGCCGTTTCATCTACCACACTCTGCTCATGTGAGTTGAAGTGCTGTGCCTCAAACGGATAGTATGCTACCAGACCAGCTTCGTCGCCTTTCAGGCGTACATTCTTGTATCGCTTGATGTAATCGCCGCTGAGTGTAGCCTTCCAGAAGCGGACTTCATCTACCGAACCGTTGAAGTAGTTGGCATAGCTGCTGCCGCCCTGTGCCTTGGCACCTACGATGAGGTTGGCGCCGCTCAGTGCACTTACTACAGAAGCTGTCAGTGACTTCACCGCCTGTCCGTCCACAAAGACTGTAGCATTGCCGTTACGCAATACGTTCAGTGCCAAGTGATGCCATGCGTTGTCGCGCAGGTTGGTAGTTGTAATCTCGTTCTCTGTGCCCTTCGATGTCAGCGTCAGTGCACCGGCAGTGTTGAAGCCCATCTCTACGCGGTCGTCGTTTCCTTCGATGGCTGAGAATAGGGTAGCCTTGCCTGCCTGCTGGCTCTTGAACCACAGCTCTACGGCATAGTCATCCGTGCTCAGTGCGCTGCAGGCGCTGATGTCCAGCTTCAAGGCTTTCTGGCCGTCCAGCTTGGCTGCGATATTCTTATTGTTCAGGTACCATGTGCTCTGTGGCATTGTCAGATGGCGGTTGCGGGCATAGTCACGAATCTCCTTGCCGTCGCCCTCGTCCATCTTCCAGTAGCCGATAAGGTTGGGAGTAGAGGGGCTCTTCGTCATATCCTTCTCAGCCTTGGCCTCACTGCATGAGCGAGCCTTATCCCAGAGTGTCAGTTCCTGAATGTCTGCTGTAATGTTCTTACCCAGTGTCAGTGAACCGTTACCATTGTATCCGGCTACCGTTTCGTCGTTGAACAGTTGGGTATCCGAAGCGTCCTCGGCAAAAAGGGCATTAAACTTGCTCTGATCGCCGTTGTAAGCATAGTTGAAGGTCAGGAATACCCACTTGTTCTTTGTCAGCGTAGCTTTTGAGGTATAGGTGTTCTCACCAATCTTTAGTGTCAGGTGTCCGTTGGCATCGGTACCTACCTCGAATTTCTCCTCACCGTTGCCATGGCTCAGCAGGGTACCTGCCGTTGAGTAGTTCACCCACATGTCTGCCGCGAAGTCCTTCTTTGTCAGATTGATGTTGGACTCAGTGTAGGCGGCACGCTCGGTGTTCTGAGCCTTCAGGGCAACGGCATGGTCAATCTTCTGACCGTTTACGGCAGCCTGGATAACGAAGTTAGATTCGCTCAGGTCTGCACTTACAATGTCCTCATTGAATGTCACGCCTATCTCATCGTCAGCATTCAGGATACCGTCAGAGGGGTTAGCGTTACCAAATAGTTTCGGTGCGCTCTGATCCTTTACGAGATGAATTTCCTCGCTGTTGCCATAAACTGTCTCACCGGCAAAGTCGCATACGGTGCGGGCGCGGAATATGTAGTTACCGTCGGGCAACGCCTTCATGTTGAAGATATAGCTCTCGGAGGCATCATCCAGGTGGCTCAGGTTCTGGTCGGCATCAGCTTTATTCTTGTCTTTTACATATTCGTGAACCTTGTTCCACTGGTTGTCGCCTTCCTTACGGTATTCCATCTGCAGACCTGTAAGCTTAGCGTAGTTCAGGTCGTAGCCGCTGGCTGTCAGGGTCAGGTCGGTGCCGGCATTGATGTTCAGCACGTTGTGAGACAGCGCCAGATCCACAGCGGGACCAGCAGGTACGAACGTTGCGCTAACATAGACTGTGTCGGCGATCTCGTGATGGATGCCGGTATTGTCCTTCTGTGTGGTTGAGAACAAACGAATACCGATGTTCTTGTATTCCAGGATGCTCTCGTCCGTCTGTTTCATTTCCAGTGACATGGTAACGGTTTCCCCACCAGGTACAAATACCTGTCGTCCGTTGCCAAGTGGTGTACCGCTTACCCAGAACGATGCACGGTTGGTGTTTGTGGCGTCACATACACCCAGGTTGAACCAACAGTCCTCCGTTGTTTCTGAGTTGTTTGTCAGCTCCAAGGTGTAGATGGCACTGCGTCCAGAGGGTACGTTCTGCAGGATGGGGTCTTTTACGCTCAGTTCGGGCTTCTCAATCTGCAACGTAGCAGCTGAGATTTCCGTGCCAGGCTTGTAGTACTTTGTTACCTCCTGTCCCTCGTAGGGAGCGCTGGTGCGACCGCCCCTTGTTACAAAGATAGGACCGTGACCATCAGGAGCCTTAAATACATCAATCGTCAGCACATCATCGTCACCATCCTCTGCCAGCGTATAGCTGATGGTCTGGCTGGTGACGGTTTCTGAGCCTGTGGTGTATTGGTAACAGCTGGTGTTAGTGGTCTCTGACGTAGCAGAGAGTCCGATGCCGTCGAACTTGGCACCGCCTGTAACCTTGTACTTCAACTTCAACTGGGTAGTAGAGCCGTAGGTGGCAGCATTCAGTGTGTCGTTGGTTACGGTAGATGTGTAGGTGGAACCGCCGTCTATAGACTTGTTCTGTACCAACCATTTGTCGCGGTTGTTGATGGCCTGTACCTTAGCCTTCTCGTTATTCTCAAGATGCTGTTCCCAGGCATCAATCTGCATGTTGTAGTACGATACAGAGTCGATGAATGTCTCGGTGGGTGCGGTAGGTTCAATCATCTTATAGTAGCCGTCCTTTCCGAAGTTCTCGTCGTCCTTGTCTACCAATGATTCATATTTCGCCTTTTTGCTGGAAGCTATCAGCCCCGAACCCTTCGGTTCAATGAATTTGTTACGTAGTTTCACCAGATTGGGAATCATGATGTTCTCAATGGTGTTCTGCGTGTAGTTGAAGGCTGTTGTGAAGCCCTGGCTTATTGACAGTACATCCTTCGTGCCGAGTGTGGCCTTACCATCGGTGCCAAAGGTGAATCCTAACTTTGTGGCGTCACCGATGATGTAGTTGGTACCGGTTCCGATGAATACGTCGGCCTGTGCACCAGTCCAGTCCCAGTTGTTGCTCGTAGAGATTTCTTCTGTAGTGGTGGTGGTGGTAGTAGAGGTGCCATCGTAGTTGAATGTCTCAGAAATCTCTGCACCTGAGGTCACCTTAGCCTCTGCCTCTACCTTAGTCTCCTTAGCAAATACCAGTGAGCCAGCTATGAAGGTCTGGGTTGTTCCGGTAGAGAATT
This sequence comes from uncultured Prevotellaceae bacterium, assembly GCA_946415645.1. Lineage (GTDB taxonomy): Bacteria > Bacteroidota > Bacteroidia > Bacteroidales > Bacteroidaceae > Physcousia. Next base: position 19,534 of record CAMKTJ010000027.1, read on the forward strand.
CCACTTCGGCATTTTCGCTCAGCGTATTGTTAAAGGAGTGTGTGGTAGTGTGGCTTGTTGTAGTACCTACACCATAGGTGGCGAAGGAGTTAGACCCTCCCGGATCGCGCAGCACCATGGTCACCTGATCGGGACCGCCTGTAACAAAGTCGTTGCCCTTAGGCAGTTTACCCAGGATGATGGCGCTGTTTGTCCACTTGGCGGATGCATCATCATTCATGACGATGGTACAATTACGGGTGAAGGGTTTAACAGTCTTAGGATAGCCTGCGGCAAACTGATATACTACCTCTCCATTGTCATTCAGTTGCAGCTCGTCATCGTTTAGCTCTGTGCCAGCCATTTCCAGTTCGCGGGCACTCATACCCACCTTGCTGGCATCGCCCGAGATACAGATGGGAGCACCCATAGCATAGTCATTGGCAATGGTAATAACGCTACCTGCCATAGGCATCTCGTCAACCACCTCTTTGCCTGAACCGCCATCATAGTTTACGTACTTCTGGAAGGCGCGGATCTTATACTTATATTTCTTGTCCTGCTGCAGCAGCGGTGCGCCTTGCGTGTAGGTTACGTCGCCTGTCTCTTTATTAACAGTGTAAGCATTGATAGCGTGACTGAATTCATTGGAGTCCTTGCCGCGGATAGAGTCCTCGCCTAATGCGCCATCTGCATTGCCCAGGTCGGTAATGGTCATCGTAGCACCGTTGGTGTATGCCATCTTCATCGAGGCAATGTAGTCAAAGCCTTGCGTAATGCCATCCACCTCACAGGAATCTGTCTTTACGTTCAGCACTTCTGTAGCATCGATGCTGGGTAGTGATTTGAATGTGTAGCCGCTGTGGCTTGGTATGCTGATGCTCTCTACAGCATAGTTAAGAGGAGGCACCATGATGGCGAACTCGCCCGTCTCGGCATCCGTAGTGATGGTCATCAGATGCTGGGCACCGTTCTGTGTCTCGGTACCTGGTACGCTGGCTGATCCGTACTTACCTGTAAAGGCCAGGTCCTTTTCGCCAAGGGCAGAGGTCCCGTTCTCTACATTATATATATAATTAAGGTAGCGGCTGTTGGAGCGGGTTGACAGCACAACCTTGGCCTGTCCGATATTCGCCTTACTCTGACCGAAGCCCAGAGGCTTATCGTTCTCGATGTGTCCGCCTACAACACGTCCGGCTATCATCACCTTCGTGTTGTCGTAGAATGTGGCAGTTTCTTCCTGCACAAACGTGTACTTTGTGCCCGTGTTCTTCGGGTCGACGGGGAAGCGACCGTTCTCAGCAAACGTATGTCCGTCCTTCTTTACCTGTACGTAGTGGTCGCCGATGGGCACGCTGATTTCGTAGTGTCCCGTCTCGTCGGTTACCAGTGGCTCGCCGTCCTTAGCGCAGATGGTACCGTCAACGTAGAGGTAGGCACCTTCCACGGGGATGTTCGTATTCTCGTAATAGACGTGACCCGACATCTTGAAAGACGAAATGTCTTCGAAATCAACTCCAGAGTGGGTCAGGGCATTCGTGCTGATGAAGCGCGTCTGATACTGCGGTGAGAATGAGTGAACGCCCAGATCGGGTGATACCTTGTAGTTGGTACCTTCGCCGGTGAACGGGATACCGCGGATTACGTAGTTACCCTCTGTGTCAGTCTTTCCGTAGAGGCCTAACTGCTTCTCGCTTGGGATGATGGGCTTGAAGGAAGAGTTGGGCTGCTTTTGGCCGTGGTTCTCGTTGGCAACGCCAGACGTCTTTGAGTAGTCGTAAGCGTAAGGCAAATCACTCAGCCCTTCGTCCATTGGCCAGTAAATCTTCAGGTCTGGTTCTGTGCCGATGAGCAGACGGTCGTAGTTGCCCAAAACGTCATCGTCGGTCAGTGCCTTAGACCACAGGCGGATGTCATCCAAGTAGCCTGTAAAGCTGTGCTCTGCCGTGAATCCATGGTCGCAGCCGAAGGCTACACCCTCGTTGCCAGTCCATGATACAGCGGCTGCTGTCACGTTCTGAGTTGTCAACTTGCCGTCCTTGTCAATGGCACGTACTGTCCATTCTGTATTACCGTTGCAGGTTACGCTGACGTTCGTAAAGTTGCTGTTAACAATGGTAACACCTGTGGCTGTTGGCTCAGCGCTGCCCACCTGCAGGTAGAGCTCGCTCTGCTTGTCTGTGGCAGGCTTCAGAATCAAGGCAAACTTGCCGCCACCGTCGATAATTGTAGAGCCGTCTGCTAAAACAGCTTCGGGATAGACATACATTTGGAATGTAAAGGGATTTTCCTCAAACAGTCCCTTGCCAGCCTTCTCCGTTGGTGTCCACAGGATACCGCCCTGTGGCTTCACTTGCATAGAGTAGAACTGGCGTGTATCGTCACCCTTTTCGCTATTCTTAGTTAGCATTACGCGGGCATTGGATACGGCGGTTCCTGTGCCGTAGGTCACACGACCGCTGATAATGCCTCGGCTCTGGCAGAAACCATCGGCATCTCCCATACTGGTTACATTATAAGTGGTCTGGCCTGTCTCGCTGTCCACGCAGTTACTCTGAGATACCACGCGGTACTGGTAGAACTGACCAGGTTGGGCTGTGTTGTCCTCGAAGTAATAGCTCGACTCTGTGCCCGAAACGACATAAACCTGCTTGTAATCTGCTTCGCTCGTTGAACCTAATAAACGACGTGATACCACGAAGCGTGATGCAGCGGTACCCATCTGCTTTACATCCCACTGCACCTTTACCACGTTAGTATAGGTGCCTCGGTTGGCCGATACATTCTTGATGACGGTGCTACCGTTCATACTGGTGGGACCCAGCAGTTTCGAATAGAATGTTCTGTTGAACAAATCCGAACCGATGCGATACCAGTAGAACGAACAGCTACTTGAAATTTCTGTATCCTCGTATGAAGTTGCTCCTGCAGCGTTTGCTGATATGTCCGTGACATATGCATCGCCCATGGCAGCTATGATGTTAGCCTCTATAGGCTGACCGTTCTCGTCATAGAAGCTGGGTGAGTCCAGACAACGCCACACTTTAAACTTAATAGCGGTGCTGTTACTTGGCTTGTCGTGCGTCCAACTCAGACGTACGCTTGTTTCTTTGCGCTCATCTGTAAATGATGGGTAGTTGTAAATGGGTGTTGTGGGGATTTCCTGAGAGGTAACTGTCAGGTCGGCAACAGGGGTGTTGTTGTTCCAATTATCGAGAATAGACGATACCTCATAGGTATAGTTGTTGTCATACTCGAAGTCCTCATCAATATACTGTTGGCTACTGCTATAGTTGATAACAGCCAGCTTCTCTCTGGTAGTGGTGTCGCCATTCTTATATCTGAAGAGGTAGAACTTACCATTCGCCAAACGGTTGGAATCTTCTTTCTTCCACTTTATGGAGATGGTCTTCTTCCATTGATCGAAGTCAGTCTCCAAGTCTTTCGGGGAAACACAAGCCTTTACGATGTTACCCGATACGTTTTTTTGCCAGTCACGGGTGAAACTAACGGTAATAGTTTTATTAGCTAGAGTGAGCGACTTGTACTGCACATAGCGAGTGTGATAGGCTTGCTCCTCAAAATCATTGAGTCCCGAAAAGGTATAGTTGGCATTGGGATTGCTGTTGGTAACCCAGTTGCCAACATCATTTAGCCTATACTCGTATTTGTGGCTATAGCCTGATGCTGCAGTTACAGAGTTGCTTGGTGTCCACTTTATTTTCCCAGGAGCTGTACGCTCATAGGAGCCGCAATTGTTGGGAGTGGTGAAACTAACTGCGTTGGAGGTTATCTTTAGATTGTCAGGAGTGATATGCCTTACGTTTCGGTTTTTATCTACCCAGTCTCCTTCAATTCCAACCGTGTGCACTTGTCCATAGGTACTATTGGGTATATAAACATGACAAGTTACATATTTCCATTTGCCGTCTCCTTGCCAGGCACTACGGAATTCCACCCAATAGTTACCAATCCATCCTGTTTTGTTGTTCCATACAGCATCATCATTCGTGCCGCTATTTAATGGAACAATACTCCCGATGGAGCCGATGTTGACTCCATCGACTACAAGATTGAATGTTCTCCAATAGAAGTTGTTTCCGTCATAATTCAAGTACGACACTTGGAATGCCATATAAGGATTATCCGGCGTTACGTCTACATCTTTTGACGAGAACTTTGGCCATTCCCAGGCATTAGCCGCCTTTACTGGCGACATTGTCGTCAACATGAATAACATGATGAACAGTCCCAGCCACCGGCTATGCTGCCATCTTAGTTTTCGCACTTGTCGCCCTGTGTTTCTAGGCGGCGAAAAAGTCTGCTTTTTACTTTTCATAGTTTAAAATAATACCTATAATAGTTTTTAATCTTGTCTAGTCGTGTGTTACTACCTTCTGATAAAACTGCACAAAATTAAACAAAATCCAATACCTACTATGATAAAGAAGGTACTCGCCTGTTACAAAACGTGCACAGTGTAACAAAAAAAGCATAAAAAAATGAGCTGACCACACCAAACGGTCAGCTCACTTGCTTGTTAATGTATAAGGGCGAAGCCTAAGTTACGGACGAGTTACGATGTAGTTTACTACTGGATAAACGCCACCGGCATCCTTTACGTAGTACCATACAAGGTTCCAACGGAACTGCGGGTGTTCCATATCGTTCAGCGAAGGCAGACCGGGTACGGAACCTTCAACGGTGAATTCCTCGCCGATAGTGTGGGTACTCTCGTTGGTATGGTTGTAGTTGAAGCCCACACCAGCCTTAACACCGTTAACGGTAGCCACCAGTTCAGTCTCCACATCCACGCTAACCGATGTGGTTCTGGCATCGCTGGTAGCCAAGCTGATAGAACGTGAGGTGTAAGCACCCGTTCCTGCCATTTCGTTGGTAAAGTCTCCGTTCAAGTCTTTGGCCTTCAGGAAAGGATAATTATCGTTAACGTACATGGGCGCGTTGTCGTAGTTTCCGGGATAGCTCCATGGGTCACCAGGTGTTGATGTCAAGTGATACTGTGGTTTGGCCACACCCTTCTGGCTGGCCATCAGCTGTACATAGTCAGCAAGTTTCAATCCTACGAAGGCACGTGTACGTGGCATGGAGAGAACGAATTCGGTTCCGATGTCGTCAGGGTCGTCACTGTCTAAAATCTCGTATCTGTATGTGTCGTATGGTGTGGCATGCATAACCACTACGTGATCCTCGCCGGCGGCGTATGTCTGACCGTAGGAGGTGGTTGTCTCATGTTCGGTAGCGATGCTGCCTGAGACGGTTACCTTGGTAGTAAACTCAACTCCGGCAGAAAGACCGAGGAAAGGAACGCTGAAGGAATGCTCATAGCCGCCGATGACGCTTCCGCCCCATGTGTCGGACTTCACACTCTTGTCGCTGGTTGAGGTAGTCTTACCCCATATTGTCTCGGCTCTGTCGGAACCGCTGAGACCTTCGTAGTAAGGAGCAGCAGCAATAGCGGCATAGATGCGTGGTTCGCTGAAGGTCAACTCATGGCTCACGTACCTGAAGCGTTTAGGACGTACACGATCAGCGAATTTGCAAAGTACAGGATGGCTGTTAAGTTCATTACCATCCCTCATGTTCTGATACATCCATTTGGTTTCTTCTGGGTTTTTCATGTCTTTGCTCCATGTGGAACCATTATTACACCATCCAAAATAATCTTGGTTAAATGAGTTCCTTATATTGACAGTCTTGCCGTCATTGCCTACCCATACCTCCCAGAACTCCGACAGTGAGTGATTGCACCCATCATTTTTACCTACAATCATGTTCCAGATAAATACCAAAATTTCTTTTCCGTCAGCTTCACTGGCTTGTACGGCAGCTATGGCATCGGCAGCAACGGAGTAGCTTGCTGATTTTACGCTGCCTAGTGCAACAAATCGGAAAGTGGGTTTGGCATTGGTTTCGTCCCAGCGCCAAAGTCCGTCACCCACAATCAGGTCTTGCGTATAATTGCGACCACGGAAGTAACCAAACACCAGGTCCATGTTACCCACATGATTCCTTGTTTCGTCATTAGCTGCAAAGCAATCAACAGATGTCTTGGGTAGGACAATCTGCTCAGTCAGGCTCAGGTCATTATTATAATGCAGACGATACATGTAGAGGTAGCCGTTCTTGGTCAGCAAGTCGTTGCTATTGTTCTCCAATCCACGTGTCAGGATGGCAATTTCTGGCAGATCGCTATTGCTCATGCAGCCTACCTTTACGTCGCAGAAGAGAGTGGGTGAGCTGAGAGGCTTGTTGACAATAGGCTCCTCGTTGATATAGCCCTTACTGTAAACCCTAAGGCTACCGATGTCGTTATTATTCATCACCATAACAATGTCTTCATAACCGTCACCGTTCACGTCAGCCACGTCATAACGCAGATTAGGCGTGCCTATGTAGCTGCCTTCGTCGACAAAGACACGTTCACGGATGCAACGGAGTGTGACACCGTCAAAGATGGCAATCTTGTTGGCGACGTTCATTACAATTTCCTCGACACCATCGCCTGTCTGGTCCTGAATACACTTCAGGTTGAAGGCGCGGGCGAAGTATTCGCTACGAAGGTCTGCCAGCAAATCGCTTCTCTGGCCAAAGATTCTGCGAGACAGTTTGTTGTTATTGAACGTAGGCATTTTCCACAGGTATTCATTACCTTCGGCATCCAGCAAGGGGCGTGACTCATAGCCTTCCAGTATGGCGTGGTTCTTGGTAGAGTCGCCATAGACGGTCAGGTAAACTACACCCTCGCCCATCACAGCGGCAACGTCGGCCACCCTTCCTGTGGTACTTCCGTCGGTGAATACACGGAAGGGCTTGCTCCATGTGGCATAAACTAGATTCTCGTAACCATCGGCATTAGTCTGAGCAGTTACTTTTCTAAGATGACGGTAAACGTCTGCTCCGTTCACATCTGCTTTAATCATGCTCTTGTCAGAGAATATCCATGCGCTTTTATTATTAGGTTTATAAAGGATACCAGAACGCTTCTCATAACCACCGTCAAGCTGAATGCCGGAATAGTCAAAGAATACGCTGCTGCGGTCAGAGCCGTATGTGTAGTAGGTGCCAAGGGGACCATTGGTGTTTACTACCTGCATGGGCATCCTTCGCTGCGGGGATTTTTCCGCTGAGCTGATGAAAGCCTGCTCCAGCATCTCAGTATAGACAGAGGGGGCAGGACGGCAGCCGCGCAGGGTAAAGGCACAACGGTCCTCATGAATCACCTGTGGGCGGAACTTTGTATTGAGTGAGCTGATCTCATAGCTCACGGGACGACCATGACGCATCGTGTTACGGGTAAGCCACGCGCCGGTGATCTCATCGTTAGTCAGCTCGCCGTCTGGGTTGATATAACCGTTGGGCATCAATTGCAGGTGAATGGTGTCAGGACCCGCAATCAGCGGCCTTGGCCAGTCCTCGAAGCTTCGGTCCTTCAGGAAGTCACCTAACTGCATGGTGTCAGCCTGCAGTTCCTTTATCATAGCATAAATCTCGTCAATGGACGGCATTTCCCATCCTTCAGGCATAGCCAGACGACCACCGTTAACGGTATAGTATGCCTTTCCGTTCTTCTCAAACTCAGCGGCATCGTTGGGGTCGATGCTCTTCCAGATATTGGTGCTGCTGGTCTTGGTAAGGCCTGCCATCTTTACAGGCTTCAGGTCCTCCAGCATCCACAGCATGTCACCGATGCGTACGATAGGGTAGTTGTAGCCGTTGGCATCCTCGCAACGGAAGAAGTCGAATGTTACGGCATGTGAACTCTCAGGACTGACGTGCATGATGGTCTTCATCTTTCCGCTTGTACCCTCAAAGCGCAGAATGTCGCCTGGGGTGAATGGCATCAGCACTACATCTGCCATTCCCTTGGACCTTTTCTGTGCGGGAGCCCTGAAAACATTCTTCACGGACAGATTGCTCTCGCCCCACTGCTGAGCACCGCCCAGGGCAATGCCGCTGAAGGACTTGCTGCCGTTACAAATCCAGCGGGTACTGTTCTTAACGCCTTGTCCCTCGATATTCACAATGAAAATTCCCTTTCCCTGTGAGGGGATTCGGGCTGTATTCCGGCCCTTGGATGCATTCAGCGTGGCAGCATCCAGAAGCATACCGCTCGTATTGTAGATGCTGATGTGTACCGGGCCATCCTGCCTGGCGTCAAAGATAAGGGTTCCGTCGCCCAATGCCGGGTTGGGGGTGAGGATAGGTTCGGAAAGAACCTTAGCCTCCTCTACGTGCTCGATGGGAGTGATGGTCTCCTCGTCTGCAAGACGCAGAATGTCCGTACCGCTAAGGGTGACGGGGGCAATCTCGGGATGCGAAAGATTGGTAACTGTCACTTTCTGGACGTCGGTACTTTCGCCTCTGCCTGAGAAAGTGAGATCGATGGGGAAGGATTCTCCCCACATGGTGGAGGTGCACAGGGTAATCAGCATTGCAGCCGTCAGCCTCCGACCTTTGAGTAAGTTGTGTTTCATAAAAGATAATACCTATAATGTATGTTTATCCGTTTGTGTGTTTGGTAAGTGCGGTGCAAAGTTATGAAAAATTTGATAAAGCGCAAAGTTTGCTAAATTAAAAATCGGTAAACTTCTGTTACAAAACGTGCAAAATGTAACAAGGAGGCCCTTTGCCGTTAGCGAAACGGCCTTTCTCTTTGAGAGAAACGGTGTATCTCTGCCGGTGAAACGGCGTGTTGCTCCCAGTATGTTGTTTTGTTACCTCGGGAGTCTGCACGTGTAAGCTCCCGACTCTGCACGTGTAGGCTCGGGGAGTCTGCAAATGTAATCCCTATGGGGCTTTATCTGAAGTCGGTAGGTGACTGGCCGGTTAGTTTCTTGAAGACCCGGTAGAAACTGGTACGGTTGGCAAAACCTGTTGCAAGGGCCAGTGCATCGGTAGTGTGCTGCTGCAGATAACCCTCGTGGATAAGTTGCTTGGCTTCTTCGATGCGGAATCTGTTGACCCACGCCTTGAAGTTGATGCCCTCGCAGTTGTTAATGGCGGCAGAGACATTGCGGTAGGAGTCGCCTGCCTGAACGGATATGTCCTCGATGGTTAGGTCAGGCTTGGTAAACAGCTGTTTCTCTGTCATCAGTTCTGTCAGGCGCTGCATCAGTGCCGTAGATTGTACGTCGGCCAGTGAACTCTGCCCGCTGTCTACGATATTATTATCGCCTGTATAATCGTTTACGGACATGGCGGCCTCAATCTGGTGGAAGGTGAAGGCGTAGTTGATGAAGCGGATGCCAAACGCGGCATAGTAACCTGCCAGTACCAGAGTGAAGAGGAGGCTGGTTATTACGGAAGGACATAGAGCGTAGATTAGGGCCAAAATTCCGATGGAAAGGGCAGTATAGAAAGAACGTCTTACCCAGCGGAGGCGTTCCCACTCGTCGCTGGAGAAATAATCTGCCATGCGGTGTTTGTACTCGCGGTAACGCCGGCGGAAGCTAAACACATAGCCCACCAGCTTGTAAGAATAATAGGCGATAAGCAGGATAAGGATGACGGAACTGCAACGGCTGTCGTAGAAATACACAACGAAGGCTGCTACAGATGGCAGAATCACATAGATGAGCTGCCGGATGAGTCGTGACCACGAGAAGAACTGTACATCAATGAGGGTGGTCAGGGCAAAGGTGAACAGGAAGGCCTGCAGAATGCTGATGGAGAGTATGATAATCTGCTGCAGGACGGGTTCCATGGCCAGTTGGATGGTCATGGCCTCGAAGATGAGGGTGGTGAAGAAGGCCAGATAGCCGCACCCCATCATGCGGCGTGCCATGCGATAGCCGCGCAGACCTGCACCGTCGGGGACAAGGATGAAGAGGAAACAAAAGCCTAAGGCGAAAATCAACCCGGGCAGTATGTAGTTGGTTAGTATGTCGTTCAGTAAAACTAACATTTTTCCTTGCTTACAGCCCGCAAAAATATAAGTTTTTTTGCAGATTGCCTCATATTCCGCAAAAAAGTATTAAAAAAAAGTCCCGCAGGAAGTCTTAAAACCTGCGGGACTTTGTGTTTTCCAAGTGGTATGGTCTTATCGAATGAACAGTAACTCTCTGTATTTAGGCAGGGGCCAGAGGGCATCGTCTACGATGAGCTCCAGCTTGTCTATCTGATAGCGGATGGTATCGAACATCGGAGCGATGGTATCGTGGTAAGCGATAGCCTTCTCGTGCTCGTCCTCTATCTTGTTGGCAACCTTGCGGGCTGATACCAGTTCCTCAACCTGTGTCTCGATGGTAGCGGTACGCTGTGCAATCTCCTCGATGAGCTTCAGGTTGCGAGCGTTCAGTTCCTGGGCCTTGTCGGCAGGGAAGGCTGTTGTCATGCGCTCTACGTTGCGCAAGAGCTGGCTCTGGTAGTTGGTAGCCACGGGGATGATGTGGTTCATGGAGAGGTCGCCCAGAACGCGTGCCTCAATCTGAATCTTCTTGGTGTAGGTTTCCCACTTCACCTCGTTACGGGCGGCAAGTTCCTTCTTTGTCATTACGCCCAGGCTCTCGAACATGTCGATGCTCTCCTTATCCAGATAGCGCTCGAAGATCTTGGGACAAGAAGTCTCGGTATCCAAACCACGCTTGGCAGCCTCGGCCTTCCACTCATCGCTATAACCGTTGCCGTCGAAGCGGATGGGCTTGCAGGTCTTGATATCCTCGCGCAATACATCGATGATGGCGTGGAACTTAGCTGTATGACCTGTACCGGCCAGTTTCTTCTCGAACTCGGGGATGCGGGCATCAACACGCTTCTTGAAGTCGACCAAAGCCTCGGCTACGGCGCTGTTCAGGGCAATCATAGCGCTGGCGCAGTTAGCCTCAGAACCTACAGCACGGAACTCGAAACGGTTACCGGTGAAGGCGAAGGGACTGGTGCGGTTACGGTCGGTATTATCGATGAGCAACTCGGGGATTTCAGGAATATCCATCTTCATGCCCTGCTTGCCACCCATAGCGAAGAGGTCGTCCTTGTCGGCCTTCTCGATGTGGTCCAGCAACTCGCTGAGCTGCTTGCCAAGGAATGAAGAGATGATGGCTGGGGGAGCCTCGTTAGCACCCAGACGGTGAGCATTGGTAGCACTCATGATAGAGGCCTTCAGCAGACCGTTGTGCTTGTAAACACCCATCAGGGTCTCTACAATGAAGGTAGCGAAGCGCAGGTTCTGCTCGGCAGTCTTGCCGGGAGCATGCAGCAATACGCCGTTGTCGGTGCTCAAAGACCAGTTGTTGTGTTTACCGGAACCGTTGATGCCAGCGAAGGGTTTCTCGTGCAGCAATACGCGGAAGCCGTGCTTGCGAGCCACCTTCTTCATTACAGACATCAAGAGCATATTGTGGTCAACGGCCAGGTTGGTCTCCTCGAAGATGGGAGCCAGCTCGAACTGGTTGGGGGCAACCTCGTTGTGGCGAGTCTTGCAGGGGATACCCAGCTCCAAAGCCTCAATTTCCAATTCACGCATAAAGGCAGCCACACGCTCGGGGATAGCACCGAAGTAGTGGTCGTCCATCTGCTGGTTCTTGGCAGAATCGTGACCCATCAGGGTGCGACCTGTCAGCAGTAAGTCGGGACGGGCAGCATACAGGCCCTCATCAACCAGGAAGTACTCCTGCTCCCAACCCAGGTTGCTGACAACCTTCTTCACTTCGGGGTCGAAGTAGTGGCATACATCAGTAGCAGCCACGTTGACAGCCTTCAGGGCACGCAACAGAGGAGCCTTGTAGTCGAGCGCCTCACCGCTATAACTGATAAATACGGTAGGGATAATCAGGGTGTCGTCCATAATGAAGACGGGACTTGTGGGGTCCCATGCAGAATAACCGCGAGCCTCGAATGTGCTGCGGATACCGCCGCTGGGGAATGAGCTGGCATCAGGCTCCTGCTGAACCAGCAGCTTGCCACTGAATTCCTCGATCATGCCGCCCTTGCCGTCGTGCTCAATGAATGAGTCGTGCTTCTCGGCTGTTCCCTCTGTCAGAGGCTGGAACCAGTGTGTATAGTGTGTGACGCCATTTTCCTGAGCCCACTGCATCATACCGGCTGCAACAGCATCAGCTACTGCACGGTCAAGACGTGTGCCGTTCTCTATGACGTCAATCATCTTGTCATAGACACTCTTGGGTAAGTACTTGTACATCTTCTGGCGATTGAAAACCTTCAGACCAAAGTACTCGCTGGGTTTCTCACTTGGTGCTTTTACGTCGAGTGGCTTCTTCTTGAATGCCTCTCCTACGACCTGAAATCTTAATGCTTCCATAAACAGTTCTTTGTGTGTCTAGTGTGAAAAATCAATTAAACTGGTGCAAAGGTAGTACAAAAAGTAATTACGTGCAAGTTTTCGGCAAACAAAATGCGTAAATATCTGCTATTATATTGACATAAAGCAATAAATACACTACATCTTACTACAAATTGACACAAATTTTGTCATATTATAGAATAGTACGCAAAAAAAATATTTGCCTTGTCAATAACGCTGAATACTTATTTTTTATAACTTTGCAGTCGCATTGTTGAAAAAGAACACACATAAATATATAATGTAATGGATAAACTTAGGAAACTGTTTAGCTTGTTATGCGCACTGATGGCACTCTCTGCCAGCGCTCAGTGCCGTTATTGCTTGAGTTACGAGGACTTAGAAGAAGGGCGTTGGGTATCTGTAGATACTATCTACTGCGAGCGAATTGGCAAACTGAAAAAGTTCTGGGCGGGAGGTAACGACTATTACATGACTGCTAGTGGCTACGATTTGAACCAAAAGGTAGTCAATGATGCCTTTGCCGTAATGCGAGGGGATACACTATACGTTAACTGCGTGAAATTAGATTGTCCGGGGGTATTCCATAATAAACCTGGCTACGTTGAGGCGAAATACATGGGTCGTCGCGGACTGTTGTTTGTAGCTCCAATTGTGACTGATACACCTTTTAAGAATTCTGCTACAGTTGCTGTGGCAGGAACGGCAGTCGGAATGACTGCTCTTGCTTTGACGGGAGTGGGGTTTTATATTGTTCCGCTTCATACCAATAACGCAAAATGGCCGGTATGCTATCTTATTTCCCGTAGCCACAAGGAAAATGAGGATTTTAGGCTACGCAGGATTGATGATCGTGTGATGTCGCTGTTGGTGTTTGACTGTGAGGGCATATCTGAGGAATACTACTCACAGAAAAGGGAAGAGAAACGCCATTTGGCTAAACATATTGTTCCCATCTTAGAGAGGTCGGGTTTATTTGTTCCGGTACCAGAAGCATCGGAGGAAACCGAAGAGACAAATTAAAACAATAAAACCGCAGTGTTTGCTGCGGTTTTATTTGTTTATGTAGGGGGTGGGTTATTTCTTCAAGAATTGGTCTACCTTCTTAGCTGTCTGCTTGCCTGAGGCCATAGCACGAACTACGAGGCTGGCGCCATTGGCTGAGTCGCCACATACGAAGACGTTCTTGGGGTACTCAGGATGCTCTGGCTTGAGGAAGCCCATAGCCAGCAGAACGAGCTCGGCCTTGATGATTTCAGGCTTGCCCTTCTCTACCATGATGGGGCGACCACCCTCTGGGTTTGGCTTCCAGTCAATCTCCTGAACTTTTACGCCTGTCAGCTTGCCATCCTTACCCAGGAACTCCAGGGTGTTGATGTTCCAACGGCGTGTGCAACCCTCCTCGTGACTTGAAGTGGTCTTGAGGGTGCGAGGCCAGTTGGGCCATGGGTTCTGTGGGTCTTCAGGACCTTCCACGGGCTTAGGCATAATCTCAATCTGAGTCACACTCTTGCAACCCTGACGGTGGGCTGTACCAATACAGTCACTACCAGTATCACCACCACCAATCACAAGCACATCCTTGCCCTTGGCTGTTACGCGCTCATCTTTGCTGAACTCCATACCAGCCAGCACACGATTCTGCTGAGACAGCATCTCGAGGGCGAAGTGAACACCCTTCA
>CAMKTJ010000028.1 GCA_946415645.1 uncultured Prevotellaceae bacterium
TCACGAACTTTCTTATCTTCATCCTCACAAGAGGAAAACATCAGGGCAATAATGCCCATCAGTAGAAAATAGATTTTTTTCATGTTTGTAAAAGGTTTAATAATTTGTTGTTTCGATTATGTTTCGGCTTTATTTTCAAAAGTCTGCGAGATACCTTGTTCACGATGACAAAGACGTACCTCTATGCCGAATTTTTGATGAATATGCTCGGCCAGATGCTGAGCACTATATACGCTACGGTGCTGACCACCGGTACAGCCAAAACTGAACATAAGATCGGTGAAGCCACGCTGCAGATAACGCTGCACATGAGCGTCGGCCAACTTATAAACGCTCTCGAGGAAAGTAAGTATCTCGCCGTCATCCTCAAGGAAACGGATAACAGGCTCGTCGATGCCGGTAAGCTCCTTGTAGGGCTCGTAACGGCCAGGGTTATGCGTGCTGCGACAGTCAAAGACGTAACCTCCACCATTGCCACTGGTATCAGCAGGGATACCCTTGCCATATGAGAAACTGAAGACACGAACCACTAAGGGTCCTTTGCCGTCATAACGGCTGAAGGTGGCAGGTCCATCCTTAGGATGCGAGACGTATGGATTATTGTCTGTAGTCTTATAACCGTCGGCTCGCTGAATGGGCTCCTCAGGCTTAGCAGCAAACTGAGGCAGTTCCACCAACTGGCTGAGAACTTCGCGCAAATAAGGATAAGGACAACCACCCTCCTCGAGCAGTTCGCGTAGATTCTGGATGGCTGGCGGTATGCTCTCAAGGAAATGTTTCTTGCGTTCGAAATAACCACGGAAACCATAGGCACCCAACACCTGCAACAAGCGGAAGAGAACGCAAAGTTTGAGATTCTGACGGAACTGTAGTTCGTTCACCTCTACATATTGTTTTAGGCTGATGATATATGTGTTAATAAGTTCCTGACGTAATGCAGGGCTATAATGAGCCGATGCCTGCCAAAGAAAACTAGCCACATCATACTGTACAGGGCCACGACGACCGCCCTGGAAATCGATAAAATAGGGATTGCCCTCTTTGTCGAGCATAATATTACGAGCTTGGAAGTCGCGATACATGAAGGTATCGCCCGGTATGGCAACAATATCCTTGGCCATCAACTGGAAGGTTGCCTCAAGTTTCAACTCGTGGAAGTCAAGACCTGTTGTCTTCAAGAAACAATACTTGAAGTAGTTGAGATCGAAAAGAACATTGGTCTCATCGAGCGATTCCTGCGGATAGCAATGTTTGAAATCCAAGTCGCGAGATCCCTTTATCTGAATCTTGGGCAGCAGGGCAATAGTACGGCGAAGCAATTCCTTCTCGGATTGTGTATAACGGCCTCCTGCATCACGTCCGCCCTTGATCGCATCAAAAAGGGAAAGGTCGCCCAAATCGTCCTGCAGATACCTGAGACCGTCGGCACTCTTAGCCACAACGGCAGGAACGGGCAACTGGCGCTCTGTAAAATGCTGAGCCAGATAGCAGAAGGCGTGATTCTCATCGAGGCTTGTACCGACAACACCAATAAGTGTGCTTCCATCGGATCCGTGCAAACGATAATACTTGCGATTGCTACCCGAGCCTGCTATCTCATCGCACGACACAGCTTCTTGGCCCGTATGTTGGGTATATAGTTTCCTTAGTTCTTCCATATTATTCCTTGCGATTCCAGATTTTCATTACTCTGTTACGTACAGCTAAGATATTGATGATGCTAACCACAGCAAAGAGACAGAAGCCCAGGCAGAAGGCAGGCAAGAGACTGCCATCCTGCATCTGTGGGAACATAGCCCAGAGGGTGTTCATATAATATCCGCGTACCATATATAATATAATAAATGAGAGAAGCAGCACCACTGCATTCATTCCAACCGTCAGAAGTTGATAAGGCAAAGAAACCCTGACGGGACTGTAACCTATGAGCAGGAGGTTTCGTAATTTCTCGGTATTCTTCTGTACCAACAGATAGATGCTGAGCATGAGGATATAGAACGAAAGGATGCTGATAAGCATGCCTATACACATAACCAACACAGTAACCACCCTGAGGAAATAGGTAGCCTTGCCGGCATCCAGTTTGTCGTTCTCCAATTCCAGGTTATGCTGATTGATATACTTGACGATGGCATCGTCTGTGGGATTTTTCACCTCAACAATCAGACGGTTTGGCGTAAGGTCAGCCTCAGGAGCAAACTTGGCATTACTCCACTTGATGAACGACTCGGGCACCAAGATGGTATTCAAACGACTACTGAAACCGATGACCTTGCCTTGAAGGTGT
Source organism: uncultured Prevotellaceae bacterium (assembly GCA_946415645.1). Taxonomy (GTDB): domain Bacteria; phylum Bacteroidota; class Bacteroidia; order Bacteroidales; family Bacteroidaceae; genus Physcousia. The sequence continues at coordinate 2,288 of CAMKTJ010000028.1, forward strand.
TGCTCCTGACCATTGCCACGAAGCACTACAACCATATCTATCATGCCCACGAGGCCTTCTGATATCTTTGGCAACGACTGACTCTGTGCGAATCCGAAGTTATAAATAGCCAAATATGTACGAGGCAAAACAATAGGAACAACACCCTCTTCTGGATTGAACTTCCATTTACTAAGGTCTGTATCAACATACCTGTCAGGTACACTCTCGAAGAACATATCGGTACCCATCTGAGCCACTCCATTCACACCCAAACTACATACCACACGGTATTGACTAGCAGTAAAGGCACCAACACTCTTGCAGAAAGGCTGACTAGTAATATCATTAACATCCTTCTCAGAGAAACCACAACTCTCCCCTGCCCCAAGCACACTCATACCCGAGATGCGCTTGCTGACAATGAGGTACTCTGGCTTCAGAAAACCATCTTCCTGACTGAAGAGGGGTTTAACGTCATTATAGAACTGAAGTCCCAGCAAAACAATGAACATGCCAAAGAGGTTGGCAAAGAAGAAGCCTGCAAACTGAGCTATGCTAATATGCTGACGCAGCAATTTCCAAACCAACGACATCATAAGCGAAATGTTTTATCGTAAGACATATCCATGTGTTTGCCAATGCTGGTAACTATGACTCCAGCCCCTTGGCGATGAGCCTCTTCCATCATAATATCACACATGATTGCACTATTCACATCATCGAGGTGGCTGATAGGCTCATCCACCATCAGAAAATCAAAAGGCTGTACCAAAGCACGGATCATAGCTACACGCTGCTGTTGACCAAAACTCATACGCCCCACTTTGGCAGACATCTTATCGGCTATACCCAAACGCTGGAACCACTCCTCTATCTCCTTGAGACTCTTATGGTTGGTAAGGCCGTTCTTAATCTGAACATTCTCCAGAGCAGAGAGTTCAGGAAAGAGTCGTAACTCCTGAAAAAGTAAGCTAAGACTGTGCTGACGAATAGACGTCCAATCTGATACTCGATGCTGACGGATATCCTTATCATCAAAAAGTATGTTACCCAAATAATCTTTTCTGTATCCTATAATATAGCTACAGAGCGAACTTTTACCCGTTCCTGAATTGGCCTCTACCAGATATGTCTCGCCCTTTTGGAAGGTGACATCATGTAGCCAGACTTCGCTCTGCACATCCCTACCCTCAAAGACGCAAGGCAAAGTGTTATGTAATTCTATTTTATCCATTTACTTCAACAATCCTTTTATAAAGTCTGTCGTTTTCTCTTTTGTCGTTAATTCGTACTGTATGTGTCTTAAATCCGTAACACCTACATTTATATGATCCAAGCTGGTGATACCCTTATCAAGTTGCATTGGTGCTCCATAGACATAATGCAGTACTTTTGCGAAATCCAAGGATACATAAATCCTCTTACCCTGAGATTGTTCCCTAACTAGGGAAATATTTTTCTCTAACTGGGGAGCAGAAAAATGAAGGGTTTTACCATTGTCAGATGAAACATACAGGAAATCATCATGAACGCCAAAGAAATACTTGTCGCGAGCATTCTGCAGGACAAAATCCTTATCTCCCAAGGCATGACAACTATAGCCAAAAGATGGAGAACCAGAACACCAGTCCTTGGCATTCTTCAGGAAATCTTGGTTCTTGATTTGGGCACTTGCAACTACAGTTGAAGAAGAGGCAGAGCGACCACCATACTCAAACAAGACGTCACCATCGATGGACTTAATCATCATGTCTAAATCTATACAGAGGTTAAGTCCGACAAGCATTGTCCTGACAACAATATTCTCCCTGAGTTTGGGCAGAACATCCTCGCCATTAACATTTAAAATTACCCTAAAAACAGGATCTTCCATGCAAACAGGCAACTTCTTACCATCTATAGGACGAAAAAGTTTATCACATTCCGACGCATAGTTAGCAAATTTCTCGTCCTCGCTTTCCAACTCCGTAGAGAGCAGGAAAGATTTCTCCTTTACCTTGAGAGAAGCGTTCAGGAAGATATCGTTCAGGTTGATATCCTTAATATTATCTGTAATCTGACTAGTGAGAGCCTGAGGCACTACAGCAAGACTGGAACGCAGGCTTATAACACCATCGTCCTTCTTTAGAGAAGATAAAACAGGAACATCATGAGAACCTTGCTTCATCCATTCTACCATCTTGCCACGCATCGCGTCAGCTCCGCCCCTGATTACAGGGCCCATTGCCAAGGCTTTCTTAGAGTCGAAACAAAGCAGGATTTCGCCCTTACTGGCCCACTTGAAGCCACGCTGGGACTCAACAGCGATATCCTCAACCTTCAGTTTCTCCTCAAAATCTTCGGCATTACTTAACGCAAAAACGCCACACACATAGTTGTCGGCAGAGACAAATCCATACATAGGCGCAAGCATATCTATTCCCCAACCAGCTTTGTCCTCCTCCTTTTGCTGCTGACGATGTTTCAGAGCTTTGAAAATGTCAGAGATGCTGAAATCCATCTGCTTCAGCGCTTGCTTAGCATCTATAACAAGAACAGCCTTTGCATCCTCTGGGATGACATTCTTACAGACGTCCTTCTTGCCGAAAAGAAAGAAATAAGCACCTATTGCAACGGCAATAAGCAGGGATATAATGATCAGATATTTCTTCATAATATATTATCGTTTCTGATTTATCAATTGCATCATGTGAACAGCCACCAGAGCTGCAGTTTCAGTTCTCAAACGACTGGTTCCCAAAGAAACACTTCGATATCCGTTCTGAAGGGCAAGCCTCACCTCATCAACACTAAAATCGCCCTCTGGACCAATCAGCACAGTGCTTTCTACACCACGCTGGAGAACATCCATCAGGAAAGGTTTAGAACCTCCGTCCTCAATATCCTCTTGATTATAACAATGACAGATAAACTTATCGCCCTTGCGCTCCTGCTTTATAAAATGCTCAAAAGGAGTCATCTCATTCAGAACAGGCTTCCATGCCTTATGACTTTGTTTGACGGCAGAAATAAGAATCTTATCTATGCGCTCACACTTGATAACACGCCTTTCGCTGAACTTACAGTCCAAAAAGGATAGTTCGTCCATACCAATCTCCGTTGCCTTCTCAGCAAACCACTCAACACGGTCGTTTAGCTTCGTTGGCGCCATTGCCAAATGGATTCGACCCTCCCATGCTGGCTCTTGAGGCTTCTCCTCTATAATCCGATAAAGACATCGATGGTTGTCTGCAATGGTAATCTCGGCACGGAAGAAACTGCCCTTACCATCCATCAGCAACAACTCATCCCCCGCTGTGAGACGAAGGACCTTTACTGCATGACGAGCTTCCTCCTGAGGAAGTTCACCATTTACCTGCGGATCATAAAAAAAGCGTTCTTCTTTCATTTATTATTTTTGAATAGAATCGCGAACAAGATTGCTACAACAAGTGCGTATGCCGCAAAGATGTACCAACAAGTCTGCCAACCGGCAATAACCTCTGCGCCTGATGCACCAGCAGCCTGTGGAGTAAAGACATAATTGTTAATGACAGCCTGAGCAACAAGAGTTCCAATAAATGCTCCCAGCCCGTTGGTCATCATCATAAACAAACCCTGAGCACTGCTACGGATACTCTCATCAGTCTCTTGATTGATAAACAGCGAACCAGAGATATTGAAGAAATCAAAGGCAACACCATAAACAACCATAGAGAGTAGGAAGAGCCACACGCCACTACCAGGATTGCCCAATCCGAAGAAGGCAAAACGCAGAACCCATCCTAGTAAAGCTATAAGAACTACCTTCTTGATACCAAACTTAGAGAGGAAGAAAGGAATAAGCAGAATGCAAAGTGTCTCGCTCACCTGAGAAAGGGATATAAGGATATTGGCATGCTGAACGCCAAAAGTTGACTGATACTCGGTAATACCGCCAAAACTGGTGATGAAGGGATTAGCATATCCGTTGGAAATCTGCAGACAGAAACCTAGTAGCATGGCAAACAGTAAGAACACAGCTATGCGAGGATTTAAGAAAAGACGGAAAGCATTCAGCCCCAGTGCCTCAACGAACGTCTTTTGCTTGCTCTCATCTTTATTGATTGGCATGCGAGGCATCGTCAGGGAGTAGGCTGACATAACAAGGCTCAAACATCCGCTCACCATCCATTGCCCAGGAGTTGACTGTAAGCCGCAAAGGTCAACAACCCACATGGTAACAATGAAACCAACGGTTCCCCAAACGCGAATAGGCGGAAAAGCCTTCACGGTATCTAACCCTGCCTTCTCTAATGCTGAATAAGCAACGGAATAACTGAGGGCGATGGTTGGCATAAAGAATGCCACAGAGAGTGTATAAAGTGAGAACAAAGTCCCAAAATCGGGATTAGAACCAGCCTGATAGCCATAGCTAGAAGCTGCTATCATGAATATGCCCGCCAAAGCGTGGCAAAGGCTCAACACTCGCTGTCCTTCCATCCAACGGTCAGCCAGAATACCCATCAGGGCAGGCATAAAGATACTGACAATACCTTGCACCGAATAAAACCATCCTATATGAGAACCAAGTCCCACACCTGTAAGATAAGTACCCATAGATGTCAGATAGGCTCCCCAAACAGCGAACTCCAAGAAGTTCAGCAATGTTAGTCTAAATTTGATGTTCATATGTAATGAGTTTTAGGTTATTCTACGAATAGGACAAGTCCTTTTAGATATTCGCCCTCTGGATGATAGATGTTAATGGGATGATCTGCAGGCTGATGAAGCTGATGCAGGATACGAACCTTACGCTTGGCCATAGCTGCTGCTGTGAATACCGCCATACGGAACTGATCCTTATTGACGGCCTGCGAACAACTGAAAGTAAAGAGGATACTTCCAGAAGGCATCTTCTCGAGTGCCTTGGCATTAAGCTTGGTATATCCGCGCAGAGCATTCTTCAATGCATCCTTATGCTTAGCGAAAGCAGGAGGATCCAGAATTACAAGGTCATAGTTACCATCCATTTCGTCCAAGAAACGGAAAGCATCCTCAGCAAATGCCTCATGGCGTTTATCTCCAGGGAAATTCAGCTCTATATTGGCATTTACCAAATCAACTGCTTTAGCACTACTATCTACAGAGTGAACAAGTTCTGCCCCACCCCTCATGGCATAGACGCTAAATCCACCTGTGTAACAGAACATATTCAGCACCTTGCGGCCATGAGCATATCTTTCAACAAGGGCACGATTCTCACGTTGATCAACAAAGAATCCTGTTTTCTGACCTTTCAGCCAGTCGATATGGAACTTCAGTCCATTCTCTATTGCTACATTATCATCGCTATCTCCTAAAATAAAACCATTCTCCTGACCTAAAGAAGCCTTGAAAGGAAGCGTGGTCTCACTCTTGTAGTAAACGGCTTTCAGATCATCGCCCATAACAGCCTTCAAGGCCTGGGCAATCTCCATCCTGCATACATGCATACCTACACTATGAGCCTGCATGACAGCGTTCTTGCCATAGATATCGATAATCAAACCTGGCAGATTGTCGCCCTCGCCATGAACAAGACGATACATATTATTATATGATGTTCCGGCCACACCAATACTACGGCGCACATCAAGTGCCGAAGCCAGGCGCTTCTTCCAGAACTCGGCATCTATCTCCTGACGCTTAAAGGTCAGGACTCTGACGGCTATACTGCCTATCTGCCAATGTCCCAGGGCGATAAACTTTCCTTCGCTATTTAGTACCTCTACGATATCCCCTTCTGCCGGCTCACCCTCTATATGATGAACAGCCCCCGAGAATATCCAGGGGTGAAAACGTTTTAAACTTTCCTCTTTGCCTTTACGGAGTATTACCAATCTACTCATTTAATACATTTATTATTTACGCTGCGAAGTTACACAAAAATTTCGATAAACACACCTTATTATATAAATAAATTTGCATTGGTTACCATATTAATTCAAAATTCATAACTGAAGGAGCAAGGAGCAAACAAAAAAGCCCCTCTCCATTGGGAGAGGGGTTGAGGTGAGGCTTTTGCTCCCTCGTGGGAGCGCATTTGTTTTCTCGTGGGAGCGCAAATTTTCTCTTTATTATAGCCCAAATCGCAAACCAGATTGGCCATTTAGCCACATGAACCCTTCCAAATGCGTTCTGAATACTGAAATTCCGAACCACTCATGTGCGCGCTAAGGATAGGGAAAAACATCGGAAAGAGGGGTTAGTGCATCTCTTTTGAGGCCTTAGAGAGCAGGATTTTTATACATTCTGTCCCTTTTCCAAGGTTTGGCATAGCGGGGGCTGCCGCTTTACTTATATCGTATCTTATTGATATTCTGCTTTTTAGATGATTAATTGTTCGTTGTCCGTTCCAGTTCCAGTTGTTTCAGTTTATTTTTAGCCCCCCCCACATCCTCTATAATTATATATAACTATATATATATATTAATAAGTTATATAGTCTAAAGAAAGGAGTATGATACCTCTTTTTTTAATTGGAACTGGAACGCAACACGTGTTTCATTCTTCATTCTTCACTCTTCATTCTTCATTTTCTACAAGGCCATAAAGTGCCATGCAAATCTCGTTGTACATGCCCAGGGCATACTTCTCTACCGAGAAATTATCATCAATTCGCAAGTTCTCTTGCGATGCTTAGGGCAGAAACGTCGAGAACGATTTATTAATTAGAGAACTTCATCTATAAAATACCCACGCCCAACAAAAAAAAATCGGATTTATTTTGTATTGTCCTCACTTAATCATATTTTTGCAAATGATAGAGCAAGAAATGCGCCATTATGGAGCAGAGAACCATAGAGGAGGTGTCCTTCAATCTTAATGTGTTAATATAGCATTTGCTGTTATAAAAAATACATGAAAACTACAAATAAAAAGACATGGGATTAAGATATAGAAAAAGGGTTAAAATTCTCCCTGGTATTTACATCAACATAAGCAAAAGCGGAATTAGTACAACTATTGGACCGCGTGGCGCAAGTGAAAATATTGGTAAAAGAGGAACATATATAAACGCAGGAATTCCAGGAACAGGATTATATGAGCGTCAAAGAATAGATAGCGGACGTAAATTTCAGAATCGGAGCAATGTTCAAATCAACAATTCGTCTGAAGCACCTGATTCACAGGATTATGACCCAAGAATATTATCTGCAATATTGATTGGGGCAGGAATTGCTATCGCAATAATTCTTTTTGGCCTTTATGATAAGATTCCTCCTTTTCTGCTGATGGCTTTTGTTATCTTGCTTTTTGTATTGCTAAGGAAAAGGAAAAAGGATACTATAGTGGCACCAGAGATACCAAATAAAAGAAGTCAGGAAGAGTTGAAACCAAACAAAAGCCAAGTTGTTAATCAAAGCCATACCATACAAGAAGCAAACAATCAAGGAACAGTTAACAAACAAGAAATACTTTTAAAAACAAATGAAGAAACTTTACCATTAGATTCTACAAATCTGACAAATAAACAGTATATTGTAGGCAAGGAGTCAGAATTTGTTAATCTAGACGATGAGATGAAGGTGGTTGATGAAAGTACCGAAAAATCAGGAATAGCCAATGAGAGTCCCCTTGAACCTTATGACCCAAAGTTGGATCTGGAGCGTTACAGATACCCCACCCTGGATTTGCTGAAGCACTATGACAACATACAATCGAATGTTGACATAGAGGAACAGCAGACCAACAAGAATAATATTATCAAGGTTCTGTCATACTTCGGCTTTGAGATCTCAAGTATCAAGGCTACCATCGGACCGGCCATTACCCTATACGAGATAACGCCCGCACCTGGTATATCATTAAATAGAATAAAATATTACGAAAAAGACATCGCATTGAATCTTAGCGCCCTAGATATTCGTATCATAGCGCCCATCCCCGGCAAGGGTACCATAGGTATAGAAGTTCCCAACGCTAAGCCGCAGATAGTTTCGATGGAAAGCGTCATCAACAGCCGCAAGTTCCAAGAGACAGATTTCGAGCTGCCAATTGCATTAGGGAAAACAATTACCGACGAAGTCTATATGCTCGATTTAGCAAAAGCGCCACATATACTTATTGCAGGTTCTACGGGGCAAGGAAAGTCTGTCGCATTAAATGTTATTATTACATCTTTGTTATATAAGAAACATCCTGCAGAGTTGAAATTCATTCTAATTGACCCAAGAATCATAGAATTTTCAGCATACAACCCGATACGATACCATTTTCTTGCAGAAATCGAAGAAAATTATTATAACAATGCTATTGTATCCGATGCGAGAACTGCGATTTCTACACTAAGAAGCCTATGTGTCGAATTAGATGTAAGGTATAGTCTTTTACAAAAAGCCCAAGCACGAAATATCAAAATATACAACACAAAGTTTAAGGACCGTTATTTAAACCCAACGATGGGACATAAGTTTATGCCTTACATTGTAACGGTTATTGATTCGTTTAGTGATATCACCATTGGATATGAGACTGAATTTAAAGAATCTCTCACAAAACTTGTTAAATTAGGTAGAGCTGTTGGAATACATATAGTAATAGCTACAGGAAGGCCTTCGAGCGATATAATTGCTAGCGAGATTAAAACATATTTTCCCATTAGATTGTCTTTTAGACTTCCAGAAAAAACAGATTCGAGGATAATTCTTGACGATATTGGAAGCGAGAGCCTTACAAGAGCTGGAGACATGTTAGTGTATGGAGGTGTCTTTCCCGTTCGTGTACAATGTGCGTTCGTCGATACACCAGAGGTGGAGGACATCACATCCTATATCGCCTGCCAGCAAAGCTACAACGCGCCGTTCCCGCTGCCTGAAGTTCCGATGGAAGGTGGTGAGGATGGAGACGGACCAGATGTTGACCTGAACCACCTTGACCCTATGTTCAACGAGGTGGCCCGTATGGTGGTATTGGAACAAAGCGGCAGTACCAGTATGATTCAGTGCAAGTTCAGCATTGGATATAACAGAGCCGGACGACTGATGGACCAGTTGGAGAAGGTGGGTATCGTAGGTCCTGCCAAGGGCAGCAAGCCACGTGAGGTTCTTTGCTTCAGCGAAGAAGACCTGCAATTTAAGCTAGATAACCTTCTAGGCAATTCATAATTTATAGCCCCTAGTTTATCTGCCCCAAACCTCTGTCCTTTCCCCTATCCTGATGAGCACACAAAAAAGCGGATAGTGTTACCTATCCGCTATATGCTTGAACTTTATTATTATGGGTTAGAATAAATCGGAGCGTGTACCGGTTCCCGTGAACAAAAGGATCAGCTCTGTATCGTTTTGCTCCCATAGCATCAGCCAATCGGGCTTCAGGTGACACTCCCATGTGCCAACATATTGTCCCGACAACTTGTGAGGATGATAAGTGGCGGGGAGTTGACCATCAGCTTCGAGTAAGCGGATGGCAGTCTTAAGCAATTCCATGTCGTAACCACGCTTGCGACAACGTTCCGCATCCTTTCGGAACGTTTTGGTCATCCTAATTTCGTACATAAATGCTCAAATGCCTAACGACTTAAACATCTCCTCCGAAGAAGAGAACTTTTCTATGCGACCGGCTTTTTTGTCCTCCTGAGAACGCTGGTAGCTACTTTTTGTCTTAGGGGAGACCTTAGAAATCAAAACGCCTAAGGCTTGTAGGTATTTCATCAACGCCTTACCACTAGAGGTGCGTTCGTTTAATGTAATTGTATAAGTTGCCATATTTCTTATTCTTTTATATTTTCTGATGCAAAGTTACGATTAAGTGAGTGGAATACAAAAGAAAAATTTATTTTTCTTTTTATTCCCGGGCGAAAGTATCTTCGAAACGCAGGATCAAAGTTACGATTAAGTGAAAGAAAAGCAAAAGAAAAGCCTGTTTTTCTTTTCCGAACGAAAGCAGGTTAGGCAAAGCCAAAGTTACATGCTTAGCAGCCGTAATGCGGCAGCCTGAGCCATGGCATCGTAGGCACGCTCGCTGGGGTGCAGGTGATCGCCACTATCAAAGCCATCGGCAAAAGCCTTGGGATTGGTGGTGCTGCGCACGGCGGCATCGAAATCAACACAACCATCGAAAATGGGAGAGGTGCGTAGCCACTCGTTAAAAGCGTGACGCATGGCTTCGCGCTTTTCGTTATAGGTACGCCAACCGTAGATGGGCAGTAAGGTGCCGCTCCATACCCTGAGACCCATAGCCTTGGCGGGTTTTACATAAATATCCTCTACCCCACGCTGCATTTCATCTACCGTGGGCAGATCGCTCCAGGGACGGAAGGGGTTAACATCATCGCCCACGGGGTGGATAATATCGTTGATGCCATGCTGGATAATCACATCGGTAGCACCTGACACACGCATCTCGATGGGGAAACGGATGGCACCCTTCAAACCATAGGCCTGATAGGTAATGCAATCGTACTGGCGCAGAATGCGAGTACCACTAACGGCTCGACGGATGATGGAAACATTGGTGCCAAAGGCGAGCTGAGCCAGATAGTCGGGCCACGACTGGGCTGTAATCGAATCGCCATAGCACACTACGGCGCGGTTATCGGGCGATGTGAGCACATCGATGGTATTGAGAAAATAGAACCAGTTGGTTTGGCGCGTGAGATTGAGTGGTAACTCATCGGCCTCGGCAAAATCGCCATAGGCATAGAAACCCTTCGACAACGGACCTATAATGAGTGTACCGCTATTCATCTGGGTGCAATCGGCCATATACATGCTTACATTAATGGTATCACCACGGTTCACAGCATAGCTGATGGCATCACTCTCAACCTCTTTACCAGGCTGCAGCGTAACGCTATTCTGACCACAAAATGTTATGGGGGTGTGCCCCACAAAGGCCTTAGTCAAACTTACGGGCTCGGTGCCTGTAAGATTGGAGAAGCGGAAACGGAATGCGCTACCTGTAAACGGCATGCGGACAGGATAACGCAAGGTAAGATTCTTGGCATACACAGCCTCACGTCGGTCGGTAATAGAGGTGGCATTACCCCAACAAGCCACCCATTTTAAATCGGTATTATTCATTATCATAAGGAGTTTAGCTATTTCTTCAAATTATATAGGTATTAGATATAACAACCTTTATAACCTTATGTTTCGACTATTTTCGGCTTCGTAACTTTCTTGGCCTTTGGCTTGTATGTGGTTTTCTTCTTTTTTCTGGGCTTGTTGTTAGGCTTCTTGGCCTTTGGCTTGTCCTCCTTGGGAGCGGGAGCTACGGGTTCTGGTTCTGGAACGACCTCTAGGTCGTAGCCCTCCTTCTTTAAACGGAGCAGCTCCTGATAGAGCATCACACAGGCCCACGCATCTGTGGCTGCATAGCGTTTCTGAGGTTCGGTAAGGATGTCGGCCTCCCAATTGGAAAGGCGTTGCGTCTTGCTAATCTTCTGTCCGAAAATATTGGCATATAGCTTCTGCAGGCTTAGGTCCTTGATACCAAAATCACTTACCATCTCCTGAAGCTCGATAAAGTTGCCGGGGGTAAACTCGGCTCTCCTTTTTAGCATACGTATATCATCGTGCCAGGAGAGGCCTACCTTCGTATTACTGCTGTCCGAAAGAAGACGGACAATACAGGGAGGCATACCAATATGATTTAGTCGGAAAAGAAAACAGATATCACGACTGCTTACCTGCAGCAGGGCAACCTCGTTCTGACGGCCTGCCTTGAACATGGGCTTGGTCTCGGTATCGAAGCCGATAATATCCTGACGCAACAGGTAATCTACGGCCTTTTCGGCCTCTGATTCACTAAGGATGGTCTCTACCCTACCCTCGAAAAGAACCTGAGGTAGCTGGGGAATAAGTTGCTTGTCGAATTTACTATAAATCTTCTTCATCAGAACCGCTGTTCAGTACATAACGAACCTTGTGTAACTGCTTGAGTGTATCCACAAGATTCTGTCCCCAATATAACTCAAAATTATCCCTTACACACCATAATGCATCAAGCATACAGGCCTCTACACGTTGCTGATAGGCGGAAACGAAGTTGCGGAGTGCCTGATAGATGTCTGCCAACCCTTCGCTAACGGTTTTCCATTGGCTCTCCTCGGTCTGCATAGCCTCATCATATACAAAATCCTCGTACTCATCGGCTTCCTTCATGATTTCGTAGATGCCATAACGTACATAATTGTAATCTGCCTCGGTAACCTGGTCGTCGGGAAGGAAATCGCCCTCGCTCTCAACCTCTGGAAGCATCTGCGCCTTCAGATAAAGCAAAGGCAGCAGCTTCTGCATGGTAGCGATGAACTCGCTCCTATTTTTTCCCTCCAGCTGCTCAAGATACGCACAATATTCCGCTGAAACCGTAACAAATTCCAATGTATTATGCGAATATATGGGATTTTCTGTTTTATTCTTCATTTACATATTCTATTTGGTCGGCAAAGTTACGAAAAGTCAAGAGCAGAACAAAAGAAATGTTTCATTTTTTTTGCCGAGACAGAGTATCTTAGCGACTTTTATTGCAAAGTTATAAAAAAACGTTTAAATTCAGAAATAATTGAAGAATTTACACTAAATTTGCAAACGTTTTATTTTATAAAGATACAAATATGGCCTCCAAGAAGAGCGATAAAAAATATAGAAATAACACAAAAGGCAAAAACGGCAATTTCTATTCGAATGCCATGAGCTGGTTCAGAAAGAGCATTAAGAACGATTCGGATATCGATGCAGAGAAGAACACCGACCACAGCGACAACATCAAATTTGTATGGGGGTTTGTCCTTGCAAGCATATCCTTGTGTGTCTTCCTGGCTCTATTCTCTCACCTTTTTACAGGAGCTGAAGACCAAAAGCTAATCAACCACCCTGAACTGCCCGCCGCCAACTGGGTGGGCAAGATGGGATTCTGGATTGCCTACTGGCTGATGGACAATACATTTGGTATTGCTTCGATATTTATCCCCATCCTACTGGTAGCCACGGGAATACGTATTATGGGAACCATAAAGGTGCGTCTGCACAAGTGGTTCCTGAACTGCATGATCCTGATGATATGGATTTCTGCCTTTATGGCTTTCCTGCAACTGCACTTCGAGACGTTGCAGAACGGATACATCAACTGGGGCGGCATGATTGGAGAGAGAGAGATATCCAGGCTCATAGAAAAAGTCGGTAACTTCGGTGCCATTGTAACCCTGTTAATTATGGCCTTGCTGTACACCTTCTACCTGAGCGGCGAAGCAATAACGGCCATCAGGAATGTTGTGAACAGAAACGAAAAGAATAAACTGGCTACCTTAGCAGGTGAAGAGAAAGAATTGGAAGACGGCGATGAGGAAGACATGCTTGACGAAGAGGAAGAAACGCTCTCAACAAGCGAGGAGGTAGAAATGAAGTTGGAAAACACCATCCCCTTCGAGGACGAGCCCTCAAAGACTGCCACAACCATAGACTTCGGTAACACCAGTGGTGAAATGGAGATTCCCTTAAAGGTTGGAGAACAGGCACTACCCCTGGAATTTGCCAACCCTGCCGATGATATGAAGGTTGTTGTGGGAGAAGACCCCGAAAAGGCCGACACCACCAAGGAAGGTGCTCTTGAGCCATACGACCCGAAGTTGGATCTGGAGCATTACAAATACCCCACCCTTGACTTGCTGAAGCACTATGACAACATCCAGTCAAATGTGGATATGGAGGAGCAGCAGGCAAACAAGAATAAGATCATCAAGGTTCTCTCATACTTCGGCGTTGAGATTTCAAGTATCAAGGCCACCATTGGTCCTACTATTACTCTGTACGAAATAACGCCTGCACCAGGCATCCGTATCAGCAGAATTCGAGGCTTGGAAGACGATATCGCCCTAAGCCTTAGCGCCCTGGGAATTCGTATCATTGCTCCCATCCCCGGTAAGGGAACCATTGGTATAGAGGTACCTAACGCCAAGCCACAGATGGTATCCATGGAGAGCGTCATCAACAGCCGCAAATTTCAGGAAACTGACTACGAATTGCCAATGGCACTCGGAAAGACCATTACCAACGAGGTCTTTATGGTCGACTTGGCTAAGATGCCCCACCTGTTGGTTGCAGGTGCAACGGGTCAGGGTAAATCTGTTGGTTTGAACGCTATTATTACATCTTTGCTCTATAAGAAGCACCCTGCTGAGCTGAAGTTTGTAATGGTTGACCCCAAGAAGGTGGAGTTCAGCGTTTATAACCCTATAGTCAACCACTTCCTGGCACAGGTTGAAGGCAACGAAGGTACTGAAGAGCCTATCATCACTGATGTAAACAAGGTAATTCAGACACTAAAGAGCCTTTGTGTGGAAATGGATACTCGCTATGACCTATTGAAAAAGGCCCGAGCCAGAAACGTAAAGGAATATAACCAGAAATTCAAGGACCGTCAACTGAACCCGGAGAACGGACATAAGTTCATGCCTTACATTGTGGTTATTATCGATGAGTTCGGCGATCTGATTATGACGGCAGGCAAGGAAATCGAGTTACCAATAGCACGTATCGCCCAGTTGGCTCGTGCCGTAGGTATTCACATGATAATTGCCACACAGCGCCCGACCACAAACATCATTACAGGTACTATCAAGGCTAACTTCCCAGCCCGATTGGCATTCAAGGTAGCCAGCTCTATCGATAGTAAGACCATCCTTGACCGAACTGGAGCCAACCAATTGATAGGAAAAGGTGATATGCTGTTCCTCTCTGGCAACGACCCCGTTCGTGTGCAGTGTGCTTTCGTCGATACGCCCGAGGTGGAGGATATCACATCATATATTGCATGTCAGCAAAGTTACAATGCACCGTTCCCGCTGCCTGAAGTTCCAATGGAGGGCTGTGAGGATGGAGACGGACCGGATGTTGACCTGAATCATCTTGACCCCATGTTCAATGAAGTGGCTCGTATGGTTGTTCTTGAACAAAGTGGCAGTACCAGCATGATCCAGCGTAAATTCAGCATCGGATATAACAGAGCCGGACGTTTAATGGACCAGTTGGAAAAAGTCGGCATTGTAGGCCCTGCAAAGGGTAGCAAGCCACGCGAGGTTCTCTGCGTCAGCGAAGAAGACCTGCAGTTCAGATTGGATAACATAGGATAATCAACACATAACAAGAATAATGAAGAAGATATTTACCTGCATTATGTGCCTGCTTTCAATGGCAGCATCTGCACAGAATGCGCGCCAGATATTAGATGACACCGCCACAAAAATCAAGCAAATGGGAGATGTCAAGGTCAATTTTACAGCAACATCATTCAGTGGAACAACAGAACAGGCCAAAACAAATGGTACCATATTGTTACAGGGCAAGAAGATGCAACTATCCACAGATGATATGAAGATGTGGTACAATGGCAAGACGCAGTGGAGCCTGATGCCAGAGAGTGGAGAAGTAAACGTAAGCACTCCAACAGAGAGGGAGATGACAAGCATGAACCCCTACTCTTTTCTGAACCAATACAAAAAGGGATATAAGATGAAGGCCCGTCAGACCAAACTACGCGGAAAGGATGTTTACGAGATACACTTGACAGCCCGTTCCTCGAACGCCAATGCTCAGGAAATATACGTTGACGTTGCAAAAAGTGATTATTCCCCACTTTGCATCAGAGTTCGCCAGGACAACACCTGGAACCGTATAAGTATTCAATCCATACAGGGGAATAGGCATTTTAATGATGCTGATTTCGAATTCCCCAAGAGCGAATACCCCAATATAGAAATCATAGATCTAAGATAACAAACACAAAACAAAATGATACAGACTAAGCTACTTATTATCGGAAGCGGCCCTGCTGGTTATACTGCAGGCATTTATGCTGGTCGCGCAGGTTTGGCTCCCCTCCTTATAGAAGGAATTCAGCCAGGCGGACAGTTAACAATCACAACAGAAGTTGAGAATTTCCCCGGGTTCCCCGAAGGTATAGATGCCAACGAGCTCATGGAGAATATGCGCCAGCAGACCGAACGGTTCGGCGCACAGATTCTAAGCAATATCGTCACAAAGACTGATCTTAGCTCACAGCCTTATAAAGTATGGCTTGACGATGGACAGGAGATTCAGGCTAAGAGCATTATCATTGCCACAGGTGCCAGTGCAAAATATCTGGGACTGAGCGATGAGCAGAAGTATATGGGGCAGGGCGTCAGTGCCTGTGCCACCTGCGACGGTTTCTTCTACAGAAAGAAAGTTGTGGCTGTTGTTGGTGGAGGTGATACTGCCTGCGAAGAGGCTACCTATTTGGCAGGCTTGGCAAGCAAGGTTTATCTGATAGTCAGAAAGCCTTTCCTTCGTGCCAGTCAGATTATGCAGGAAAAGGTAATGAACAACGAGAAGATAGAGATTCTCTTTGAGACAAACACCTTGGGTCTTTACGGAGAAGATGGAGTGGAAGGCGCACACCTTATATATAAAAAAGGTGAAGCAGAAGAACGCAAATACGACTTACCTATTGACGGATTCTTCCTTGCCATAGGCCACCATCCTAATAGTGAATTATTCCTTCCCTGGGTAAAAATCGACGAGCAAGGCTATATCATCACCGAAGGATATTCTCCACGCACAGGCATTCCCGGCATCTATGCTGCAGGTGATGTTGCCGACTCGCATTATCGTCAGGCAATCGTTGCTGCTGCATCAGGAGCGAAGGCGGCTATGGAGGCTGAGAAATTCATAAAGGAGAATGAATAAATACCAGCTATACAAGTTACTCCGCAAAAACGAGAACCTAAAGGATAGGCGTCATCCCATGTTCGAGAAGAACCGTTTCATGAAGTTTCTTCTCATATTCTATTGGTTGTATAACGCTGCCATTCTTCTTTTTATAGGAGTAACAATGGCCATTGGCATGAAAGGGGCCTATAATGGTGTAGCTGCATATCATGTATTAGACGGATGGTTCCCAATAGTACTTCTGATTGACTTCTGGGTACGATTCATTTTACAGGACACGCCCGCCAACCAGGCTAAGCCATATACCCTTCTGCCCATACGCAGGTCATTCCTCATGCACGTTTACCTGACCCGTTCAGGCTTCAGCCTTGGCAACCTGTATTGGGGATTCATGCTTGTCCCATTCGGACTAATTGCCATAGCCATTCACTTCGGTTGGATGGCGTTTATAGGTTGGCTATTGGGCTGGTGGCTATTATGTATCGCCAACGGTTTCTGTTACCTTTTTGTGCGTACACTATTAAGCAAACATATGGCATGGCTCCTATTGCCAATTGTTGTACACGGAGTTGTCATTGCCGCAATGTTTGTTCCTGAACACAACTGGTTAGACATGCCATGCACCATACTACTCGATGCCGTTGCAAAATGGAAGATACTATACCTCTTGGCTATTTTTGCTGTCGTAGGACTGCTATATTACGCCAACTTCCTCTTGCAAAACGCTATGGTTTACAACGAGATAAGCAAGAAAGAAGAAGTAGAGGTTAAGAAAACTGCCAAGATGTCTTTCCTGGACCGATACGGCCGTTTGGGCGAGTACCTGAAACTAGAAGTCAGGATGAAGACACGCAACAAGACCGTTAAGATGCAGTTTGCTACAGGAATTGGCTTGATGCTGATGTTCTGCTTTATGATGTACTTTAGCAATGCCTATAGCAGCGGACTAGGGAAAAGTTTTGTCTGTCTGTATAACTATGCAGTATTGGGAACAATGACACTCATCAGCATCATGTGTCACGAAGGAAACTACATAGACGGACTGATGAGCAGACGCGAGAGTATCTACCAGTTGCTACGTGCCAAATACTACTTTAATTCCTTCTTGTTGATTATCCCTCCTATCTTCTTTATCCCATTAATGGTAGTCGGAAAATTGTCTATTTGGATGAACCTTGGATATTTATTCTTCACTGTAGGTGTAATCTACCCCATATTGTTCCAAATGGCTGTTTATAATAAAGATACGCTTCCATTGAATCAGAAACTTACAGGCAAACAAGGGAATGCTACCCAACAGATTGTTTCAATAGCCATATTACTCTTACCTATAGCTATAGAAAGATTATCTGTCCTACTTTTGGGCGACATCTGGGGCTACGTCTTCCTGATATTCCTGGGAAGTATAGGTATAGCAACCCATAAGATATGGCTTATGAACATATACCAGCGTTTTATGGCCCGCAGGTACACTAACATGGAAGGCTTCAGGGCCTCAAGAAACTCATAATATATATAATAGGTAAATATGGACATCATCATACAGAACTTAAAAAAGAATTTTGGAGAAAAAGTTGCCGTCAACATCGACAACTTCAGAATTCATAGTGGCGAGATATTAGGACTTGTAGGCAACAACGGTGCCGGCAAAAGTACACTCTTCCGCCTAATCCTTGACCTTATAAAGGCAGACGAGGGAACAGTAAGAATGGCTGATGCCTTTAAAGATATCAATGTAGCAGAGACTGAGGAATGGAAAGACTGGACAGGTGCCTTTGTTGATGACAGTTTCTTGATTGACTATCTCACACCTGACGAGTATTTCCAGTTCATTGCACGCATTAGCGGAAAAAGCCCAGAAGAGTTGCAGCAATTCCTTGATAAGTTCCAACACTTCATGGCAGACGAGATTCTGGGACAGAAGAAGTTCATCAGAAATCTATCAGCTGGTAACAAGCAGAAAGTGGGCATCATGGCAGCTATGTTGCTTCAGCCACAGATCCTGATTCTGGACGAGCCCTTCAACTTCCTTGATCCCAGCAGTCAGAGCTCCATTAAACATCTGCTCAAGAAATACAACGAGGAGACCAAGGCCACAATCCTGGTTAGTAGCCACAACCTGCAACACACCGTTGATATCTGTCCTAGGATAGCACTCTTGGAACATGGCGTGATAATCAGGGACATCGACAATAGCGACGGTCAGGCTCAGAGAGAACTCGAGAACTATTTTCAAGTAACAGACTAAATTAAACATAAACACAAAACCTTGTAATATGAGAAAAACTTTATTTATTGCTTTCGCAGCTATGGCTTTTGCGCTGGAAAGTAACGCAGTTGGATTAAAGTTGTTTAATCACCTATCTGTAGGTGCAAACGTTGGAACAACAGGTGTAGGAGCTGACTTAGCAATGCCCGTAACAAGGTTCTTTGATATCGAGGCAGGCATATCCGTCATGCCAAGATTCAAATATAATACTGATTTGCATTTTAATTTACCTACAAGCATCATAAATCAGTATCTTCCTGAACCAATTAACATCGACAAAGTACCTATCCAAGGTAAATTAGTCATGTTAAACGGTAAAGCACTTGTTAACTTCTATCCTATCCCCATAAGCAGTTTTCATATTACTGCAGGCGCATATTTTGGTGGAGAGGACGTTATAGAAGTTTACAATACTGACGAGCAATTGATGGCTGTCAATCGTGCAAACGAATTCATGAAGACTAATAATATACCTTACCAACTTGGACTAGAATTAGGAGATTATCTGCTCACCCCAGATGCACAAGGTAATGTCAAAGCAACTTTAAAGACCAAATCCTTTAAGCCGTATGTCGGCATTGGCTTTGGAAGAGCAGTTCCAGGAAGACGCGTTGGTGTTAAATTTGATCTTGGCGCTATGTTCTGGGGCACGCCCGAAGTTATAGACCATAATGGTGTCTCACTTTCAAATCAGGACTTGAACGGCAAGGATGGTGGTGTAATTAAGGTCATCAGCAAAATCAAAGTATATCCCGTTTTAAACATCCGTATCTGCGGAAAAATTTTCTAATGGTACAAAGCTTGTAAACGTTAGAAATAAAGCATCTCAAGAAACTTTGAATCTAAATAATAGGAAATAGACACAATTTTTGATGAAGAGAATACCCAAAGGAATTATATGTCTTCTAGTCATTATTGCCCTCTTTGGTTATCTGGGCAGTGTGATGGGAATGACCAACATGCTGAATACAATCATGAAGACAGCTCACGGGCTGCTTCTGAATACTGTATTCTATCTGATGAGCATGTGTGTACTTACCGGTGCACTTGGTAAGATACTGACGGAATTCGGCGTTGTTGACCTGTTGCAGAAGATGCTCAGACATGTTATGCGCCCCTTGTATAACATGCCAGGCGTGGCTGTTGTGGCAAGCATAATGACCTTCCTCAGCGACAACCCTGCAATTATAACCCTAAGCAAGAACAAGCAGTTCGCCAAGTATTTCAAGGTGTATCAGTATATCTCCCTTGCCAACTTCGGCACTGCATTCGGCATGGGTCTGCTGGTTATTGTCTTCATGATTGGCCAAGGGTACTTTGCTGCGCCCTTCATTGGACTGATAGGTGCAGCCAGCGGTGGTATCATAGCTACCCGTCTCATGCAGTACTTCATCTGCAAGAAGTATCCTGAATACCGTACAAAGGACGCCATATCTGCTCAGGAAATAGAACTCATAGAGAAAGAAAGCATGCAGAAGGCCGACGAGGAGGAGAAACCCAACACCTTCATCCGTGTCCTGAATGCACTCCTCGACGGAGGAAAGTCCGGTGTGGAAATCGGTCTTGCCATCATCCCCGGTGTTATCATCATCTGTACAATGGTAATGATGTTCACCTTCAGAGGCAGTGTCGAAGGACTGGACGCAGCGGGCAACGAGATAATGGTTTATACTGGCGAGGCATACCAGGGATGCGGACTTTTACCCCTGATTGCCAGCAAACTGAATTTCATCTTCGAATGGCTCTTTGGCTTTAATGCCCCCGAGCTTATAGCCTTCCCCATCACCGCTTTGGGAGCTGTAGGTGCAGCATTGAGCCTTATCCCTGAGTTTACAGCTAAAGGTATCATCAACGACAATGCGGTAGCCGTGTTTACCGCCATGGGTATGTGCTGGAGCGGATTCCTCTCCACCCATACCGCCATGCTAGATTCCATGGGCTATCGTAAGCTGCTGGTTCAGGACTTTATCAGTCAGATTATCGGAGGTATCGGTGCAGGCATCATTGCGCATTGGCTCTATGCAACCATCATATATCTTTCCGCCTTGTTCCAGCCATCGCCCGTATGGAATGTGCAGACAACAGGCTGGACATGTATCAACGATGATCCTATGCCCATAGAACTGGTTGCCCTTGATGACAGCAGCTATGTGGCAAAGAACTGGTTCGGAGAGGAAGGCTGCGACCTGTGCTTCAAGGTTAACAAGCAAGACAGTACCATCATCATTCTGAATGCTTATGCCAACCAGCAGCAGGAGTACTTCTTTGTCCGCATCAACCAGCACGCACAAAAGGGCGAGCCCTCCTATGCTGTTGTCTGTCCCACCGATCAATTCTCCGAGTTTGACGGAGACAAGCAGAACGGACATCTTTATACCTTCATCTTTGTCTATGACCCTAACAGAAAAGAAATCAATAAGGGGTACTACGAACTCACGTGGGGAAACAGGGAAAGACAGACAAAAGAAGCAGAGGAAGATATCCAACAACTGATGGCAGAAGAGAGAGCTCTTGCAGAACATATTGCAGATAGTCTATTACGCGAAGAGCTGATAGACAGCATTTTGCAAGATATAAATTTGTAACCAAAAGAAAGATTTTCTCAGAAATATTTGCCCAATACAGAGAATTATTATAATTTTGCAGCCGATTTATGCCGACGGGGCTCAAAAAAGTGAGTCAACGATTGACTTCGCCTCCCGGTCAAACCCGTTATAAAACAAAAAACAATGTACGCAATCGTAGAGATTAACGGTCAGCAGTTCAAGGCTGAAGCTGGTAAGAAGCTCTTCGTACACCACATCGAGGGTGCAGAAGCAGGCCAGGCTGTTGAGTTTGAGAAAGTGTTATTGGTTGACAACGATGGCAACATCACTGTAGGTGCTCCCTCTGTTGATGGTGCTAAGGTTACTGCCGAGGTTGTTTCTCCCCTGGTAAAGGGTGAGAAGGTATTGGTGTTCCACAAGAAGCGCCGCAAGGGTTATCGCAAGTTGAATGGTCACCGTCAGCAGTTCACCGAGTTGACTATCAAGGAAGTTATTGCTTAACAATTTAATTTTAGGAGGAACAAAGAATGGCACATAAAAAAGGTGTTGGTAGTTCTAAGAACGGCCGCGAGTCAGCAGCTCAAAGATTAGGTGTTAAGATTTTTGGTGGAGAGAAGTGTGTTGCTGGTAACATCATCGTTCGCCAGCGCGGTACTCGTCACTATCCCGGCCTGAACGTAGGTATGGGTAAGGACAATACTCTGTACGCCCTCATCGACGGAACTGTTCAGTTCAAGAAGGGTCGTCTGGATCGTAGTACTGTTAGCGTGCTCCCCGTAGCTGAAGCATAAGATTAGACTTTCAAGAACAGAATAAGGCTGTACAATTTATTTGTGCAGCCTTTTTTTGTGATGTTATGGCTTTTTTTAAAGATAATACTACGTATTATTGACAAAAAAACACTAAATTTGCAATCAAATTAGAAAAAGTAATAAAAAGCTATATATATGCTGACACTAAAACTCATTACAGAACAGACAGATCTCGTAATCAAGGGTCTCGAAAAGAAGCACTTCGCTGGTGCTAAAGAGGCTATTGCTGAGGTAATAGCTACAGACAAGAAACGCCGCGAGGCTCAGACCACCCTTGACCAGAACCTCTCTGAGGCTAAGAAAATGGCTGCTGAAATCGGTGGCCTGATGAAACAAGGTAAAAAGGAAGAAGCCGAAGCTATCAAGGCTAAGGTATCAGGACTGAAGGAGACAAATGAAGCATTAAAGCAGCAGATGGAAGCTGCAGAGAAGGAGCTTACAGCTCAGCTTTGCCAGATTCCCAACATCCCCTACCCTGAAGTACCCGAGGGCTCATGCGCAGAAGACAACTGGGTTGTCAAGAGCAACCTCAAGGAATGCGTCATCGGCAAGGATACCGTAGGCAACTGGGATGCCAACCCTGTTGTTGAGACTGCCAAACTCCCCCACTGGGAATTGGCCAAGAAATACAACCTCATAGACTTTGACCTGGGCGTTAAGATTTCAGGTGCAGGTTTCCCCGTTTATCGTGGTAAAGGTGCTCAGTTGCAGCGCGCCCTCATCAACTTCTTCCTGGCAGAAGCCAGCAAGGCAGGTTACGAGGAGATTATGCCTCCCACAGTAGTTAATGCTGCCAGCGGTTATGGTACCGGTCAGTTGCCCGACAAGGAAGGACAGATGTATCACTGCAATCTGGACGACCTCTACCTTATCCCCACAGCTGAGGTTCCCGTAACCAATATCTATCGTGACGTTATCCTTGATGAGAAGGATCTCCCCATCAAGAACTGTGCTTACACACAGTGTTTCCGTCGCGAGGCCGGTTCTTACGGTAAGGACGTTCGTGGTCTGAACCGTCTGCACGAGTTCAGTAAAATTGAGATTGTACGCATTGACAAACCCGAGCACTCAGCAGAGAGCCACAAGGAGATGTTGGCACACGTAGAGAGTCTGCTCCAGAAGTTGGAACTCCCCTACCGCATTCTCCGTCTCTGTGGCGGTGACCAAAGCTTCACATCAGCCATCTGCTATGACTTCGAGGTTTATTCTGAAGCCCAGAAACGTTGGTTGGAGGTAAGTTCCGTAAGTAACTTCGACACCTATCAGGCCAACCGTCTGAAGTGCCGTTATCGCAATAGCGAGACCAAGAAGACCGAGCTCTGCCATACCCTTAACGGTAGTGCGCTGGCCTTGCCTCGCATCGTAGCAGCCATCTTAGAGAATAACCAAACAGAGGAAGGTATCCATATCCCCGCAGCGTTGCAGCCTTACATGGGTTGTGACCTCATCAAGTAACATAATTAACTAAGGATAGCATAAAAACAATTTTAGGTAAAAGAATGAACAAGATTGTTAGAAAGATTCAGTTCAGTGAGAAAGTTTTCCGCCTAGATGTGGAAGCACCCTTAATTGCAAAAGCACGTAAGGCAGGCCATTTCGTAATCGTCCGTGTAGGCGAGAAAGGCGAGCGTGTACCCCTTACCATTGCAGGTAGTAACCCTCAGGAGGGAACCATCACCCTTGTGGTACAGACCGTTGGTGCCAGTACTTCTAAGCTTTGCGCTCTGAAGGAAGGCGATTATATCACAGACGTGGTAGGTCCCTTGGGTAAAGCCACCCATATTGCCAACTTCGGTACCGTTGTTTGTGCCGGTGGTGGTGTTGGTGTTGCTCCCATGCTCCCCATCATCCAGGCTCTGAAGGCTGCAGGCAATCGCGTAATCAGCGTTCTGGCCGGTCGTAGCAAAGACCTCATCATCCTCGAGGACGAGGTTCGCAAGAGCTCAGACGAGGTTATCATCATGACCGATGACGGTTCTTATGGCAAGCAGGGCGTTGTAACTGTTGGTATCGAAGAGGTAATCCAGCGCGAGAAGGTGGACAAGGTATTTGCCATCGGTCCTGCCATCATGATGAAGTTCTGCTGCTTGCTTACCAAGAAATATGAAATCCCCACAGATGTCAGCCTCAATACCATCATGGTTGACGGTACCGGTATGTGCGGTGCCTGCCGTATCAGCGTAGGAGGCAAGACCAAGTTCGTCTGTGTTGACGGTCCCGAGTTCGACGGACATCAGGTTGACTTCAACGAGATGCTTCAGCGCTCTGGCGCCTTCAAGCCCGAAGAGGCAGAGGCCCTTGCAGCCTATCAGGCAGCCCTCGAGGGCAAGACCTGCGCTTGCACTTCAGAGAAGGCAGAAACAAAGTGTGCCGATGCACCTTCTGCCGAGGGGCAGGACACTACCACTCCCCTTTCTGAGCTTTTGGACCGTAGCGCTGCATGGCGCGATGAGCTCCGCAAGAGCATGAAGGCTAAGGAGCGTACCCAGATTGAGCGTGTTAAGATGCCCGAGTTGGATCCCGTATACCGTGCTACTACACGTACCGAGGAGGTTAACCAGGGTCTTACCAAGGAACAGGCCATGACCGAGGCTAAGCGCTGCCTTGACTGCGCCAACCCCTCTTGTATGCAGGGCTGTCCCGTAAACATTAATATACCTTCATTCATCAAGAATATCGAGCGTGGAGAATTCCTGAACGCAGCCCGCGTTCTGAAGAGCACCTCTGCCCTGCCTGCCGTTTGCGGACGTGTTTGTCCTCAGGAGAAGCAGTGCGAGAGCCAGTGTATCCACCTCAAGATGAACGAGCCCGCCGTAGCCATCGGTTACCTGGAGCGCTTTGCTGCCGACTTCGAGCGCGACAGCGGTAAGACTGCTCTGCCCGAGGTAGCTGAGAAGAACGGCAAGAAGATTGCCGTAGTAGGTTCCGGTCCTTCTGGTCTGAGCTTCGCAGGCGATATGGCCAAATTGGGTTACGACGTAACCGTATTCGAGGCATTGCACGAGATTGGTGGTGTACTGAAGTATGGTATCCCCGAGTTCCGTCTGCCCAACAGAATCGTGGACTTCGAGATTCAGAACCTAGAGAAGATTGGTGTTAAGTTCGTCAAGGACTGCATCATCGGTAAGACAGTAACCGTTAAGGAGCTGGAGGACGAGGGCTTCAAGGGCATCTTCGTTGCCTCTGGTGCCGGTCTGCCCAACTTCATGGGTATTCCCGGTGAGAACAGCAACGGTATCATGTCATCCAACGAGTATCTGACCCGTGTCAACCTGATGGATGCTTCCAGCGCAGAGTATGACACTCCCATCCGTCGTGGCAAGAACGTAATGGTTGTGGGTGGTGGTAACACCGCTATGGACAGCTGCCGTACCGCCAAGCGTCTGGGTGCCGAGCGCGTATTCATCGCTTACCGCCGTAGCGAGCAGGAGATGCCTGCACGTCTCGAGGAGGTTAAGCATGCCAAGGAAGAGGGCATCGAGTTCCTCACCCTGCATAACCCTATCGAGTATCATGCAGACGAGAAGGGTAACGTTACAGAGGTTGTACTGCAGAAGATGGAGCTGGGCGAGCCCGATGCTTCCGGTCGTCGCAGTCCTCAGCCCATCCCCGGTGCTACAGAGACCATTGCAATAGACCAGGCTATCGTAGCCGTAGGTGTATCTCCCAATCCCATTGTTCCCACCTCTATCGAGGGTCTGGAGCTGGGTCGCAAGAACACCATCGTAGTCAACGAGGGTATGCAGACCAACATTCCTACCATCTTTGCCGGTGGTGATATTGTTCGTGGTGGTGCTACCGTAATCCTCGCCATGGGCGACGGCCGTCGTGCTGCTGCTGCTATGCACGAGTACCTGAGCAAGTAATAAAAGTTAATTCAGAGACCAAGGATGACACCCTATGCGTGCCGTTCTTGGTCTCTTACATAAGAACCTTAATAAATGTCTGGATTATACACAATTCTACTGCTTATTGCCAGCAACATCTTCATGACGTTTGCCTGGTATCTACATCTCAAATTGTCACAGACCGGTGTCAGTAGCAACTGGCCCCTGATAGGTGTCATAGCCTTCTCCTGGGGAATCGCATTCGTTGAATACTGCTTCATGATTCCTGCTAACCGTATCGGTTTCGTGGACAATGGCGGTCCCTTCAACCTTATGCAGCTCAAGATTATCCAGGAGGTGCTGTCACTCATCATCTTTACTATCATAGCACAGCTCATGTTCCAAGGACAGAGTCTTCACTGGAATCACATGGCAGCATTCCTGTGTCTTATACTTGCCGTTTATTTTATCTTTAAATAAGGAATTATGAACAAGACCCTGCTTATCATAATCATGTTAATGACCTGCCTTGCTGCTCCTGCCCAGCGCAGGAAAGCCAAGCAGAAAGAACCTGCTCTGCCCGATATCAACCCTGTTGAGGCTATCAGTGAATACAAGTTCAAGGATGCCGAGAACTACCTCGTGCTGGCCATAGAACAGCTGCAGAAGAAAAAGCAGCCCACCGTTCACGAGGAGGAACTGCTGGAGACCGCCCGCAAGGGACGCATCAAGCTGCAGGCTACTGAACAGGTAATGATTATTGACAGCCTGGTATTGCCCAAGGCACAGGTACTGCAGGCCATCAGGATAAGCTCGGAATGCGGAAGCATACATCCCCTAAACACCCTTGTCAAGGAAGACAAGACCAATAGCAGCTATTTCCAGAACCAGTTGGGAGACAAGCGCATGTTCGCCATGCCCAACAAGAACGGAAAGCTCCGTCTCATGGAGAGTCTGCTCATTGCCAATGAATGGAGTGCCCCCACCCCGCTCAAGGGATTCGATGAGGAAGAAAATGACAACCTCAACTACCCCTTCATGCTCACAGACGGCATTACAATGTATTATGCTGCCGAGAACGACGAGAGCCTGGGCGGTTATGACATCTTCATGACACGCTACGATGCCGACGAGCAGCAGTTCCTGGTACCTGATAATATAGGCATGCCCTTCAACTCGCCTGCCAATGATTATCTGTATGCCATAGACGAGTTCAACAATCTGGGATACTTCGTTTCCGACCGCAACCAGCCGGCCGACAGCGTATGCCTCTACACCTTTATTCCCAACGACAAGAGAACCATTTATAATATTGATGAAATAGGTGAGGAAAAACTGCGTAACCTTGCCAAAATCAATAGCATAAAGGATACTTGGACAAACGTCGCCGCTGTTAAGGAGGCTCAGGCCCGACTGGCAGAGACAAGGAGCGCCAAGGAAAGTCTGCAGAAGAAGCATGACTTTGAATTCATCCTCAACGACCAGCGCACCTGCTACACTCTTTCAGACTTCCGCAATGCCGAGGCAAGGAAGAAAGTCCAGTGGTGGCTGGAGACCAAGAAGGACCTAGCATCCAGGACGGCAGAGCTCAACAGACTGCGCGAGCGCTATGCCGCTGCTGCAGAAAACCAGAAGGCACAGTTCGCGCCTCAGATTCGCCTCAACGAGGAGAAGGTAGAGCAGATGCAGCAGGATCTTCATAATCAGGAAAAAGAGATCAGAAACATAGAACTTAACCCCTAAACACACAGAGCCATGAAATTTTTTGAACCATCAGAACTGATTATCAACCCCGATGGCAGTGCATTCCATCTGCACATCACCCCACAACAGTTAGCTCAGAAGGTCATCCTCGTCGGTGATCCAGGTCGTGTTGCCTTAGTGGCCTCACACTTTACAGAGAAAGAGTGCGATGTCCAGAGCCGTGAGTTCCATACCATCACCGGAACCTATAAGGGCAAGCGCATTACCGTGCTGAGCACCGGCATCGGATGCGATAATATAGATATTGTGGTAAACGAGCTGGACGCCCTTACCAATATCGACTTCCAGACGCGTACCCAGAAAGAGCCCCTCCGCTCGCTGGAGATTGTCCGCATAGGTACCTGTGGAGGCCTGCAGCCCAACACACCCGTAGGCACCTTCATCTCCAGTGCCAAGAGCATTGGCTTTGATGGCTTGCTCAACTTCTATGCCGGCCGTAACCAGGTCTGCGACTTGGCCTTCGAGAAAGCCTTCACCCAGTACATGAACTGGAACCCGCAGCTCTGTGCCCCCTACGTTATAGATGCCGACAAAGAACTTACCCAGCGTATTGCAGGCGATGATATGGTACGCGGTGTCACCATCTCCTGCGGCGGCTTCTACGGTCCTCAGGGACGAGAGCTCAGAATCCCCCTTGCTGACCCCACCCAGAACCAGAAGGTGGAGAGCTTCGAGTATGAAGGCTGGAAGATTACCAACTTCGAGATGGAATCCTCTGCCCTTGCCGGTCTGAGCCGTCTGCTGGGCCATAAGGCTACAACCTGTTGCATGGTTATTGCCAACCGTCTGATTAAGGAGGCAAATCCCAACTATAAGAATTCCATCGATACACTCATTCAAACAGTACTGGATAGAATATGATAGTAATAAGCTTCGTTATTTCTGCAATCATCATTTTCTTTGCCATCGTCATTCTGACTGGCAAAGGCGATGGTTTAATGGCAGGCTATAATACGGCATCAGAAGAGAAACGTAAGAAAGTCAATATCAAACGTCTGCGACTGCTTACTGCAGCCATGCTGTTTTTAGCAAGTATATTCTTTTGCGTAATGCCATTCATCAGGGACAACGAAGTAATAAACCTTACCTCCCCCATTTTCTTAATTGTCATATTCGTTTTTGTAATTCTAGCTAACACATGGGCAAAGAAGAAATGAACATGAACAGCGATACCATATGTGCTCTTTCCACCGCTTCCGGTGGTGCCATTGCCGTAGTCAGGGTCAGCGGACCGCAGGCTATAGAGATAACCAATGCTATCCTTAAGAAGGATATCTCCAAGGCCAAAGGCTATACCCTGCACTTCTGTGAGGTGAAGGAGAACGTAGACCACGTCTTGGTGTCCGTCTTCCGTGCCCCGCATTCCTATACCGGCGAGGACAGCACAGAGATCAGCTGCCACGGCGGATACTACATCGTTCAGCAGATTCTGAACCTGCTTATGGAGAACGGTGCCCGTCAGGCCCTACCCGGCGAGTTTACCCAGCGAGCCTTTATGAACGGCAAGATGGACCTCTCGCAGGCTGAATCCGTTGCCGACCTTATTGCTGCCACCAACCGTGCTGCCCATAACATGGCAATGAGCCAGCTCAGGGGTAACTTCCGCAACGATCTGGAGGACCTGCGCCAGCAACTGCTCAAGCTGACCTCCCTCCTGGAGCTTGAACTGGACTTCTCTGATCAGGATATCACCTTTACCGAGCGTGAGCAGCTCCTGCAGACGGCACAGAACATACAGAAGCACATCAACACCCTGCGTCAGTCGTTCAAGGTAGGCAACGCCATCAAGAACGGCGTTTCAGTAGCCATCATCGGAGCCCCCAACGTAGGTAAGAGCACCCTGCTGAACTCCCTCCTGCACGAGGACAAGGCCATCGTCTCCAGCATTCAGGGAACCACCAGAGATGTCATAGAGGACGTCATTCAGATTCAGGGAACCACCTTCCGATTCATAGATACGGCAGGTATCCGCAAGACCAAGGACCAGATAGAGAAGATGGGCATAGAGCGCAGTATTCAGGCTGCCGAGCGCGCAGACATCATCCTGCTGCTCACAGATGCCGACAATCAGTTCCCCGACATCAAGATACCCGATGACAAACCCGTCCTGAAGGTTGTCAACAAGTGTGACATGACGCTGCCCAGCGCCTCCTTCCTTTATCATAAGATGCCTGTGGACAATGTCTTTCACATCTCCTCCGTCACGGGCGACGGCATGGATTTGCTGACCGAGGCACTGGTACGCACGGCCGCCATTCCCGAGATTAAGGAGAATGACACCATCGTAACCAATGTCCGTCATTATCAGGCCCTCAACAAGGCGCACACTGCCCTATCCCGTGCCATCAAGGGCATCAAGCAAGAGATCCCCAACGACCTTATCGCTCAGGATCTCCGCGAGTGCCTCCACTTCTTAGGCGAAATCACCGGTGGCGAAATCACCTCGGACGAAGTCCTGCAGAACATCTTCCGCAACTTCTGCGTCGGAAAGTAGATTTTGCGTGGGAAAGTAGATTCTGCGTGGGAAAATGTTGTTTTCCTCAAAGGAAAACG
>CAMKTJ010000029.1 GCA_946415645.1 uncultured Prevotellaceae bacterium
TACGCTGGTTGATGCTGACCATGATACCGATCTGCATACAGGTACCGATAACCTGAGTTACAGGAACGTTCATCATGGTAGCCAACTCGTTGGCTGTCACGAACTCGGTAAGTTTCAGTACCTTGCTTTCTGCTGCTTCGTTCTCAAGCTGCTCCTCCATACCCTGACGGATGGCGTCACGCTTCTCACGACGGTACTTGGCACCCTTGCCCATCTTATTGTTCTTGTTGGTAAGACGAGCCAGTGTCTCGCGTACCTGCTTTGCTACTTCCTCTTCGCTAACCTCGGGCTGCAGGAAGGCCTGCTGCTTCTGCTTGTTCTTCTTTTTGCCACCGCCATTCTGCTGACCCTGGTTGTTATTATTGTTGTTATTGTTCTTCTGGAAACCCTGAGGCTGGTTAGCCACAGCATTTACATCAACACGCTCCTTGCCCACACGCAGGCGCTTCTTGCGCTCGCCCTGGGCAGCCTGCTGTTGCTGTTGCTGCTGAGCACGCTTCTCGTCACGCTCACGACGCTTCTCTTCCTTGCTCTTCTTCTTAGGACGAGTGCTCTGGTTCAGGCTGTCAAGATCAATCTTACCCTTTACAGTCAAGCCAGGGCCTGGCTGGGGAGCGGGAGACAGACGGAAAACACCATTCTCCTCAACACCTACTTCCTTCTTCTTGGGTTCGGGCTTTTCTTCCTTAGCCTCTTCTGTAACAGGTTCCTCCTCGGGCTCCTTGCTCTCTGCAACAGGCTCCTTTTCTTCAACAGGAGTCTCAGCCTTCTTTTCCTCTACAGGAGCCTCTGGCTCTGGAGCGGGCTTTTCCTCTGGCTGAGGTTCAACCTTCACTTCTTCCTGCTTAGGTGTCGCAACCTCTTCTGGTTCTGACTTCACCTCCTCAGGCTGAGGTTTCTCCTCTTCAGCCTTCTTCTTGTTCAAGTCAATCTTACCAAGGATCTTGGGACCCTGAATGTTGGGCTTATCGTCCACAAACTCCTCTACGGGTGCAGGTTTCTTACGCTCCTTTGTCTGCTCCTGGCGCTGCTGGATAAGCATCTTAGCCTCGGTACGCAGACCCTTGTCGGTACTGAATTCCTGTTGAAGAAGGCTAAATTGCTCGTCCGATATCTTATAGTTAGGGTTGGCCTCAACCTCGGAGTAACCCTTTTTCTGCAGGAACTCTACAGCCGTCTGCAGGCCTATATTGAATTCTTTTGTTACTTTATTTAATCTTACGCTCATTTTCTGTGTTTTTGGTAGATTTATTCAAACTCCGCCGCCAAGATGTTCAATACCTCGTCTATGGTCTCCTCTTCAAGGTCTGTACGCTGGATCAGCGTCTCACGACTTTCGGCCAGTACATCACGAGCAGTAGAGTAACCAATCTTCTTGAACTCCTCAATGATCCAAGGCTCGATATCATCTGTAAACTCATCCAGGCTTACATCATCATTATCCTCATTGTCAATCTCGCGGAATACATCAATGGTGTAACCGGTAAGCATACTTGCCAACTTGATGTTCAGACCTCCCTTACCGATAGCCAGTGATACCTGATCGGGATCCAGGTAAACCTCAGCCTTGTGCTCCTCCTCGTTCAGAACCACGCTGTTCACACGGGCAGGACCCAAAGCACGAACAATCATCAACTGTGTGTTGGCTGTCCAGGTTACAACATCAATATTCTCACCGTGTAACTCACGAACGATACCGTGAACACGGCTACCCTTCACACCAACGCAAGCACCTACGGGATCAATGCGCTCATCATAGCTCTCAACAGCAATCTTAGCACGCTCGCCAGGGATGCGGGCTACCTTATGAATGGTGATAAGACCGTCCTGAATCTCAGGAACCTCGGCCTCCAGCATACGCTGTACGAACATAGGATCTGTACGGCTCAGGATGATACGGGGATTACCGTTAGGGTTCTCAACGCGTGAGATAACGGCACGCGCATTCTCGCCCTTGCGGAAGAAGTCGCTGGGAATCTGCTCTGAACGGGGCAGCAGCAATTCATTACCCTCATCGTCCAGCAACAGGGTCTCACGCTTCCAAGTCTGATAAACCTCAGCGCTGATAATCTCGCCTATACGATCCTTGTACTGGTTGTACAGAGTATCGTGCTCCAACTCCAGGATACGGCTGGCCAAGGTCTGGCGCAGGGTAAGGATGGCACGACGGCCAAAATCAGAGAACTTAACCATCTGACTCACCTCCTCGCCTACCTCATAGTCGGGTTCTACCTGACGAGCCTCAGAAAGGCTGATTTCCAGGTTAGGATCCTTCACCTCACCGTCAGGAACAACGGTACGGTTACGGTAGATCTCAAAGTCACCCTTGTCAGGGTTTACGATAATGTCATAGTTCTCATCGCTACCGTAAGTCTTGATAATAACACTACGGAAGCACTCCTCCAACACGCTCATCAGCGTGGTACGATCAATGTTCTTAGTCTCTTTGAACTCTGCAAAAGACTCTATCAGGTTTACTGATTCTGATTTCTTTGTTGTTGCCATTTATATGTTATTTTATTTTTATCAAGTATTTGGTGTAGGTTACGTCACCGTAAGCAAAACGGACGGGAACCTCCTTGTTGACAGGGCGCTTCTTGCCCTCTTCCTTTACCTTCTGCATGACGCCCAGCTCAAAGCCTTCGGGGTCCACAGACAACAGAGTGCCACGATACTTCTTACCGTCCTTGGCCAAGGTCTCTACTTCCTTACCCACATGAATCTCGTACTGACGCAGGATCTTGAAGGGCTGACCCAGTCCTGCACTGCCTACCTCCAGTTCGTAGTCCTCTTCCTCACGGCTTACGCGTTCCTCAATGAAACGACTCAGATCGGCGCAGTCTTCAATCCACACACCATCGGCATGGTCTATCTCTACTACGATTCTGTCATCAGCACTGATGTTGATGTCAACCAGAAAATAGTCCTTTCCCTGCAGCCATTCTTCTACGGCCTGCTGTACTGTTGCTTTGTTAATCATGTACC
Organism: uncultured Prevotellaceae bacterium; assembly: GCA_946415645.1. GTDB lineage: Bacteria > Bacteroidota > Bacteroidia > Bacteroidales > Bacteroidaceae > Physcousia. The sequence goes on from CAMKTJ010000029.1 coordinate 2,986, forward strand.
TGTTTTTGTTTTATGGTAAAGCATATATAACGAAAAGTGAGGAACTTGCAAGCCCCTCACATTCATCTTTTCGATGGCAAAGGTACGCTTTTTCTGCATACCTACCAAATTTTTGCATAAAAATCATTCACTTTAGGCACCAAAACCAGAACAATGCCACCGCCATCATGACTACAACAGCCATTCCAATGACACCTATCATAAAGTTGTGGTTGGCCCTACGGATGTCTCTTCTTCTCATTTTCCAAGTATTTTATTGTATTCATCCATGTTTGAGAACAAAGTCCTGACACGCTCTATGCATGGATCGTCTTTCAGCTGCTGCTTGGCTCCTCCCCACTGATAGTAGTAACGGTGAACCAACTCATCTACCATGTATGTTTCTATATCCTTGCGGAAACGCATCAGGTCGGTAGAGAGGTTGGGCGAAAGCTTGGCCTTCAGGGCATCCAGCTCCTGCTGAGCCTGCTCCAGATAGCCCTCACGCTTGGCCACATCAGACAGCAGCTTCAGCACCTCTTCTGTACGACGGTTATAGGTAAAGCCTGATTCCGTTATGAACTGCACAAACTGGTTATACTCCTCGTCTGTCAGCTTCACCTCGCCGGCAGGCGCAATCTGCTCATGCTTGCTGCAGTAATCCGTTGCCCAGTCGAAGAACTCATCGCTGGCCACCAAATCATAGATAAGGGTAGGAAGGCTGTCGGGCCTTACTTCAACATCGGGTTTGATACCACCTCCGTCACGTACCTCTCGGCCTCCTGCTGTATGGAACACCTTGGTAAGGCTGTCAGGAACGGTTCCTGCTGAGCCGTCGGCATTCAGATGACGATAGTCGTAGGCCTGAATACAACGTCCCGATGGGATGTAGTACCTACCCGTCGTAATCTTCAGATGGCCATCATAAGAGACATCACGCACCATCTGCACCAAACCCTTTCCGTAAGTACGGATTCCCATTACCACGGCACGATCCATATCCTGCAAGCTGCCTGCTATAATCTCGCTGGCAGAGGCAGAGCCTCCATCTACCAATACGGCAATGGGCATCAGAGTATCCATGGGCTCATAGGCTGTGTAATAGTCGTGCTCGGTATGCTTCATCTTACCTCTTGTATAAACCACCTTTCGGCCTTTGGGAACAAAGAGGTTAACAATATCCACTGCCTCGTTGACAGAACCGCCCGGGTTGCCACGCAGATCCAAAACCAGCTTCTCTGCTCCTTGCTGCTTCAGTTCCGTCAAGGCCTGACGAACCTCTTTGTAAGCCCCGTCAGTAAAGCCTGTCAGGTAGATATAGCCTATTCCATTTTCTATAATACCATAGTAGGGAACCTGAGGCATCTGTATGGTCTGACGGGTAATGTGCATGGTCTTTTCCTCACCGCCTCTGCGAACCACCAGCTCGAAGGTTGTGCCTGCCTCTCCCCTTAGCATATTGCTCACTTTGGGAGTGCCCAAACCCTTTACATCCTTGCCGTCGATGCGCATAATCACATCGCCTGCCTTCAGGCCCGCACGCTGACTGGGTGAATTCTCGAAAGGCTCACTTATCACGGCACGCGCTTCCTTCTTGTGATAACGGATGCCACTGCCTATTCCTGCATACTTACCCGTTGTCATCTGTCGCAGTTCCTCATCCTCCTGAGGATAGTAATCCGTAAAGGGGTCAACCTGTCTGAGCAACGAACGTATGCCCCATCCTATTACCGTATCAGCATCCAGGGTATCAACGTAGAAGATATCCAGTTGCTTGTATATATCGTTCAGAATCTCCAGGTTACGACTAACGGCAGCATTATGCCCTCCCTGCTTCTGAGCGTTTACTTCTGCGAAAGGCAGCATTGCCACCAGTAAAAACGTGTATATCATCGCCTTCATCTTGGCGTGCAGTTTGCAGTTACTGTAATTCAGATTCATGCTGATATGACATTATATGATTGTCAGTTCTTTATTAATCGGCTGCAAAGTTAGTGCAAACCAAGAGAAGTGCAAAATAAAACAAAAGTTTTCTGCAAAAGAAAAATGTTCTTGGTACTGCAAGAATTTTACGTTCGCAATCTCCGAACATATGTTCAAAGACTGCGGATATAAGTCCGTAGTACTGCGGACATACGTTCAGAGTATTCTAAACATAAAATGTCCTTAGGTAGAAAAACTTTTTTCTGTGGGAAAAACACTTGTTTTAGCATGGAAAATCCTTGCAAAGTGTCCATTATTGGACAGTAGAGTGTCCGGAAATGGACACTCCACTTTTGCACACAACCTGATTATCAATAAGTTACAGTTTTGGCACAGAATTTGCACTTAATAAAGCGGAACATAATACATAATTATAATAAAATACACAATGAAGAAAACTTTTCTTATCGTGCTGTTTGCACTAACCACACTTACAAGTATGGCTCAGGTAAAGTCCGGCCTTGACCTTTGTTTGAGAGATGAAGAAACAGGCGATTGGCTCATAGGCTTGTATGATGGCTTTGCCGTCTATGACTGTCAGTTCTGGGACTATGAAAGAGTGGAAAAGAAAGAACTGACGCTTAAGGTTAAAACGCCCCTTGGCAAAAAAGACAAGAAAACGCTAAAGGCCAAACTGGTACTGAAGCAAGGCGCCAAAAGACTGGAGGTTGAGCTGAAGAAGAACATCCTCAGTATAGACGGCGTAAAGCATCAGGTATCAGAACTAACCTCGAAATACTTACCAGACTACTCCAAGAAGGACACTTGCAGTACCTTTAAGGATACTCATTACCAGACAGATACCGTAACCCTTGTTGGCTGGCTGAAGAATATGCCACAGGAGATGAAGGATAAAGGTAATGACTATCCTGTATGGAGTTACGACGACATCTTCACTGGTAGCATTGAGCCAAATATATCTACAGGCAAAATAGACTCACTGGGACGCTTTGTAGTGAAGATTCCCATGACTAACACGGCTGATGTAATTCTCGATTTGCCTCGAAGTTCCGTCTTTACTTTCTTTGAGCCAGGAGAGACATACTTCCTGCTCAACGATTTCAAGAACGGGCAAAGACTGTTTATGGGAAAGAATTGTCGTCTACAAAACGAGTTGCTGAACTGCAAGAATTGGGGGGTGTATCCCCAACCTGAGAAAGAGATGGACGAGGAAGCGGCCATAAGATTCTTCGAGAAGATGAAAGAAGATGAGAAAGCAACTCTGGACTACTTACAAAAGATAATCTCTGAGCATCCCACCCTCTCTGACCGCTATGTCAACTACATCAAAGGAAACATCAATGCCAGCGAGGCATTTACGATGAATCAAGCAAAGTACCATATTAAAAACAAGCGTATTCCTATGCAGGTTCTTAACACCTTAGGTCAGCAGATATGGCAGCAACGCGTCCATCCCTACACGCTTTACCGCGATTTCATACGTTTCGCAAGTGATTATATAGATCAGTTTGTTTCATACCGTTATCGCTCATATGCAGATGACGGAAGAACATACTACGACCTCTATACAGAGCAACTATTCGCTCCTATCCTTCGGAAATACAGAGATGCAGGCAAGATAACAATTACGGATAAGGAATTGTCCATCGTTGACCATTATGCTAAAACACACGAAGGTATTGATGAATATGCCGAAATAATATCCCGCAAGGATATTAACAGAATCATTTTCGAGGATGAGAGCCGCCTGTTTAATATCTATCGCATGCAGAATATTATGGATTCCATAGGCTGCGACCAGGATACGCGCGACATCCTCATTACCCAGCATCTGTATCGCGTAAACTTAGAGGCATACGATACACTAACGAACTGCATGATGCAATTCGTAGAGGAGAATGTGAAGATGCCAGCCGCTAAGGCTTTCATAAAGGCAGAGCAGGAGAAACTTCTGGCCTTGAGACGAAGTACTCTCTCTAATGCTACGAGCATAAAGTCGGCAGAGGATCTGGCCAACATGACGGATGGTGAGAAGATAATGCGTAAGATCCTAGAGCCCTACAAGGGCAAGCTGGTGCTGCTAGATATCTGGGGCACTTGGTGTGGACCTTGCAAGGAGGGACTCTCGCACAGCCAAGAGGAATATAAACGACTGAAGGATTATGATATTGTCTATCTCTACCTGGCTAACAGAAGTAGCGATGAAGCATGGAAAAACGTTATCAAGCAGTACAATGTGACAGGCGAGAATGTGGTTCACTACAACCTGCCAGAAGATCAGCAACAAGCTATAGAAAACTACATTGGCGTATCAGGCTACCCAACTTATAAGCTATTCGACCGTGAAGGCAATATGCTGGACATGAAGGTTGACGCTCGCAATCTAAACAACCTGGAGAAGTTGCTGAAGAATCTGAAGTAATCATATATATTAAGGTAAAAAGAAACACAAGAATGATGAGTAAAGGTAAAGAGCTCTGGAGAGCAATCAAACTATTCCTGCTGTATAGTATTATAGAAACCGTTATAACAGGATTTGCAGGCATCCCCATAGTGTTTCATGGCCTAATGATGCACATGAGCCGAGAGGCCATAGAAGAGCGTGTGCTACAATCCAACTACTATAAGTTGTCAGACTGCATAGCATGTCTACTGATTATCATCCTGTTCATCAATAATCGGTATGTTAAGATGTCGTTGGAGCGCATGGGGCGCATAGCTCGCATGAAACGCACAACCCTATGGACGTCGATTGGCATAGCAGCCATGATTAGCGTGGGCTGCGTCTTATCCAGTGTTTCCTTTTGGGAAATAATAGGCAGCTGTGAAAGCCTTTTCCCCGAGGATATGGAGGAGCTAGATAGAGTATACGGAGCGGCATCTAAGGGCATACTGGGCATACTGGCTGGTGTCATCCTGGCCCCTATAACCGAGGAGATTATATTTAGAGGTGTTGTGTTGCGCAGCATGCTCAAGATGAGATGGCATCCGTGGGTGGCCATCCCGTTGTCGGCTCTCATCTTCTCTTTCATACACGGCACCACATACCAGACAATCGACATTCTCCCCTTTGGCATCATCGTAGGTTGGCTCTACTGGCGCACAAAGAGCTTGCTGCCTGGCATTGTCATACACATAGCGAACAACTTCATTGCCTTCGTACCACCACAGTTCGTAGAATCCAACGATGATGATACCGAAGTTAGCATGAAAGTGTGGATCATCATGTTTGGCATCAGCATAGCCCTGATGGCATACGGCATCAACTGGTACAGAAAGAAGACACAACCCCAATACAAAGGCATCTCACTTGGAGAGAGCCAGAACTATCCTAAGGAATAGTGTCTATTTTCTCATTTTTAGCAGCATAATTTGGAGGATGTTGCAAAAAAAAGTAACTTTGCTTTCCGTAATGCAAGATTAACAACACAAGATTCATAATAAAATGAGAAAAATTCTGTTTCTATTAGCCTTTGCCTGCTCTCTGATGGGAATGGCATGGGAGCGCCAGAGTGTATGGCCCAAAGGTAAGATGCCCGATGCACAGGCGCATCAGATTGCAGCCATGACAAACGAGACGGGTGCAAAAGATTTCAAACCCGAGAAGTTCAGGACAGCTTATCTGGAGTGGTTCGAGAAGCCAGAGAACCCTAACGGTTGCTGTATGATACTTATCTCCGGCGGTGGCTACTTCAGCTGCTGCGATGTAGGCCTCATCAAGCAATGGCATGAGCGCTTTACAGCCCTTGGCTACCAGTGCGTAAACTTTGTATATCGTACCCCTCGTCCAGAAGGCTTGCCCATCTATCAGACAGCTTGGGAAGACGGACAGCGTGCCGTCCGTTTGGTGCGCAGTCAGGCTAAGAAACGTGGCTTCGACCCAGAACACATAGGAACCATCTCTATGTCGGCAGGCTCTCACTTGGCCGTTCTGCTTGCCACCAGCTCCCAGACACCTGCCTATGAGCCCATCGACAAGCTGGACACCGTTCCCTGCCACATCAACTGGGCCATCGCTGATGCACCTGCCTATGTGACAACAGACGGTGAGTTGGGAACACCTGCCACACAACAGGGTTATGGACCTAACATCAAGTTGAGTTCCTGCTTTAAGTTCGACGAGAAGACTTGCCCCATGAGCTTGCATCATGGTGGTTTGGATGAATACACGCCCAACGGCTCTACCCTTATCTACAGGGAGTTGCGCAAGCGTAAGATTCCTGCAGAGTTGCACCTCTATCCAAACAAACGCCACGGTGCCTTCGGATTGGACCGTGCCATTGAGTTCCTGACTCAGCTGGGAATCCCCGGCCCTGTTGCTCCGGAGAAAGACCTGATGAAGCGCTATCCCAGCGATGATGCCCGTAAGGAGAAGATTACACAGGATGTATGGCCAGAGGGAAAGACGCCTCTCTTCCAGGAAAAGCAATGCAAGCCTTACATTGAGTGGCACTTCCCCAAGGAACTGAAGACCAACGCCATACAGATTATCTATTCTGGTGGCAGCTATCAGGGAAACGGTCCTGACGGCTTCGAGGTAGCTCCTGCCCGTCGTTACCTGAACGAATTAGGTATGACAGTTGTGACAATGAGATACCGCACTCCCCGTCCCAAGGATATGCCCAAGCACATTACCGCTTGGCAGGACCTGCAGCGTGCCGTCAAACTGGTTCGCAGTCAGGCAGAGAAGTACGGTCTTGACCCCAACAGGATAGGTATTATGGGAAGCTCCGCAGGCGGACACCTGACACTGATGGGTGTCACCTCATCGCAGCAGCAGTCTTACCTGCCCATAGATGATGTAGACAAGCAGCCCTGCAACGTTCAGTGGGGTATCGGCATCTATCCTGCCTATGCGCTGACCGACGGTGAGGACAGCAATAACAGTACAGGAGGCAATGATGACAGCGCCATACCTGTTCCTGAGTTCAACTTCGACCTGAAGACTTGCCCCATGCTCTTCATTCATGGTGATGCCGACGGATTCGCCTCTATGAACTCTGTCAAGATTTGGGAGAAGATGCGTGCCATGGGTATCCAGAGTGAGCTGCACACCTTGGCCTTGCGCCCCCACTGCTTCCAGCGTAATGCCTCACCCGGCACAGGAAGCTACACATGGCTGGGACGCATCAGCGAGTTTTTAAAGGGACAGAATATACTTAAATAAAAGCCCCCTCCCACTTTGGGGAGTGAATAAAAAAAAAGGAGATTCGGTCAGCGAATCTCCTTTTTGCCGTTTCTGATGTACACTCCCTTCTTCAATTGTGAATTATGAATTATAAATTGTGAATTAACCCGACGACCTGAGATGTCGTATACTGCACCAGCAAACTCTTCATTCTTCACTCTTAATTCTTCATTAATTCCATCAGTAACATCATCCACCACAAATACTTTTCGCGTTACAGTAGCACTCCAACTGGAGTTGCTCTTACTGATGGCACGTAGCGTCACTTCGCCTGGGGTAAGGGATTGAGCCAGATTCTCTTTGCTGTACAGGGTTGCCTGAGGCGTCTCCTCGCCTAAAGTAGTCTCTACCCAAGAGACAGGATAGCTACCGTCTGTAGTGTACAGGATGTAGGACCCCTGAGAGAGAGTCAACTCGTCAGAAAGGTTAATGGTATCGCCATCAGCCACACGCCTTCCATTAACAAGGAACACAGGAGCCTCTACCGTTGCATACCACCCTTTCTTCTTGAGTTGCGCTATCAGATTATCCGTTCGCTGGGGGAAGAAGTCATCATGAAGGCGTCTGTTCTCAAGGGTATGATGTACATCGGCACGATACAACTCGCCTCGCGAAGTGTAAGGGTGCACATCCTTCCGATAATCACCCCAACGGGCAGATTCGGCATATATGGCAAAAGAAATAACGCTTTGCAAGCTATCCCAAAGAGCCTGGGTAGATTGGGGACGAAGCAAACCACCATCATCCTCCAAATGCTTATAAGCACGATCCATAAACCGATGCCTGAAGGTTCGGTTCTTCATCAGGTTCTGGAAGAGAAAGGTGGGACAATCCCTATTGTTGACATCAAGGACATTCTTGAAAGCGCTATACAAGGTCTGCTCTGAATCCCAGCAGATGAAACGGAAACCTTGTGTGTAATCCTCACGGTTGCAGACAGCTATCCAATTGTGATGGTCCCAATCAGCATTGCCGCCATACTGGTTGATGAGCATATAATCCATAAAGTTATCCACATCCAGGAACACCTCTGGTACCGTATCTGGGGATAGCGGCTGCTGACCGATAATAACATTATATGTCTGCTCCGAGGAAGCCTTCTCTGAGAGGCGCATCAGTTGGTTCCACTTGTCGAGTGTTCCCTCCGAGGCCTCCAGATAATCCTCGCGTTTTATCACATCATAGTCAGACTTCAAGCCGCCAAAGTGGTACTTGCAGTAATCATCATCTATACGTTCCGACAGATTATATAGTCCCCAATAAAGACCATTCAGGAAGACATTGACGTACAACCCGTCGCTGACAGCATAACCCATACGCTTCTGCATGCGTCGCGACCACAGGTCTCTGGCATACTGTGCCCTACTACGCTGGGTGGCATCAGAATGTATCCAAGAGTAATTATAAAAGGTACGTACAATGAGGGAGTTGAAACGGGCCACATTCTCCTCACCAAAGACGGGATACTTCAAGGTCTTCTTGCCATATTCCTCCTTGAAGGTGAGACGGAAGGAATGCTTGGGATTCTTCTCCGGCACTCGTCCCTGCCCTCCATGAATCTTCAAGCCACATGCTGTTGTCAGGTCGTGATCTACACCCATCAGCTCGACGGATGCCGCACGCTCCCAACCTCTTCCGTCGCTATCAGAGGTTCCTGTATAGATATATATGCCACCCGTCTGTTCATCATACGTCTTGTTGAAAAGGTTTTCTTTATCCGTTACGATGGACAATGTAGGGATGGAGTAGAAAGCCTCCGTGATATTAGTGGCATAGGTACGGTCGGACGTCAACTCAGGGTCCATCCCATAGTCAGCCGGTGCTGTCCCACTGATAGTGGAATACTTGCCCCAGGTCGTTGGGTAGCCATCTGGCGCATCGGGCTGTTCAAGGACTGATGAGGGGAAGATGTAGGATGACGTTACAATATCAGAATAACGACTGACATTCTTAAATTCTGCTGCACGCACTATCAAGGTAGTGCCGACATAGATATTTCCTGAAAACTGAAGGCTTGTTGCTGTGGGTTCACTACCGTCCAGGGTATAACGGATAACAGCACCGGATTCATTGCTGCTGATTCTGAGCATGAACGGACTTTTGTAAACTCCATGAGGCTTATTGAAAGTCAACTCTGCTCGTAACGGTATGAGTACGAGCAGGAACAATATCATTAGTATATATGGTCTTTTGTACATTATCTTAACAGAATGGCGGTACAAATATATACTTTTTTATCTATCCGCCAACAGACAAGTACAAGAAAAGACATAAAAAAGCCCCTTCTGCACGACAAAAGGGGTTTTTTGTGACGAAATGTATGACTATATCATTACTTCTTCTCACTCATCTGGAACTGGAGTGTTCCGCCAGCAGTAATCTGCTTGTGAGTCAATGTCCAGTTGGTAACCTTCTGACCATTCAGCTTCACACCCTTAACGTAGATGGCCTTATCGCTCTTGCGAGGAGCCAGGATAGTGAAGTCCTTGCCACCTGCCAGGTGCAGGGTTGCCTTCTGGAAGAGAGGTGTACCAATGGTGTACTCGGCACTACCGGCATTGAAGGGATAGAAGCCAAGGGCAGAGAAGATGTACCAAGCCGACATCTGGCCGCAGTCGTCGTTACCGGCATAGCCGCAAGGTGTCTCGTTGTAGAAGGTACTGCGAATCTGGTTTACCAACTCCTGGGTGCGCCAAGGCTGACCGGCAAAGTTGTACAGATAGGCTGTATGGTGACTGGGCTCGTTGCCGTGAGCATACTGACCCACAAAGCCACTGGCATTACCGTTCACCTCGCCACTGGTAGCTGTCAGGGTGAAGTTCTCATCCAACTTCTTGATAAAGCCCTTCTCACCACCCAAAAGCTCAATCAGGCCCTTGGGATTCTGGGGAACAAACCACATATACTGCCAGGCGTTACCCTCTATGAAACAAGGCTCCTCGTAGCTCAGAGGATCAAACTTCTCTATAAAGTTACCCTTGCTGTCCTTGGGACGGAAGAAACCGATGGTGGGATCCCACAGGTTGCGATAGAACTCGCTACGCTTCAAGAAACGCTCGTAATCTGCCTGCTTACCCAGTTTCTTGGCAACAGCAGCTACGCACCAGTCATCGAAGGCCTGCTCCAGGGTGATGCTGACGCTGGTACCCTGCAGGTCCTGAGGCATATAGCCGTATTGTTCCCAAACCTCGAAGGGGCTATTGGTATGGGTACGGGTGCTGCTCTCGTACATAGCCTTATAGGCAGCCTCCACATCTATACCAGGAATCTCTGACAGGATAGCATCAGCCAGCACGGGGATGGCATGATTACCAATCATACAGTAGTTGTCCTGCCCCCACAAGTCCCAGATAGGCAGATAGCCGTAGGTCTGCTGGTGCAGAATCATATCACGGACAAACTGAGCAGCTACATCGGGGCAAAGCAAAGTATAAAGGGGATGAGCAGCACGGAAGGTATCCCAAAGGCTGAAGGTACTGTGGTAAGCCTGTCCCTTGGGCATCTGCTTGATCTCGAAGTTGGTATCCATATAACGCCCGTCAACATCGCTCATGGTATTGGGTTGCATCAGTACGTGGTAGAGACCTGTATAGAAGATAGTCTTCTGGGCATCTGTACCCTCAATGTCTATGCATGCCAGCTCCTTCTCCCATGCATCATGGGCAGCTTTGGTATAATAATTGAAATCCCAGCTCTGAGCCTCGGCCTTCATATTCTTGCGGGCACCGTCATTATCAACGGCAGAGATAGAAACCTTCACCATCAGATCCTGAGTATCCTGGTTGCTGAACTCAAGGGCAGCACGCAGGGTACGACCATTCATCACATCGCTCTTACCAACAGAACGTCCACCATCCATCATCAGACGATTCTGGATAGGCTTGCTGAACTCGGCACGGAAATAAACCTTACGCAACTTGGCCCAACCCGTCAGCACACGGAAGCCCTCAATGGTATGGTCGTCAACCACACGAATCTGGCTCTGGATAATCTGATAGGCACGTCGACCGGAATAATAGGCATCACCACGCCATGTCATACGATCCAAGTCGAGGATTACTGTCTGCTGTGCAGCACTCTTGGGGAAGGTATACTTATGGATACCGGCATGAACGGTAGCAGAGAGGTTAACCAAGATGTCCTCGTTCTGCAGTTTCACCATATAGAAGCCGGGGGTTGCTGATTCCTCGGCATGCTTGTATGTCTGTGCAAAGATACCCTTCTTCAGCTCGGCTGGTGTCACCTTCTTGACAGATGGCATCAGGGAGATATCAATCAGGTCGGTACAACCCGTTCCGCTCAGATGGGTATGGGTGAATCCGAAGATGCTGTCCTTGTTGAAATCATAACCGCAGCAAGGATCATAAGTCACATACTGCTCCATCTCGGGACAGAGCTGAACCATACCCTGAGGCATGGTAGGACCGGGGAAGGTACTGCCACTTAGGGCACCCGTCTCATCGGTCTGGGTTCCAATAAAGGGGTTTACATACTTTGTGTAGTCAATGGCCTGCAACTGCACAGCCGCAGCCATCATAACAATCAGAGATAAAAATGTCTTTTTCATTTATTTATTTATATAGTTGACAAGTTAACAAGTAAACGAGTTGACAAGTTGATTCTTCATTCTTCACTCTTCACTTACTCCATATACTCCTCTTCCTTTCCGTCACTCTTGAGGTCACGCAGGTCCTCGTAGGCTTTGCTCAGCATCTCGGGGGTCACCTTGAAATCACGGCAGACTTCACGTCCCGGGTCTTTGGTAGAGTGGCTGAACAGCCAGTCGTATGTCTGAGTCATATAGAAGAGACGGGAGGGACGACCATGATCCACGCCCTTCAGAGGCGTAAAGATGAGGCGTGACTTGCCTGTCTTCTCCATAGCATCCACCACCTTCTGCGAGGCACTGAAGGGAACGGCACGGTCGGCTGTTCCATGCAGAATCCACAGGGGCACCTTAGACAATCCTGCCAGGTTCTTAACGCTGGCACCGCCACAGGCAGCCATACCGGCAGCTATACGGTCGGGGTAGGTAGCACAGAGGTCGATGGTTCCGTAGCCACCCATACTCATGCCATAGACATAGATACGCGTGGTATCCACGGCATAGTTCTTGATGGCCCAGTCAACAATCTTCATCACCCTGTCAGGAGCCCATCCGTTATTGGTTTGTGGTGCAATGATATAGCAGTCGATGCTCAAGCCCTTGGCCACGGCGCTGATAGGACCATAGCGCTTCACACGCTCCAGGTTGGTGCCGCTCAGGCTCTTGCCATGCAGGAATATCAGTAGAGGGAAATGTGCATTAGGATCACGGTGGTTACCAGCCTCAGGGTCATGGAACCAGAAATTGTAGCCACCGGGGACAGTACCTCGGTAAGCCTTGAAGTGCTGTGCCTGAGCAGCAGCGAAGAACAACGTCATAAGAAGACAGAGAACAAGCTTTTTCATATCTTATCTTATCTTAATTTTGCGTTTCAACTCACAAAAATAATGAAAATCTTCACACCTTTCCCCCTATTCTTACATTTAATTTGTATTTTTGTGAACATTTAACAAACATCGGAATGATACACATACTTTTTGCCGCCTTTATGTTGACGGCAACCCCTGAGGATACTATCCCACCCACTCAGGAACCAAAAGACACACTTAAAAAGGGAGAGCTTACGGTCCCGGGCCGCAAGCTGAAGGAGGTTGAGGTTGTAGCACCAGGACCGACTTCGGGACTTGAGGATGCCTTACGTCAGAGCATAGAACGTATGGGCATACGTAATCCTCTCACATTGGGTGATTTAGTCAACAAGATATCCCCCAACCTGACGGATAAAATCATGCACCCCTTTGGATTCAAGGAAAGAAGGCGGGCAAAGAAGCGCAAGAAGGTGCAGAAAATACTGAATGACTTCGACAGGACAAAAACCTTCGATGAACTGGTACGCGAAGCCCTGGAGCGCGAAGGCATCACTCTCCCACCCCGGGAAGAAAAGACTGAATCCAAATAACAACAAAGGGCCGCACATTTCGTGCAGCCCTTGTTGTTATCATAGTTTGCGTTTAATTAACAGACCTCAATCGCCTTGGTGCATTTCTTCTGCTCCTTAGCCAGCTTTGGCATGGTAACGGTCAGGATACCATCCTCCACCTTTGCAGAGATCTTGTCGCGTTCCACATCATCAGGCAGCGTGTAGGTTTGTTCGTAGTTAGAGTAACTGAACTCACGACGCAGATAGTGATGATGCTTATCCTCCTGTTTGTGTTCAACCTTATTCTCTATGGCGATGGTAAGGTTGCCCTCTTCGTTGATACCTACGCGGCAATATTCTTTCTTAATGCCCGGAGCTGCAAGTTCCATTGTGTAGGCTTTCTCACTCTCCTTGACATTGACTGCGGGTGCTGTACTTTTGGCACGAGGCATAAAATCAGTGTTCAAGAAATCATCAAACAATGTTGGCATCCAACTGTTCTGAAACATTACTGGTAACATAATTAATACCTCCTAGTTATATTTTAGTTAAACTTATGTTCATTGAACATTGAGCATTGAATATTGAACATTGGTTAAGTTCTTTATTCTTTGTCCGCTGTTCACTAACCTTAGTGCAACAACCGTGCCAAAAAGCATACGTGCCGGTCTTGCAGGTTTTTCTCCTGACAAGCTGGCACGTATTGTCTCTTTTTAGGTCCTATTGTCTAATTCAGCGTCAATAGGCCTGTTCATGTACACCTTTTACAGCTCTACCGCTAGGATCATTCATATTCTTGAAGGCGGCATCCCACTCCAGGGCAATGGCGGTAGAGCAGGCTACAGAGGCTTCGCTGGGCACGCTCTTGGCTGCTGAGTCGCTGGGGAAGTGCTCGGCAAAGATGCTGCGGTAGTAGTACTCCTCCTTGTTCTTGGGCGGATTGATGGGGAACCGCTCTGCTGCGTGCGCCATCTGCTCGTCGCTGACAGCCTCCGAGGTAATCTGCTTCAGGGTATCAATCCAACTGTAACCTACGCCATCGCTGAACTGCTCCTTCTGTCGCCATGCCACTGCCTCGGGCAGCATATCGGCAAAGGCCTCGCGCACAATCTTCTTCTCCATCGTTGTGCCCGGGCACATCTTGGCCTCTGGGTTGGTGCGCATGGCGATGTCCAGGAACTCCTTGTCGAGGAACGGCACGCGGCCCTCCACACCCCAGGCACTCAGGCTCTTGTTGGCGCGCAGGCAGTCGTAGAGGTACAACTTGCTGAGTTTGCGCACCGTCTCCTCATGGAAGTCCTTGGCAGATGGTGCCTTGTGGAAGTACAGGTAGCCGCCGAAAATCTCGTCGGCACCCTCGCCGCTGAGCACCATCTTGATACCCATCGACTTGATGACGCGAGCCAGCAGATACATAGGCGTAGAGGCACGGACGGTGGTAACATCGTAGGTCTCTATATAGTAAATCACATCGCGGATGGCATCCAAGCCCTCCTGAATGGTATAGTTGATTTCGTGGTGTACGGTACCGATGTGGTCGGCCACCATCTTGGCCTTTGCCAAATCAGGGGCTCCCTTCAATCCTACGGCAAAGCTATGCAGACGCGGCCAGTAGGCACGTGTCTGGGAATTGTCCTCTATACGGTGCTCGCTGAACTTCTCGGCAATGGCAGAGATGACGCTGGAATCCAAACCGCCAGAGAGCAGTACGCCATAGGGCACATCACTCATCAGCTGACGCTTCACAGCAGCCGCCAGCCCGTCATGGATAGCGTCAACGCTGGCCGTATTGTTCTTCACAGCATCATATTCCATCCAGTCACGCTTGTAATAGCGTTCCATTTTGAATTTTGAATCTTTGAATTTTGAACTGCCGTAGGCATAGTGTCCGGGCAGGAAGGGTTCGTACTGTTCGCAGAAGCCTTCCAAGGCTTTCAGCTCGCTGGCAACGTACACGGTGCCGTCGCTGTCATAACCTATATAGAGTGGTATAACGCCAATGGGGTCGCGGGCTATCAGGAATGCATCCTTCTCCTCGTCGTAGAGGGCAAAGGCAAAGATGCCGGAGAGGTCCTCCAGAAAGTTGATGCCTTTCTCGCGATAGAGGGCCAGAATCACCTCGCAGTCGCTGCCTGTCTGAAAGTTATACTGACCGGCATAGAGGCGGCGGATTTCCTGATGATTGTAAATCTCACCGTTCACGGCCAGGACTTGCTTCTTGTCGGGGCTGTAGAGAGGTTGGCCGCCACTTTCGGGGTCAACGATAGAGAGTCGTTCGTGTGCCAGGATGGCAGAGCCGCCACAGTAGATTCCACTCCAGTCAGGTCCGCGGTGACGGATTTTCTGACTCATACGCAACGCCTTTTGTCGCAGCTCCTGAGATTGCTGCTTGATATTAAATATGGCTACAATTCCACACATATTGGTACGGTTTTAATACAGATTTGATACAGTTTGGGTACTATTTGGTACGGTTTTAAATAATTTTCGTGCAAAAGTAATACATTTTGCAATTACAACCAAGACTTTGCAATACATTTTTACATATATTTGGCAATATTTACTAACATATAGCAATTATTACAACAATATCCCGTATCATAATGACAGAAAAAGAAAGCCCTGGGCTTTTTCTAGAAAAGAGCCGCCGGTACCCATCATCATCGGATATCGGCGGCTCATCATAGGGGGAGAGAGTAAAACCTTTTTAATCAGACCTTTTTAATCAGACATCATTTCTGCAAAGTTCCCATCCTCGTAGCATGGTGAACCAGTCGATAGACGTAGTTCCATTTTCCTGAATCGCCATTGCCATGCCTACCATCATCCAGCGGCTGGGCTTGTCAGATGGGATGCCCAACGACTCGTCGGGGTCTATGCCGGTCAGTCGAGCAACGTTGGCAATGTATGCCGCCGTGTTGTTCTCGTTGGCTGGTGCCCACCTCGAAACGATGCCTCGGATGGTATAGAGGCGGTACTTGTGATAATAGGTACGCGTGAGCAGATAGAAGGCTGCTCTCCAGCCGTACTCCATACTTTTGAACTGTACAAAGGCGCGGTCTGTCTGCACCTCTGCCATACCCTTCCACTGGTCCTTGCTTCGTCTGATATTCAGCGGATTGTTGTTTCTAATACCTCTTGGTTCCATTTTGAATTTTGATTTTTGAATTTTGATTTTTGAATTAAGCTACTAAGCCATTAAGCTAATAAGCCACTAGGCTTTTTATTAATGTTTATCGCTGTACTGTTCGGGAACGCTATGCTGTAGGCCTTGTCTAAGGCTTTCAGGTTTACGTGGTAGCGACTGATGCCCAACTTTACTGATACAATGGCTCTTAGCAATTCTCTGTGCTTGCGTGGGTAGAGCGATGGCAGCGGTAGTTCATCCCAACCTGCCTGCGGTTCATCATCGACCGTTGCCCTATGGCACACTTCCCAGATAAAGTCGTCGGTAGCACGAAGCCCGAACCATGCCTTTAGTATGTTCCTGATGCAGAAACGTTTGTACTGACCTCCGAGGAGGCGCCTTGTGCGCTCCAGCCGTAGCCAGAGCTGCACAAAGCATTCTTGAGAATTTTGGATTTCCATATCAAAATCGATTTTGACCAAAATGACCTTGACCATAATGACCACTATACATTCAGTTTACGATATCGTCCATCCTCCGTCTGCGTCACAAGGCCTTGTTTGCGCCAGTTTTTCAGCATCTGTCGCACGGTGTTGTGGTTCACACTTGCACCCTTGACGGCTACCGAGTGCTGCATGGCCTGCTCGAAGGTGAACTGCGCATCCAGTCGCTCATAGATAGAGTCGTTCTTGCCGCGTTTCAGACGCTCTCCACCCTGATTTCCAGCATAGTCACGACTACGGAAAGCGTTCTCTATGCGGTCGCGGAAGAAGTGCAGGGCGTTCTCCAGCAGCGAGTCGGCAATCACATCGTAAAGGGCTAACATCTGGGGTGTCTGAGTCTTCAGGAGCAGTTCCTTCCACTGGTTAGGATTCTGCTTCAACTGTGCCTCGGCACCGTTCATGCCATGCTTCTGGATAAGGCCCTCGCACACACGGCAGAGCATCAGGCAGCAGGTCATTCGCTGAGCCGTCACACAGACACGGATACGTTGGCGGGCACGCACCTTATCATCGTTCTTCATTGTCTCTATGCGGATGCGCTCCAACCACTCACGACCCTTCTGCTCCAACTTCGGCAGCACCACCTCGCCCTGCATCAGTGGCAACAGATGGGCAATCTGCTGAATGCGCTCCGCCTGACGTGTGGTCAGCACTTTGGGCTTGTCCTCCAGGGGTGCAAAGGTATTGTCGGGTGTGCGTGCCACAGCGATACGACTTTGGAATCCGTCAGTATAGTTGCTCACCACGCGGTAGAGAGCATCAGGCGTACCGCACATGCAGACGTTCCACAGCAGATGCTCTATATGTACGTTCACAGCATCGGCCGAACGTGCCTCGCGGTCGTACTTGCTGCCGTCATAGCTCTGGCGAAGCATCACGGAAAAGTCGCTCATGGCCGACCTCCATTTCTGTGCTACCGTATCGGCTTCTGGAGTGAACGAGAAAGCGTGCTTACCTTCTGTATTGGCCAGTCGTTCTGCCAGATTAGCAACCGTATTGTTCAGCGTCAGGCATCGCACCGGCAGCTTAGGCTCCTCTGGTTGCTCTTTCTTGTTCTTCGCCGCCCGTTTCTTGGCACGCCACTCATCCTCCTGCATCTGGTACATCTTGTCCAGCGCCTGCACCTCGCCCATCCAGGCATCCACCACAGGGTCTATGTCGCCCTTACCGCTGGCAAAGTCGCCGGCGATGTAGCTGATAAGGTTCAGCCCCTTCTTACGCCCATGCACATCCAGTACCACACCTGTAGCCAACGCACCTATGCAGGGGCAGATAGCGGTCACTACCGGCATAGCCAGATGAGGGCCAACGGCATCAATGCTGTCCTTAACGCCTTGGGGGAGGCGTTTCCATTGAACATTGAACATTGAGCATTGAACATTATCTGAATCATCAGCAGCAAATTCTTCATTCTTCACTCTTAATTCTTCATTATCTATGATGCTCTGGATGACTTTGCTGATGCCCTTGGGCTCTTCCTTGCAGGCACTGTCCACGATGCTTTTCAGCTCAGTCTCCGAGAGGCCGTAGCGGGGCATCACCTGCATCAGCACCTCTTTCTTATTATCACAGATAGCACGCAGGTTTACCGCCAGTTTGTGCAGCTTCACATTCCTCTCACCCTCGGCAGGCTCACCTCCCGTAAGGCGCCAGTAGGCGGAGATAATCTCGCTGTATTTTATGCCGCGGAATGAGAGTTCAGAGTTGAGAGTGTAGGGTTTAGAGTCTGGTAAATTTGATTCTTCACTCTTCACCCTTAATTCTTCACTTCCATAATACGCCCCATCCTCCGTGCGTCCATCTATGCTCAGACCTCTGTCAGTATAAGCCTTTCTACGCCGAGCCACCTCCTCTTCAGAGAGCTGCTCATACCATCCGTCAGCACGGTAAATCTCGAAATCAGCTGGCGAGACGTAGATAAACCTCTCAGGGGTAAAGCAGGATGTATCACATTCTACGCCAAGCGCTTTGCAATAGGCACGCTGAGCCTCGGGGACGGTCATACCCAGGGGCAAGCGGATGTCGATGTGCAACTTATGGCGAATGCTGTAATCCTTGTGCAGCATCAGGCCCTGCCAATCACCACCAATCTCTGCGTCCAGTTTCTCCGACATCATGTTGGCCTGCTCCACCTTCTCAGGGTCGTCAATGTCTATACACGTCTGCCAGGTGAACGACTCGGGGTCTATGTGCTCGCGGTCGCGATAGTTGTCACGGAAGCGGCTGTAGTGCGGACAGCGAAACGGCAGATAACCCTTCAGCCGGCGCTGCTCCTCTGCATCCTGCGAGGCGTTAATACGTTGTTCCAACTGCTTCAGGCGTGGTGACTCGGTCAACTTATCGTAGTCGTGGAGCGGGCATTCCTGTATGAATGCCCTTGTCTGCTCCTTGTTCTGTCGGGGGTTGATTGCTATCAGTCTTTCCATAATGTTTCCTCCTTGCGTGTTTTAAGGTATGACATCACCTCGTCGGCCTCCTCTTCATAAAGCGACTTCATCAGCGTCAGCCCCAGGTTCTTCGGGAACTTGAACGTCACGTACAGGTACTCCATGTCTAGTCTGCGAACCTTGCTTGGGCGGTCGGTGCGATAGATGGGACGTGTCATCTCTACACAGCCGTGGCGCGTCTCATACAGCAGCACACGCTTTGGTCCCGTGTTTGTGCGGTAAGCCTTGTAGTGGCTTGTGCCGTCCTCCTCAATAGCCATGCGGCCTCTTGTCTGGCGCACACCACCGTTAGTTACCTGTTCGTTCACCCATCCGCAAGGATAAATGTTCACATCACCGTTTACGTGGAACTTTGTCTGAGTGTCCATACTCACTTCGCCAGCTAGAATCTGCTGGACTTTACAATTTTTCTGCTTCATTGTTGGTTGAAGGTTGCGAGAGAAGTTTTCGAGAAAGGCGCCTACATCATTGTTGATGCTCAATTGATTCCCTCGACTTCAACCCAGATTAGAAATTATTTGTTTAGTTTCACGATGTCAGTTGCTAAGATTTCCTGATACGTCTGCCCCTGAAAATCGTGCGTAGAGAAACGAAGGGTTGCTATAACAACGTCACCCTCGTAGAACCTGCACCCCGCTAAGTTGCCCAGCATCGTGCACACAAACTCGTTTTCAAACTTCGAGCCGCCCAGTTCTTTCAGCACGATGTTGCACTTGCTGATCTGTCCCGACTCCTGTTTTGAACTCTGTACGCTGAAGGCCTCGCCCTGGCGTACTACCTTTAATATTCTTGTTTCCATAACTAAAATATTTGCTCCCGCCTATCAAGGATGGCCCGCTCACGAAATCAGCTGCTCATCTCGGAAGACATTGCAAAGGTATGTGTAATGTCAATGTCTTATATTTAACGACTTTGAGATAGTATATTTCACCACATAATCGTATATTTAGACACTGATAGAAAGTCGTTTCAGCAGCTTTTTAGCGATTATCATCTGCCTTGCAAATACGCGGTCGCCAATGGGTACTCTATACTCTTTCCACTCCTGAAAGTTCTTCCTCAGAATGCTGTTTTGTGCCAGCGGTTTCTGAATCGACTGATAGGTGCACTTGTGGCACATACGTACATTTTTTAATAGTCTGTTCATACGCTTCGAGAATTTTGCAATGTCACTATCCCAACCGCAGAAGTCCACCAAAACCCTGTACACAGCCGTCCATTGCGTGCATACCCCAAAGCTACCAACAACCTCGATGACAGCCGTTGCCACCTCATCGTCGCTCTTCTGCACCTTCTGGCAACTATAGATCACAGTCTCTATAGCGCTGACCATCTTATTTGCCAGCATTGCCTCAGCCATCATGATTTGTTCCTTCGTGTCACCTTTCTCTAAAAGAATTTTCATTTTCGTTGAGTTCGCGAGAGAAGATGAAGGTCTGAAATTGGTACCACGTTTAACTTGCAAGACTTTCTTCTCGTTCACTTCGCTCAACCGGTCGCTCCTTATCGACCATTAAAGTTGTTACTATATATAGCGGATTTCCCACGTCTGGGTTTACCGCTTTTGTCTCGGCAAAGGTAGGTCTGTTTCTTCGTGTTGTCATTTTATATTTTACCACTTGCGATTCATCCACCTTTCCTCCACATCATTCGTCTGTTTTTTTCATTTATGAATAGCTGCTTTGTTGTAGACAGGGGTTGATGAATTGTGTTAAAAAATATCAAAACGCCTAAGCAACAAAAACACAAATGAATTACACTTCCAAATGTGGGGACAAAGGTACGGCAAGGGCAAAAAAAATACCTGCTACGTAGTAGGTACGCGTAGCAGGTACGGATTTATGTATGTTGCTGAAAATCAGCTCAGAATATTTTTCAGATTTTCTTGGAATAATAGTGATTTCTTTTGGTCAAGTGCTTTGTTCAGGTGACTGCGCAGGGTTTCGGGCTTCTCGTTCCATAGCTTGCCAAAGACCTTCCATACATCATTTATATTAAGGCGCCCGCAAATCTCTTTGGCCAATAAGCCTCGCTCAGAGCCGCTCAGCTCCTTTGGCTGCCAATCGTCTGTCAGCAATCCTGCATCCACTAGGTTCTCCATCAGTTCCTCTGCCTCAGGGGTCTTCAGCTTCTCGGGGACATCATCTTTGCTCAGATGCATATCTGCGCTTTCCGCATCAGTCTTATGGTCACAGTAGTAGTTGGTGACGTTCTTCACGCCACCTGCCTCTATGACATCGCCAATGACCTTACCTATCTTAATCATCCTTCGTGCTGTTCTTTACGTTCTTTACGCCACCCTCGGCAATGACATCGCCTGCACTCTCTATTACTATCTTCGGCTCTGCCTGCTCGTCATCGAGGCTCTCAACAGTTGTAGCCAGTTCTTCGGGCAGGATCAGATTGTTTGCGTTGGCAATCTCCAGGATAGCACTCTTGGCGAATGTGCGCTTGTCAAGTGTCTTGCGCTTGGATCTGTTGGCATAGGTACGCAGCACCTTTAGTACATCTTCCTCGGACGCTTTCTTGGCCATCCCGGCAGACAGCTTGCTCATCTCCGCCATCTTCATTTCCAATTCTGCACGCAGGCGTTTCTCCTCTTGCAGTTGTTGCCGTAGGATCTTAATCTCTGCCGCCTGTTTCTCGTTCTCAGATGTCAGCCGCCTTGCTACCTCTATAGCCATCAGATAGTTGTCAACTTTCTCTTTCTCCTCTCTCATACGCTCAAGCTTATGCTCCAGCTCACGTTGGGCGCCATCTGCCCAATCCTTCCATTCTTCCATTTCAATTTCCATTGGTTGTTATGCTGTTTAGTTTAAAATTATTATCCTATTTTGGTTTTCGGGGTACAAAGATAATCGCAGGCTGTACCAAAGGTCGGTACAATCTAAAAGAAAAATCACTAATTATTCGTTTTTTATTTTTAGGGACTATGTTTATAGGCCTGCCGCTTCTAAGAAAAAAAAGATGTGCCTGATTATCAAGCACATCCAGAATATTTGTCTTGTATTGACGAATGTCGAAATGCCGAAATTCTCATAACATCAAAAATCGTTTGCATCGCCTAATTCAAGGCCTTCGTCAATCTGACTATCGTCAGTCACTTCTTTTTGTAAAAGGAAATGAAGAACATTTTGCTTTCCAAGGCCTTCAGTTACAACATAAGTAGAATGTACCTCCCATCCACGCTTCGCCATGTAGTCAATCACCTCCATCATAGTATTGAATTTCTTTTTCTTACCGTCCTGATAGATTGCTTCATACCCTTTGTTATTTGGTACTCTTCCCATGTCAATTTTGGCTTTTACCTTGCCCCATCCCCAAAAATTGTATCCAACGATTTCGCAATAAACTTTGTACTTTTCATTGGGGGTGTTTACACTCTGCGCTTTAGCTGTTAATCCTATAAAGAATATCAACAGCATACTTAGTAACATCACTTTTTTCATAATCCTATATATTTGTTTCTATTAAGTTACTTCAAGTACTCAAATTTGGCTTTCCATCCTTCAGCGCATAATGTAGCATCTGGAGGTTAGCATAAGCATAGTAGAGATACTCGCCAAAATTAGAATATGTATGTTCCTTCTTTGCCATCACAACTTCATTAGTTGAAGGTTATTCATATATAGTGAGATTGTTCATTAGCTCAATTCGTTGTTTTATATATGATAGTGGAACCATTCTATTAAAGCCTATTATATACTGATTCAGAGCATTATCAAGAATGTTTTTCGAAAACAAATGCGGATTAAAAATAGATACTAGTTCTTTCGTTCCCTCTTGCTTAAATATTTTATTATCTATCTGGTCATCTTTTTCGTCTAGATAATATGATGCTATTAGTTGAGCAATAACATAAATAATCGATTGCGATTCTGAGTCCTGATTCTTTTTAAATTTATTTCCAGGAATACTATTTTCAATTTCCGCGAGTAAGTTATCACTGTCCAATTTGTGGCTTACAATAGACTGGTATAGATTGTTATTTGTAAATCTCCAATATACAAGCAGAAAGAACACATTCGGAACTGACATAAAGTTTGGAGCAAAGCCATTAAGTGCCAATCTAGTAAATATAAACATCTGCTCAATGTCACGCAACGATACTTGCTCTGGAGAAACGAAAGCCTGTACAGTTTTCATAAAAGCCAGACCTTCATTTTGCATCTGTCCGTATTTATGCCTTTCTTTGTTATTAAAGAAACTATCAAAGTCACATCGTCTATAGAGGTATCTACAAAAGGATTCCAAATCGGGTTCTGGGAGATTGTATTCAATATCAATAAAACGACGCAAGTATTCTTTGGCATTAAATGCAGAAGAGCCATAGTAACCTTGAATAGCATATTCCAACTGCTTGCTGTTTATAGACAAAACGAATACAATATTGGGGATGTAGAATAGATGCTTTATACGCTCAAGTAAACGCACAGCAAAGGTTGGATTGCATCGGTCTAACTCATCAATGAAGAAAACAATAGGTATTTTGTTTGATGATGATGCAACATATTCCGTTAATAGTTTACGAAATATTTTTAGATTACCTTGTTGTTCCCTGTATTCTTTCAATGCTTCCTCTCCAATTTCAGAGATCTCGTTTATTGCGCTTTCAACGGCTTCAGAATCTACTCCAACCTTATTTTTTATAAACTGTTTACCTGCTGAAATAGTAACTGCCCACAAGATTCTTCCCAAGTTTGATGCTATTCTTTGGTATGTCTCTTGATCACCGTGGAGTTCCTCCAGCTTTGATAACATCGCTACAAGTGGGTCTGTTGTGTAATCACACTCCCATGCATTAAAGTATAAGGTACAGTAATCTGCGTTCTTCAATTTCTGTTGCCACATCTTGATGAAAGTTGTTTTACCAGCCCCCCATTTGGCATTAAGAGCAAGTACACAACCTTCATTGGCATAATAACTAACCATATTGGTCAAAATGTCAGCATACTTTTCCCTTCCTAATGCACAATTTTGAAAGGGATTATTCTCCGGGATTTCAATTTCTACAGGCCTCAACATGTTTATATAATTAGAAATAGAAGATTCTTTTGCCTTATGTCTCTGATATCATTTTTCCTGATTTGTACAACTGGAATCAAGAATTATAATCTTATCAATCTCTTGCATAACGTCTATTTGATGTTGCAGGGCTATAACCATTTTTTGATAATGATTGAAGTCATCATTTGAAAGTTGTTTATCCTTGCGGTTTTTCAACCAAAGATCTAAAGGTTGATAGCCTGACACTACCAAATTCCATGCACATTCAGGAACGTTATCGAAATACTGACAGTCATTAATCCAGACACGACCGACCTCGTCATTTATCTTTTCAAAAAAGCGTTTAGTTACGATGTTGTCACCTTGCATCCTAATCATTCCGATACTATCATCTTTTTCTATATCTTCAAGCAAATGCAGTTTACGGATCTTACCACCAAGCTCTGCCATTCGGAAGAAATATTCTGCTGAAGAGGGGTATGGGATTACTGGAAAATCATCTTGCAGACATTCGTGATAGGTCTTGCGATATAGGGTTGAATGCAGAACGGCATAGATGTAGTCTAGCAAGTCTAAAGGTAGGAATCCTTTGTTCTCTCTTTCAGAGTCTTCTGCCTGTTGCAAATGTAGCCCCGTCAATCTTTCTATCTTTTTTATAATCCCCGATGAATAATTGATATAAGCCAAACCTAAATCGTCATAGACAAATAGAGGGAATAGATACACGCCACCACGAGGGATTAAATTAATGTCTGTTGGTATCGTAGATATAAAAGATAAAGCCCATTCACTATCACCTACAGCACTTCCCAACTTCCCAAGGCAAAGGGCATAGTTATTGTGGTTATGAATAGATTTCTGGATTAATGGACGGGGGTATGTTACCAATGCCTTATTAAACAACGTCCAACGGACATCAAATGGGCGGTATAAAACTTTCGTGATATCTTTGGGAGCATCATTTTTCCTTGATTTCAGGAGCTTTCTTGCTTTGTCCAAGTGCCAGTCGCGATTATCTTTAAAATTATATTTCTCTCTTAATTGTTCATCTGTGTCATTTGAAAGCATAGATTGAACAATCTCCTGTATATCCTCCTCTTTATATTGTATTGCAATGTAATCCTTGTCTGTTTTAAATCCCTGAACAAACTCATGCATTAAATCTTGAACCTTAAAGCCCTCATCATATTTTTCTTTTAGTTCACGTTCTCTTAATCGGAAAGTAAATAATGGGCCGTTTAATGATAGTTCTTTAAAATCGATGTCTCCAAGTTTGTGTGTAGCAAGATATTCTAGTTTTTCTTTCCGTGTACCATACAAGTCCTTATAGTGAACTTTTGCCAATTCAATCTCGCTACCATCTTTTCGCTTGACAAAGATGTTGATACTTACACCCACTTGTATATTAAAGACGCATTCGTCTTTTTGTTCTTCTGTACTTTCCTTGCGTTTTGTAGAGCCATGAAGATTGATGATATAGATATCATCGAATTTCCTTAACAACTCATAGCGCATTCCACGGAACAAAGGAGTGTCAAGGAAGGTGTTACCGCAAATATATGCTAAGATGCCTTCATTTGTGTTCTCTACAAAATTCTGGCCTAATCGAATAAATTTACAATAGTCGTTGTTTAATCCCTTGGGATTAGTCTCTTGTAATGTATTCTTGAATACTGGTTCATTGTTTTTCTTCCGCTTTATAATTTTACGCGTCATTCCAGGCTCTTGTTTGTAGGAATCCATCAGGTCCTTAATCCAATCACCGTTATTAGCTGATTTTTCGTTGTAAGGAGGATTGCCCATAACCACCATCACAGGCATGTCACGTTTTATAGCACTTGCTGCATTCGATTCATCAGTAATGAATTTTGCAAAGTCGAGGTTTTCCTCTGGATGATCTTCTTCCAAGGAGTTTGTGAGGAATATTTGCAAACGTTCTGGAAGTTTAAGCTTTATCTCATCCAGATGTAAGGAAGTAGCGAGTTTGAGATGTGCCATTGTGTAGGGAGCCATCAAATACTCAAAGCCGTTAAGGCGTGGAATGATATTCTTTACCACATCTTCTGGCCAAAACGGTTCCCGACCTTTGTAATTCTCGCGAATCTTTTCTGCAGTCATGGCAAGGAATGTTCCCGTGCCTGTCGCGGGGTCAAGAATCTGTACACGATGTACCTGCTTTTCCTTGAATGTTATGACAGTATTGTTTGCTAATCCATCCTTAACACCAAGATTATCGCGTAAAATTATATCAACTGATTCTACAATGAATTTCACGACTTCCTCAGGAGTGTACCATACCCCGAAATCATCTCGAATCTTGGGATTATATTGCTCCAGAAACTCTTCATAGAAATGCACTAATGGGTCCTTCCCATAATTATGCATTACATGGTTTATATCAGTAACACGGAAAAGAGTTACTAAATCTTCCACAATCCATTTTACACCGCTGTGTAACTCCGCCAATGCCAGATGTTTAAATATCTTCTTTAAAAATGGGTTTATGGTTGGTATTAAATCTCCTGCTTCTTGTAGAGAGAAAGACTGTGGAGTTTTATCATAAATACGTGCAATGAACAATCCGTAAAGAATGGTTTGGGCGTAAAAATCCGTAAATTGTTCCACCGTCATATCATGGACAAGAAACTTCTGTAATGATTGAAGGTTGTTATGCAGCTCTACATCTTCGGCATTTTCACCCCTCTCCATTGCCCGATTAAGTATATTTGCAATTACCTTAGCCTTGTTGGCCATTACTATTGCTAGTAGTTTGGCACTGCGGACAGGTTGAGGCTTCGCATCACCTAACTTGCCAATAATCTGTAGAAATAGAGAAATCTGCTGCTCATCGTCTGATAAAACAACTTCATTGTCTTTTATTTCACCTATAGTTGCTGACAAAGACAATTCTCCGTTTTCAAATAGGAAAAAGCGAAGATAGTCCGTGAAAGCAATAGTCGTAATGGCTTTTTTATATCGGTCAAACTGTTCCTTGTGCTTCTTATCGTTTGCTCCTAATAGGTCTTTATCACCCAAATCTTTTGTTTCAATGAAAGAAATGGCTATATCATCTCGACGCAACTCAAAGTCAGGAGCACCATATTCTTTTCTTTTGGGTTCATTTATAACGGCAATCTTATCTTTTTCTTTCTTTTTTCTCCCCTCATTTAGGATGTTTTGTAATAATACTTTTAGTGCACCACGATAAGAATGTTCCGTAGTATCGTTTGTTTGAAAGTCTGCATTTATACTTTCTATGTATGTCCCAAGGACTGTTTGAGCCGAAATGATGTTCATAATGGTATCTTCTAATTCAAATATATATCAAAGGGCAAAGGCACTGCAGTATTATCCAGCTCCTTGCTCCGCACATCCACAGGACGGCTA
Organism: uncultured Prevotellaceae bacterium; assembly: GCA_946415645.1. Lineage (GTDB taxonomy): Bacteria > Bacteroidota > Bacteroidia > Bacteroidales > Bacteroidaceae > Physcousia. The sequence continues at coordinate 30,534 of CAMKTJ010000029.1, forward strand.
CTCTTGCCTATCTTCACCCAATCCTCCCTAAAGCTGGGATTGGTTAGGATGTAAACATATCCAGGTTCTTTATTTGCCATATGCTATCGTATTACTCTATTCTCGAATTCATCGCAAGGACGTGCCAGCTGTCATCGTCTCGGCGGTCAAGATAGCCTTTCTTGCGGAATCCTTCTATCTGCTTCTGAACGGCGGAGCGGTTTACCGATAACTGTTCTGCCATCTCTGAGAAGGTTACAAAAGGCTTGTCGCGTAGAAGTGCAAGCAGGCGACCGCCATTCTCGCTGCGGAAATTGATGCGCTGCCCGTCGTACCACCTAAACAAGTGGGGTTTGTACCACCTTTCGGGGACAAAGATACGAAAAGTAGAGAGCAGAACAAAATAAACTTGTTAATTTTTTATGCCGAGACGGAGTATCTTCGGCAAAGCCAAAGATACAAAAAATCGAGAGCAGAACAAAAAGAATTTATTCTTTTTTTATGCCGAGACGTAGTATCTTCGCTAACTCTGATAGCAAAGATAAGGATATTCTTTGAATAAAATGCGGATGCGGCAGAAAAACACAACAATTATTTTCTGAATCATATCACACGTAGCAGTACAGCCTAAAATGCTGGTCAAAGTGGTCAAGGTCAAAATGGTCATTTTCATTTCGGGATTGTGTCATTTGCTCACTATATATAAATATAAAATATTTATTATAGTGGCGGTTTTGACACTTCTTGAAATTGATTTTGACCAAAATGACCATGACCGTAATGACCGCGGCTTAAAGTGAAGAATAAAAAAAGTTTGAAAAAAGTTTGTCATTTATTCGAGAACCGCAATGGCGCCGCCGTATCTTTGCGCTGTCAATCCGGAACGACAAGGCACTTGCGGAATTACTGCTCGGCGGAGCAGATTTTTCTCCTCGGCGGAGGAGCCTTTACTGCTCAGCGGAGCAATAGAATGCAAGGGTGAGAATCAAACAAAGTAACTATCAAAAAAATCTGACAAACGTATGATACACATTAAAGCACAACAGACACTGGTAAAGTTCAATAAGACGGACGCAGGCAAACTGCTCTACGTGATGCGCCCCGAAACCTACAACCAACTGCAGGAGAGCAAGGTAATCAGCGAGGCATCCGTACGTAGCGGCATCCAGCGCGGAGCACTGAAGGGTGCATGGGACGCCATCGGAGAGGTAATCAAGGCATGGGTGACAGAGGGTCACAGCGTAGCCATTCCCGGACTGGGCAGCCTCCGATTCAGCATGAACGCCAATGCCGTAGAGGACGTGAACGACGTAGCCAAGAGCCTCATCCGTAGCCGCAAGGTAGTGTTCACCCCAGGCGTGGAAATCAAGAACGAGCTGAAGCAGACCAAGGTCAGCATCACCTGCTACGACAAGGACGGCAACGAAGTAAAGCGCGTGACCGACGACAACAGCAACGAGCCGGAGAACGATAACGAAAACGTCAACGATAACGGTAACAACAGTGGTACCAACACAGGTGGTAATACCGGCGGTAACACTGGCGGCAACGGCGGCGGTAACGACGACAACGGAGACATGGACTAGGTTAAGGTAGCGCCTTCGGGCGCTCCCTTCTCATTGAACATTGAGTATTGAACATTGAACATTATTTTCACTAACAACTCGTTAACTTGTCAACTTGTTAACTCGTAAACTTAAAACATTATGAAAAAAGAAACATGGAAATTTATCGTTCAGACGATTCTGGCTGTACTATCAGCCATTGCAACTAGCCTGGGAGTAACCAGCTGTATTGCCTGAACTCTGAAACTTAAAGAAAAGGTCTGATTAAAAAGGTCTGATTAAAAAGGTCTGATTAAAAAGGTCTGATTAAAAAGGTTTTACTCTTTCCCCCTATGATGAGCCGCCGATATCCGATAATGATGGGTATCGGCGGCTCTTTTCTAGAAAAAAAAGGCGGATAGCTCCGTTGCTACCCGCCCATATATGTTGCTTTTACCTTAATATTATACGTAAGACAGATACAGGTAATTTGTCTGGGCAGGATACT
>CAMKTJ010000030.1 GCA_946415645.1 uncultured Prevotellaceae bacterium
AGTAACCGTCAATCTCAAGCTCATAGATGCCATCGGGCAGGTCGGTGATGGTCTGCTCCAGTGTGAACTCACAGCCTTGTGACTGCACCTCGAATGTGCCGTCTGCTTTCTCCTGAACAGTAAGGCTTCCTCCCTGCTGCGTAAGTGTCCAACCATTGAACTGGTCCTGAAACGTAGGGTTCTGTAGCAGATTGGTTATCTCCTGATTGATGCTCAGTTCGTCGATGGCCATCGTGGGTAAGCAACACAGGACGGCTATTATGGATATCATAAATGTTATATAATTGCGTCTCATTATTATTCTTATTTGAGAAGTTATTATATGAATTGGCAACAAAAGTAGGCCTTTTTGACGGAAATAACAAGATTGTGAGGTGCTAATTTTACTGAATGGCTAAAATGTGGAGCATGAACATGCAAATACAAAGAATGAAGAGTTAAATTTGTACAAGAAATTTTGGGTTTACGGATAAAATTGTTACTTTTGCGGAAATGAAAATGATTAACGATATGAAGAAAATTCTACTCTTGCTGATTACATGTCCCCTGTTTCCCAGTCATGCACAGGTGACAGAAGCGTATAATATGGTGGTGAATACCAATGATGGCAACAAGGCTGTTTATGCCACCAATCAGATAGATAGCGTGACCTTTACCGGAGAGCAGGGGACGGTGGAAAATCCGCAGAACAAAGTCAGGATCAGAAAGAATGTCGTCTTTCTGGGTCATAGTATCTGGAGGAACGATAATTATACAGTAAAGTACGGCAACTCAGGTTCGTTCGTTACACCCTTTTCTGGTAGCTTTAAGGGAAGGGGATACCAGACACTGCTGAAGGAGGTTTTTGACTTTGACAAAAGTTACTCACCTGGTCCTAATGGAGGATATAGCGGTTTCTCGTTGGGCGCGCAGTCTGCCACGGATGCCAGTAGTGTGGCAGTGACAGCCCTTAACAGTAGCAACGGATGGCCTGCCGCTAAGAATGCTATCTGGACGGTTGACTTCATCACCAACGACTTCAAACGTAATATCACGCTGGGGAAACTGGATGATTACAGAAATGCTACGGGACCTACTACGTTCTATGGCGCAGCCCGTCAGTTGTTCGACAAGATAAAGCAGTTGAGCGGTGACGACGTGATTATTGTCTTTGCCAATGCCTTGCCCAGAAACAATAGCAACTATACCAGCACCAGTAAGAACTCGGCAGGATGTACGCTGGCCGACTATGAGTTGGCCCTGCTGACTATAGCTGCCATCAATACCAATATGTATTTTGTTGATCAGAACCGACTCTCAGGCATTACGGATGCCAACCTGCCGGCTGTAACGGCAGATGGCCTTCACCTGAACAATCTGGGCTACCAGTTGGCTGTGCAACCATGGATAGCGGTATTTAGGATGCTGGCGAACACTTGCCCCTGAAGTTGGGCTTGCGAAACTGAAATCACTAACCTACTAATACCTGAAGATGAGGGCATTAATTGCCACTATAATGACTTCTTTGTTGTGCCAGCCTGAGCTATTAGGGCAGGTGCTATTCCCGTGCACTCAGACACTGCAGAACCCGTACGGCATCTGTACCCATGTAACCCGTAAGGGATGGGACTACGAGATTAGGGATCGTGAAATGGATATGCTAAGGGATGCAAGGGTGGGGTGGATACGTTCTGATCTGGACTTCGGGACGGCCTTTAGTGCTTCAGGGGAATTTCATCCGGAGGTCTTTGAGAGTGTGCTGAACAGTGCCGACCATAACGACCTGCAGATGCTGGGGATTCTGACGTGGTTGGACAAATATCCGTGGGACGACCCTGACTATCATCACTATATAGATACTCTGGCATTCCGCTTTAATGGCAGAATCCGTTATTGGGAGATGCTCAATGAGGTGAATCTGATGAAAGGCGTTAAGAATCTGCCGGAGAAATATGTGAAGAGTCTGAAGACTGTATACGAATGCCTGAAGGATAGAAGCCCCCAGAATCAGGTGGTGCTCAGCGGACTGGCAGAGATGCAGGGTAACTTCTTTGAGGAACTGTGTAAACTGAAGGCTCAGGACTATTATGATGTAATGAATTTTCATTCTTATTTTAGTCCGGAGGAACTGATTCCCTGCCTTGAGAAGATTGCCCGGTTGATGGAGCATTACGACTTCCGCAAGCACATCTGGCTGACGGAATGCGGTATGAGCACGAATCTTGATGCGGAAACTTCGGAAGGATTCTATACCGACCTCCTGCCTGCTGCCCTGAAGCGCATAAATATCCAGGAATCGATGGTTACCGTTGGGTATCTGCAAGACAGGGCAACGGGCTATAAAACCCTAAATGATGCACAGGTGGAATTGTATCTGAAGCCCAGGGCCAAACGTGTTCTGCCAATTGACTTCATGCACATGAGAGGCTTGCACCCGTCGCGCGTCCCTGTACTGATAGCCACTACCGATGAGTACTTCCCGCTGGATTATTTCCCCCTGCTTGTGGATTATGTCAGAAAAGGCGGCACCATTGTGTTGGCTGGCGGCATGCCGTTCTATTATAATTCCTCATTGCCATCGAAGGCCTGGTTTGAAAGGCATGTCTTGCGTACGAAGCTGTATCCCATTCTGCATATGTCACCCTTGAATAACCGGTATGATCCGGTGACCTTTGAGTACCTGAGTGATATCCCGCCCTGTTCAGACCGTTGTGCTGATGCCGACTTTGAATATGAATGGCCCATCAATGCGGCCCATCCTGCCCGTTATCTGAGTGCAGAGAGTCTGCATCCGGGGGATTCCCTGATAAGCCTGATATCTGCCGGTACGGAGCGGATGAAAGGTGCTGTGGCAGGAATCTATAAACTCAATTCGGATGATCTGACAGGCAACATAGTATTCCAGACCCGTATGTACTGTCATCCCATTCCCGACAAGGAGGAAGAGCAGGCTCGAAGGGTAGCCAGAACATATCTGCTGGCCTTTGCCTACGGGGTTGACAGGGTCTTCTGGTATAACTTCCGTTCTAAGGAGGCTGACATGTACGAACGAGAAGACTGCTTCGGGCTGCTCCATGCAGATTTTTCGGAGAAACTCTCCATGCAGGCATACCGTACCCTGACGAGGTTCTGTCCTGATGGTAGTACGCGTCCGTTGTTGAAACAAAATGACAATATTTTTCGCGCTCAATGGGTGACGCCCGACAAGCGTATTGTACGTGCCATCTGGTCGCCATACCAGACAATGAGCTATTCCTATAAGCTCCCTCCCAAGGCAACTGTGTACAATCACCTGGGTCAGGTAGTGCGATGCACGGACAATAAACTAACACTTTCAGATGCCGTTCTCTTTATCGTTGAGTAAAGCGCAATTACGTTGTGCCAAAGATGATAACTTATGTTATTTTTTTTAATTTAGCGATTAAAATAGTTGATAATCCGATAAATTGTTGTACCTTTGCACACGATTTAAAGGAATGATAATTTAAAGTTTATTTTGGAAACGAAATTATGGGTGAAATAAAAGTTGTCAAGGTAGAGAATTCTAAGCAGATGGATGCATTTGTTCAGCTGCCTAAAAGACTTTATGCAGACAACCAATACTATGTCCCCGATTTGGATAGCGATATCCGTGACATGTTCAACCCTAAGAAAAATACTGCTCTCAAGTACGCCGACATTCAGGCTTTCCTGGCTTACAGAGACGGAAAGGTAGTGGGGCGTATTGCCGGAATCATCAATAGAAATGCCAATGAGCGCTGGAAGAAAAGTTGTGTTCGCTTCGGACTTATAGAGTTCGAGGATGATATTGCTGTATCAGATGCTCTTCTGAAGGCTGTTGAGCAGTGGGGTGCTGAACGCGGAATGACGCAGATTCAGGGCCCGATGGGAATCATTGACTTTGACAAAGAAGGAATGCTGGTTGAGGATTTTGATCTCTTGGGCAGCATGATAGATATATACAATCCTCCCTATTATCCCCAGCACATGGAGAAGCTGGGCTACCAGAAGGAGGTTGACTGGCTGCAGGTGCGTGTGGAGATACCCAAGGAGGTTCCTGCCAGATATGCCCGTGTTGCCAAGTTGTCTAAGGAGATGTTCGGTCTGAAGGTGAGGAAAGTAAGTCGCAGGGAGATTATGGGAGAGCAGGGACAGCGTGTGTTCCGTCTGATGAACGAGGCGTATGCACCTATCTTCGGGTATAGCGACCTGACGGAGGAGATGGTGACCGACCTTATCAAGAAGTACATCCCCATTCTGGATCCCGAACTCATCACAACGGTTGAGAACGAAAAGGGAGAAATGGTCTGTGCTGCCGTAACAACGGGAAGCCTTTCTCATACCCTCCGTAAATCAAACGGTAAGTTGCTGCCTTTCGGATGGGTTCATTTCCTGAAGACGCTCCTCTTTAAGAACGAGGATACAGTGAACATGATGCTGATAGCCGTTCGTCCTGATATGCAGGGCTTGGGCGTGAATGCGTTGGTGTTTGAAGACCTGATTCCCATCTACAACCGCAAGGGGTATAAGTATGCCGAGACAGGACCGCAGTTGGAGGACAATGTAAAGGAACTGTCGCAGTGGAAGCCTCTGAATCCTAAGATGCAGAAGCGCAGAAGATGCTGGATTAAATCGATTGAAAACAAATAAACAGAAGAATATAAAATTAGATTATGAATAGAGTTGTAATAACCGGTATGGGTATTTGGTCTTGTCTGGGTCAGAACCTGGATGATGTACGTGATGCCCTGTACCATGGAAAGAGTGGTATCATATTCAGTCAGGAAAGAAAGGACGCTGGTTTCCGTTCTGCATTGTGTGCAGATGTTCCTGCCGTTAATATCAAGAAACTTTTGGCACGTAACGTTCGCCAGTTTATGCCAGAGGAGGCTCAGTATGCATACGTGGCTACTCAGCAGGCTTTGGAGAACGCTAAGATAGATCAGGACTTCCTGGATGCTCACGAGGTAGGTATTATCTATGGTAACGACTCTGTAGCAGAGAGTACCATGATTGCCTTGGATAAGTTCCGCGAGTTTAAGGACACCTCTGCCTGCGGTAGTGGTGCTATCTTCCAGAGTATGAACAGTACTGTTACCATGAACCTGGCATGTCTGTTCAAGTTGCGTGGTATCAACCTGACATCATCTGCTGCCTGTGCTTCCAGCTCTCTGGCTATTGGTAATGCTTATCTGTTGATCAAGGAAGGTCTGCAGGATTGTGTTATCTGCGGTGGTGCTCAGGAGGCTAACATGTACTGTGTTGCCAGCTTCGATGGTATCCAGGCATTCTCTACACGTGAGGATGAGCCTACCAAGGCTTGCCGTCCCTTCGACCGCGACCGTGACGGTCTGGTTCCCGGCGGTGGTGCTGCTACATTGATTCTGGAAAGCTACGAGCATGCCGTTAAGCGTGGTGCTCCTATCATTGCCGAGATTGTAGGCTGGGGCTTCAGCGGTAACGGTGATCATATCTCTACTCCTAACGTAGCCGGTCCTGCCCGTTCACTGGAGTTGGCTCTGAAGAACGGCGGCATTGATCCTCGTATGATTGGTTATGTTAACGCTCATGCTACCAGTACACATGCAGGTGACGGTCGTGAGGCTATGGCTATCGCCCAGTGCTTTGGCGACTACAAGGTGCCCGTTACCAGTACCAAGAGTCAGACCGGTCACGAGATGTGGATGGCAGGTGCCAGCGAGTGTATTTACTCTACACTGATGATGAAGAACGGCTTCATTGCCGGTAGCTTGAACTTCGAGAACCCCGATGAGGAGACTGCTTGCGTAAATGTCATTCCTCAGACCATTGAGACAGGCTTTGAAATGTTCCTGAGCAACAGCTTCGGCTTTGGCGGAACCAACAGCACCCTCATTGTGAAGGACTTTAAAGGATAAAACATAAAAGGTTAGCGGTTAAGGGTTAGCGGTTAGCGAAATCTTAATTATCAATATTCAATTAAAAAAGGTTATCGTTATCGTTGACGTTATCGTTGAAACATTAATACATTTTTTTACAAATAACTATTTAAGATCATGACAAGAGAAGAAATCATTGAAAAGACAATCGAGACTTTGACAGACGAGTTTGATGTAAATGAGGAAGAAATCGTCGAGGACGCTCCTATCTATCAGACCCTGCATCTCGACAGCCTGAGTCTTGTTGACCTGGTAGCTGTTGTACAGTACACCTTTAAGGTTAAGATTCCCGCAGAGGATCTTCCCAATGTAAAGACCTTCGGTAATCTGTATGATTACATCGAGAGCCACATGGCATAATCTGATCGCATGACAGATATCAAGAATCTCATACCTCAGCGCTCGCCAATCATGATGGTTGACGAGTTGCTTGAGGCTCATGATGATGTGGCACGCTGCAGCCTTACCATCAGGGAGGATAACTTCTTCCTGGAACCTGACGGTGCTATTGCTGAACCGGGTGTGATAGAGCATATCGCACAGTCGGCTTCGGCTTTTGCCGGTTATAGCGCTATGCAGGCCGGTGCAACAGAACCGCCAGTAGGTTATATTGGCGAGGTGAAGCGTTTCAGATTGAATCGCAGACCCTGCAAGGGGGAGACTCTGGTTACTACCATTACTATGGGACCCACCGTTGCTGGTGTTACTATCATCAGTGGCGAGACGGTTTCCGGCGAGGAGACAATTGCAACCACTCAAATGAAGATTTATGTTGCTGGAGAATAAATATTACAAGGTTTTACGCGCGCGTAAGGAGAATGATGGGAAGGCTGTCTATCATGTAGCCCTCCTGCCTGACTGCAACGTGTATCAGGGACATTTCCCTGGCAATCCTGTATGTCCAGGTGTTTGTAATATCCAGACTATAAAGGAGTGTGCATCATTACTTGTTGGTAAGGAGTTACGCATCTCGTCTATCAAACAATGTCTGCTTACGGCAATTGCCACTCCAACGGTTTGTCCCGAGGTAGATGTGCAGGTTGAGGTGAAAGAGACAGACGGAAGTTACACCATTGTTGCCAGTATCTCTGACGAGGAGAGGCAGTATATGACCTTCAAAGGTGAAGGTGTATGATGTTATAATCATAGGCAGCGGTCTGGGAGGTCTGGTTTGTGCCAACCTGCTCAGCAAGAAAGGGCAGAAAGTGCTCGTTCTTGAGCGTCAGCATCAGCCTGGTGGCTGCTTGCAGAGCTATCGTAGAGGTTCTATGATGTATGACACCGGTCTTCACTATGTAGGAGGTCTGGCAGAGGGACAGCCTTTGCATGATATCTTCAAGGAACTGGGTCTGTTGTCGCTGCCCTGGCAGAGACTGGATACAGACGGGTTCGACCGTATCATGGTGGGCGACCGCGAGTACCGTTTCGCTGAAGGCTTCGAGAATTTTGTGGAGGCCCTTGCCAAGGATTTCCCTGAGGACAAGGAGAGCCTGCAGCAATATGTCTCACTTTTGCAGTGTACCGACGAGGAATGGATGCAGAAGACAAATGCCTATGATTATCTCAGCGGCATTGTCCGTAATCCGTTGCTACTGAGCGTATTGAGCGGTGCTTGCCTGAAGATGGAGTTGAAGCGTGATACATTACCTCTCTTTACCTTCGTACATGGTAATGCGCCCTTTATACAGAGTAGCTGGAGGCTGAAAGGCGACGGCAATCTTATGGTCCGCAGACTGATAGATAATTTCACCAGTCAAGGCGGAGAGATAGTCTGCGACGCAGAGGTCGAGGAATTGGTAGAGAAAGACGGCATGATAAGGAAGGCTGTATGTAAGAACGGCCAGACTTATGAGGCACGATACTTCATTAGCGATGCCCATCCTTCGGTAACACTTTCTTTAGTGAAAGAGAGTCAGTTACTGAAGAAGGTATATCGCCGTAGAATAGATAATTTAGAAAACACGAATGGCATGTTTACGGCTCAGCTGCTGCTGAAGCCCGGAGAGGTGCCATATTTTAACTATAACGAGTTCCTGTATGACGGACTCGAGGCATGGGACGGACGTGGCTATATGGTCAGCTGCCGTGTTCCTGAGGACGGGTCTGCCTACGCACGTCAGATTGATATCCTCACGCCCATGAATATATGCGAGTGTGCAGCATGGACAGATACCCGTTGCATGCGTCGCGGAGAGGAATATCTGCAGTTCAAGGCACAGAAAGCCCGGCAGTGCATAGCTGTTGCGGAACGTTTCCTGCCTGGTCTGCATGAACACATACAGGAGGTTCATACCAGCACGCCGCTCACGTATAGGGATTACAACCTTACACCTGACGGCAGTGCCTATGGGATACGAAAGGATGCTGCGGCTCCGCTCTTGACAGTATTGTCACCGCGTACAAGTATTCCCAATTTACTGCTTACTGGTCAGAACCTTATGCTGCATGGCCTGCATGGGGTAACAATGACCGCAATGTACACAACAAAAGAAATTATAGATTAGATTATATATATATGAAACGTCAGATAACACTCTTTCTGCTCATGATAGCTGTTGCCATACCGTCTCTTGCTCAGATGGTTACGGGTAAAGTCATTGATGCACTTGATGATGAGCCCATGGAGCAGGCACAGATTTGGTATAAGGACAAGCCAAACGGAAAGATACTTACCGATGCTAGCGGTAACTATAAGATCCGATTCCGTCCCGGCACCCTTGTCTTTCATGCTTTCGGCTATCAGGATGTTGAGGTAGTGGTTAAGAAAGCACGCGTTCTGAACGTCAAGCTTTCAATGGATGCCAAGGAGATGAAGGCAGTAACAGTGCAGGAGACAAAGAAGAAGTACGTCCGTAAGGGTAATCCTGCCGTTGAACTGATGCAGAAGGTTATGAATGCCCGTAGGAGCGCGGATATCCATGATGCTGATTATGCCAGTTTTGACAGGTACGTTAGCACTACAATGGCGCTTAACGATGTGGATACTACTACATTGGATGCCGAGGACTTCAAGAAGGTCAATCTTTCTGCCGAATTTGCCGAGTACTGTCCTGAAACGGGCAAGATGATTCTGCCTATCAGCTTTGAGGAGCGTGCTACCAAGGAATACTACCGCAAGGACGGAGACCGACGCAAGAGTATTGTCATGGGCGAGCACAAAGAGAGCCTTCTGGACCTCCTGCAAGCTACGGAGTTCATAGAGTCTAAGATTAAGACCAATCTGATAGACGTTGACATCTACAAGGATCAGACCGTAATCTTCCAGCACAACTTCATCAGTCCCTTAGGTGGCGCTGCTGCTATGCGATTCTATCATTATGCAATAGCCGATACCGTGGAGTGTGACGGAGATTCCTGCATTATTGTTAACTTCCAGCCTGCCAACAAGCAGGACTTCGGATGGAACGGTAACCTCTATATCATGAACGATAGCACTTATCGTGTTAAGCGTGCCCGTATGGGTATGCCTATGGATAACAGTGTTAACTTCGTGAAGCATCTGACATTGGATCAGGAGTTTGAGAGTCTGCCTTCCGGTCAGCAGTTCTGTACCAGCAACCGTATGATTATGCAGGTTGTACTGACAGAGAAGATCAAGAAGATGCACATCGAGCATTATGCCCATTACAGCAATATCAGCAATGAGCCTTTCTCGGATGAGTACATCAACTTCCTTGGCGACGAGAAGGTCGAGAAGGGCGCCAAGCATAGAACAGAGGATTTCTGGGCAGAGTACAGACCTGATACGCTTACACATGGACAGATGCATATCAACGATCTGAAACGCAAGTTCACAGACCGTAAAGCCGTTCGTGCCGTGCTTTATGTGATGAAGGTGTTCCTGGATAACTACCTTGAGACAAGTGCCGACCCCAATCGTCCCAGCAAGGTGGATATAGGTCCCTTCTTCTCAACCTTCGGTAGCAACTGGGCCGAGGGCTTCCGCCTGCGTCTGGGTGCTCAGACCACAGGAGCTTTCAATAAGCACCTGTTCCTAAGCGGATGGGGTAAGTATGGTTTCAAGGATCATAAGTTCAAGGGAGAGGGTAAGATAGCATACTCCTTTATCGAGAAGGAGAAAGACCTGATAGCTTATCCCAGACGTGATATCTCATTTACCTATACCCGTGATATCCAGAGTCCTTCTGATAAGTTCCTGCAGTACGACAAGGATAATACCTTCATGACTCTTGCATGGCAGAAGACTCATCTGCAGAGCTACTTCGAGCGTTACCGTGCAGAGGCTATCTTCGAGTACGAGAACGGTCTGGCCTTGAACGGTCACTTCAATCGTGAGTGGAACACTGGTGCCGGCGATTTGTACTTCCTGACCAACAAGGACTGGGGAACAATCGAGGCACAGGGATTGGATCCTGAATCTCATACTGTTACTTACACCGAGTTTAGTGTCGGAGCTTCTTATCAGCCTGGTCTTAAAGTCCTGAATACCCGTACCAAGCGTTACCTCTCTAACTTGGAGGCTCCTAAGTATGGAATTCAGCATACTGTAGGTGTAAAGGGTTTCCTGGGTGGCGACTATAACTACAACATGACTGAGTTTACCTTCAGCAAGCGTTTCTGGCTGAACTCATGGGGTAGTGTAGATGGTCTTGTTCACGCCTCTTTCCAGTGGAACAGGGTTCCATTCCCCTTGCTTATCATCCCCGAGGCTAACCTCAGCTACATCCGTAGCCGTAACACCTTCAACCTGATTGGTAACATGGAGTTCCTGCATGACCGTGCTGTGACTACTATGTGGCGTTGGGACCTCAACGGTAAGATCTTCAACCGTATCCCTCTGCTCAAGAAGCTCAAGTGGCGTGAGTCTGTAGCCCTGAACACTATGTGGGGTTATCTTACCAACAAGAACAATCCGCTGATTGCAGAAAATCAGAATGATGATTTCCTTTACCGTTTCCCCGGTAAGTGGGTGGCTCAGGAAGATGGCACATCCAGGTATGTAAGTTCTACAAGACCCTTGAATAGCTGGAAGCCATACATCGAGGCTGCAGTGGGAATACATAACATCCTGAAGTTCCTCTCCTTTGAGTACACACATCGTTTCACATACGTTGAACCCGGTACACAGAGATGGGGCTTCCGCTTCTACTTCGAGGCAGGGTTCTAAGAGCCCCCTCCATCTCCCCCTTTGGGGGAGTGTTTATAGTTAAGAGTTATAAATATAAAAAGTATATAATTAAGGTCATTCCTTCAGAAAATACACTCCCCCAAAGGGGGAGATGGAGGGGGCCGGATTTTATTAATTAAGATATGAAGTACGCATTAGTTACAGGAGCAAGTCGAGGCTTAGGACGTGCCATTGCCGTCCGTCTGGCCCAGTTAGGATATAATATTCTTATCAACTACGCAGGTAATACTGCTGCTGCCGAGGAGACCCTTCGTTTGGTTCGTGAGGCAGGAACAGATGGCGAGTTGTGGTGCTTTGATGTTGCCGACCGCGAGAAGGCAACCTCTACCATTCAGGCTTGGCAGGAGGCTCACGAGGATGAGTACATCGAGGTCTGCGTGAACAACGCCGGTATCCGTCGTGACGGTGTCATGGCTCTTATGCCCTTCGAGGATTATACTCGTGTAATAGACATTACCCTGCAGGGATTCTTCAATGTTACACAGCCCCTGTTGCCCGCTATGCAGTTCCACAAGTTTGGTCGTATCATCAATATGGCCAGTGTAAGTGGTATCAAGGGTCTTCCCGGTCAGACCAACTACTCAGCTGCCAAGGGCGGTATCATTGCTGCTACCAAGGCTTTGGCTCAGGAGGTTGCCAAGAAGAATGTTACCGTTAATGCCCTGGCTCCTGGCTTTATCAAGACGGATATGGTAGAGGGTCTGGACGAGGCAAGTCTCAAGAAGACTATTCCTGCCGGTCGTTTTGGTCAGCCCGAGGAGGTTGCCGAAGCTGTTGCCTTCCTTGTTTCTCCTATGGCAGGTTATGTTACAGGTAATGTTATCTCCATCAATGGAGGACTTTATACTTAGTGAATTCATAATTCATAATTCATAATTCACAATTCATAATTCTTATCTCTTAATTCAAAATTAATTGTAAGACAATCTCTGTGATATATGAAAAGACTTATTTTCATTCTTTCATTTTTTCATTTCTTCATTCTTGCTGCTCTGGCAGCAACACCTGAGGGTCGTTTGTTCCAGTTCGAGCGCAGTACCAACCGTAATTACATCTGCTATGATGTGAACCTAAAGGATGGAAAGCTGAATCTGAAGGAACCTGTTAATCCCTACTGGATAAGAGCCGAAGAGGGTGGGGAGAAGAAGGAACTCTCATTCCTGCAGTTCAAGTTTGCCTTTGGATATAAGGTGGACAGCACCAAGGATAATGAGGCCACCATACATCTTTCTCCGTATAAGAACCTGCCCATCCGCATCTGCAAGCGCAATGGTAAGTGGATAGCATTGGTAAAGATGGAGGGTACTGAGATGCAGCTGACCAAGATGTTTGCCCAGATGAAGGGAGAGTCGCTCACCTGTCTGTATGTAGATGTAACCGGTATTGCCAACGGCAAGGTGGTAACGAAGAGGATAAATAATAAGTAAAGCCCCCTCCATCTCCCCCTATGGGGGAGTGTTAAATAATAAATGAGAAAAGAATTAACTGACATTACTGAGATTCGCGTAAAGTTCAGCGAGATGGATGCTATGCTGCGTGTGTGGCATGGCAACTATGTCAAGTATTTCGAGGACGGACGTGAGTCTTTTGGCCGTCATTATCCTGGTATAGGTTATGAGGTGATGCTGGCAGCCAATATCCCTGCTCCGGTATATGATGTTCACGTCCGCCATTTGGCTCCCTTGGGAATGAATGATGTGGCAGTGATACACACAACCTATGTTCGCAAGCCAGGAGCACGACTCGACTTCAAGTATCAGATTTTCCGTCAGAGCGACGGCGTTCTCTGTTGTGAGGGTTCCACCACCCAACTTTTCATAGATCCTCAGGGACAGCTCCTCTTAGAGGAACCCCAGTATTTCATAGATTGGAAAAAGAAATACTTGTGATAACCAAAAAGATAGGACCAACTGAAATTCTCGGTTGGTCCTTTCTTTTTATCTAGCGCCTATCGTCTAAAGTCTTTTAACCCAGACCTTATGAGGGCCGGAACCGCTTGTGGTAATACCTGAGGTAGGGGAGGCTACAATCTTCTTCAGGTCCAGGGATGCCGTCGTTTTGCGGAGCCCTGTAGCTTTAATGTAATCATAGAGTACCATATATCCCTTTTCCTCTATGATGGCCTTTGCCATAGAGATGCGTTCCTCCAGACTGTATTTGCACTTTGTGGGAGTCTTGACTGCTGTTTCCAAGCGTTCAAAATTGGCTTCGCGGTTCAGTCCTGCCAGCAGTTCCGGGGCTGGCTTGAAGTTGATGCCTTTGATATAGATGTGGTTGTACTTTTCTTTCATTTCCTTGCCTTCGTAACCTAACGACAGAGAGAATGTTCCCAGTCCGTCCACCTTGATGTTGTGTCCCAGTGGCATCCAGGTCTTCATGGTCATTGCCAGCGCCTCTATAACTGCCTGCATGGTGCCTGTGCTTAGGTTCCCTGCATAGGCCTTCATGTTATTCAGTACCGTTTTATAGTCATGAAGGGTGTATGTCTGCATCTTTGGATATACTACTTTCTTACCCTTAGCCATTCCTTTTGGCATTTCCTGTAGAATGTATTTTGGCATATTCTGTGCTTTATGTTTTTTGTTCGTTATATATTTTTCTTTTTCTCTTCGGAATTATTTTCGTTCTAAGGCTTTGAACGTATGTTCAGAGACTGTGAACATATGTTCGTAGCCTCTGAATATATATCCGCAATACCATGAACATAGATTTCCTCTTGCAAAAGTAACTTATTTCCTTAACATAGAAAAGAAAAAACCTTATTATCTTTCAGAAATAATAACCCTCGAAAGTTTATTGTTTTATATACACAAACAAATAGAGAATTACTAACCCTATGATTAATAATATCATAGCCACCAATAGAGACATGGCGGCTATGGCTACTCGCCAGATAGTGCCCCAATAGCTGAAACCGAACAACTGCTTAAGGGGAATAATCATCAACATCAGGGTTAGTAACGAGTAGATTATTTCTCCCTTCATGCTGAAACAAAACAGTGATGGTATAATGCCGAAGATTATAAGCATATTCACGACGTATACCATTGCCACAAAACACTCAGAAAGGCGTATGTCCGGTATGTTAGGGCCATGGCGGAACAGTAGCCAGAGCGGTATGGAGAAGACCAGCAGGCAAATAAGAAAGAATACCGACAGGTGCTGTTCGATCCATTCTGAACTGTTTTCCGCTATACGGTTAAACTCTTCGTTAGCCAGTTCTGTTTTCTCAGCTTCTTTTGTGGTGGCCTTGTCTGGCTGCTGCGTGACTTTTATCTCTATCTTATTAGCCTTCTCCTGTTCTGTATTTGTTCCAAGCACCATTTCATTGGCCTCCTTCTTCTGCTGCTTCATGCGATTCACGCCCTGGATGTTGAAGCCGGTATCTACCACCAGCGAAAGGGCACAGAGCAGAAAGAACATCTGGAAGGGTGGAAAGTAGGCCATCTGCATGCCATTCAGATAGTCGCGTATCATATAGCCGGGACGTAATAAGAGGTCGCGGATGCTTCGGAACATACCCCGATTGCCTAAGCCCCATACATCCAGGAATAGCATGAATGCATTCTTGAAGGAGTATCGACCTATCTTGGCCGACTGTCCGCAACGTGGGCAGTAGTTGCCCTGGTAGTGTGTGCCGCAGGTAGCGCAGTCGTGCTGTTCCTCAGAGAGCGGTGCCACCTGATAGGGCTGTAGTTTCCATTCCTTAAATCGTCTGAATAGTTCTTTCATTTCTGGTTGTTTGGCCGTTTAGGTTTCTATTTGATATTTTGGCATAGTTCGTTTACTTATTTCAGGATTATAATGCTAAGGTATGGTATTTCTACAAAATTTCAATGTCCAGATGACTTTTCCTGCTAAATCTTCACATTTTTTAAACAATTTCTCTTTTTCCTGAAGTGTCCGAAAGCAAAGATAAAGGCTTTGAATTAGAAAAAAAAGCGTTACAAATTTCAGCGTAAGATATATGTGCCTTGATCAAACACTATTCTTGCACGTGGCGAAAACTATTTTTGCCACTTGCGAAAACTATTTTTGCTCGGGGCGAAAAGCCTTTTTACTAAGAGCAAAATGCGGTATTGCTAAAAACCCACCTCAGAATGTATTCTGGGGCAGGTTTTTGCGTTAAAGAGTGAGATTGATGTCTAATTAATTGTTTGTATTCTGAAATCTTGACAAAAAAGCCCACTACCCAGTAGGATAGCAGGCCTTCTTCTCATTAGAACTTTTTTACTTAACTAAAACCTGTTTGCCGTTCACAATGTATATTCCCTTCTTCAAGGAGTTGACAAGTTGACGAGTTGACGAGTTAACAAGCTGATTGCTATTCTCTTGCCCCTTGCTCCTTGCTCCTTGCCCCGAAATTCTACGACCGCTAAGGTCGTAAATAGCATCATCTTGAATTTTGGATTTTGGATTTTGAATATTATTTATCATTCCTGTAGTTCCGTTTGGATTGTCTTCAAGAACGATTGCTTTCTTTATCTTTGTTGTTCCACTTCTTGTTGCACTTCTTGTACCACCTGGGTTATACGGATCCTCCCATGATACTCTCAGATAGGCACGTAGGGCACCAATTATACTCTTATCTTTGTAAGATGGAGCCTCTATGCAATCAGGTGTACGGTCTATAATGTCAATATAACACCCGTCTGGGCAATATAGTTCCTCACGTATGTATGAACCGATAAATGAAACTCCTGGTACAGATACAACTTCGCTATGGCTGTTTACCAGATTAAGTGTGCTCAAATCAATACTGAAGTTCTCGCTCGGTAGAATGATATAGGGAGTGTGAGCTTGTGGGGTTGGTTCTTCAATGAAAATAATCTGGTTTTTCTCGCTTCTGTCCAACCTGTAGTATTTCCCTTTTTCAGGATCTGGTGCTGTTGGTAGAATAATGGTAGCTATTTGATTTTTGGTAAAGGATGCATATTCTTTGGGTTCACTGCCTGCATATTGTCGCCAAGAACGACCATTTGGAGAATAATATATCACCCAGTTCTTGGAATATGCCATTGCCACTTGTTCGGTCGTCATTTCGTTTTGCTCGTTTTCGTTGGATATAGCATACATTTTACCACCTGTCGGCAGATTTTCCACCAATGCGTCCATTGCAGCTCCTTTAATCCTATTTTGATAGCATTCTAGTCCATTGATTCCTGTGTCTGACACATCAAGTTCCTCTAATTGGTTGTTTGAGCAATACAAGTATCCCAGTTCTTCGCATCCTGACACATTTAGTGCAGTCAACTTGTTGTTGTAACAATACATTATTCTCAGCCAGACACACCCCATGACATTAAGTGAAGTGAGTTGATTGTCATTACATCGTAAATCTATTAGTTCAGTATTCTGCGATACGTCAAGTGATGTGAGTTGATTATTATTGCATTGAAGTTGAGACAATTTTGTACATTCAGACAAATCCAATGTAGTCAATTGGTTGTTGTTACATTTAAGCTGACCAAGTTCGGTGAAATACTCTATTCCTTTCAGGCTTTTGATATTCTGGTCGTTCACGTTTATTCTTATGATAGTGACAATCTCAGCATCTGTTATCACACCATCATTACCATATTCTTGTGCACGCAACCAACTTCGGAAGTTCTCGTCAGGGAAGTTCAACTCGTTAATCTCTATGTTTGCAGGTGTTATTCCAACAAAGTTTCCAAAATCGCTCCAGGGTGATGCAGCTTTCAATTCTTCAATAGAACCTGCCGGAACATGTAACGTGGCAGATGCAATAGAGGAACCTTTAAATACATCTTTTCTTGTGTAGGGAGCATTCCTGGAAGGAATATAGAAATCTGTGATTTTATCACAACCTTCGAACGCAGAGGTCCCAATCTCAACAACTTTCTTCGGGATAGTGACAGTTTTCAGACCAGAATTAGAAAAGGCCATATCACATATTCTAATCACGCTTTTTGGTATGTCTATAGCTGTCAGGCTGCTGCAATTATAAAAAGTACCATTGTAGATTGTGGTGATGCCATTAGGAATATTGGCTGATGAAAGGCTTGTGCAACCAGAGAAGGCCGAGTATCCGATTCTCTTCACACTTTCTGGAATTACAATGGATTTCAGACTGCTGCAATCATAGAAACATCTGTCTTCAATGCTTGACAGGTTAACGGGAATATTAATAGATTCCAGATCGCTGCAACCAGAAAAAGCATCCTCACCTATCTTGTTTACACTTTCTGGAATTGTGACGGAAGTCAAACCGAGACACTCACGAAAAGCATTTTTTGTAATCTCACAAGTTCCTTCAGAGATTGTAATATGTGACCCCTTGGGAGCATTACCCTTATATCTATAGGCGACTCTGCCTGCATAGACAAGTCCATCTGGGTGATTGTTATACCAAGCAGTTTCCTCGAAAACATTATGATCAACCCTGGTCACACTCTTAGGAATAATGATGCTGGATAGATTCGTACATAAATAAAAGGCTCGCTGACCTATAGACTTCACTCCCTCAGAAATAATTACGCTAGTCAGGCTGCTACAATGACAAAATGCATTTTCGCCTATACTAGTTACAGTACTAGGAATAGTAACAGAGGTCATTGTAATATTGGTAAAGAAAGAAAATGACTCAATTGTAGTCACGGTGTATTCCTGTCCCTCATAGTTCAGCCCCGAAGGGATAATCAGTTCACCTTCCCATGTGGTACCGCGATGTAATATTGCCTCATGAGTGTCTGGGTTAAGATTGTATTCCAAACCATCAATAGTCACATATTCAGCACTAACACTAATTCTTGCTCCTATTAGGAACATTAAGACTAGAAGTAGAAAATTCTTTTTCATAATGTGTTGTTTTTAAAGTTTAAGCGTTAGCTTTTTGAATTCTGATGCAAAATTACTCCATGTTAGTAGGTCAGGCAAATTATTTCACTCTCGACTACTCCCATTTTTTTGTTAAAAAGTATTAACAATATTCGGTATATGGGTTATTCTGTTATAATCCAGTAAATTATAAAGTATTTTGAAACATTCATGAAATAATAGATGTTGGGAGTAAATGGGAGCAAATTGGGATATTTTTTGGGAATAATTCATTTTTAGCAGAGAAAGTTTGTGTGTTTTAGATTTAAAATTTAATTTTGCTCAACAAAAATACACAAAAAATGGGAAATATCAGATTATTCTTTCTGGTTTTATGCTTGACACCCTTGTTTTATTCCTGTGATGGGAGTAAAGAAGAGCAGCAGTTGTTGGACGCTATAGAAGAGACTTGGCAACTGTGTGAGACTTCTCTGCCTGATGCAAGCATACGTGCGGACAGGTTGAGAGATTCAGTCCGCTGGTCTTCTGATTACGTTAGGCAGAAGTTTAACCTGCTAAGCATACGCCTGCGCGACAAGCAACATATCATTCCATCTTCGCCTGATTCTGCCCTGCAGGTTATGACATTCTTTGCAGACAGGAAGAATGCCATTGACCGGGAACGTGCCTATTATTATATGGGTAGCGTCTATCGCGACCTGAAAGACTACCCCCGGGCTGTGGCTCATTTCCTGAATGCAGTGGATGTAGCCACTCAGAGTAAGAGCGCGGATACGCTGATATGGCAATACTCCCTGTCGCAACTGACATTCCTTTATCTGATGCAGCTTAATTATGAGGAGGAGTTGAATGTGGCACTGCAGAGCGTTGAACTGGCCAAACATACAGGTAAGTATCTGGGGTGGTATCTGATGGATGTTGCTGTTGCGTATGACAATATGAATGATACGTTACGCTGTATTCAGTACTGTGATAGTTCTTATCAGGTTATCTGCAAGGAGGGCTTCCCTGCTGCGTATGGTGGTGTCCTGTCGCAGATGTTGGCTAAATATGCTAAATACAATCATTTCCAGAAGGTTGATACCCTGTTGCAGCATCTGTTGCAGCTGCCTGAGGACCAGCGCCCACACAACTATGAACTGGCTCTGGCCATGTTCTATGAGAAGACCAACCAGACGGACTTGGCCATTCAGCATTACAGATCATATATAAATAAGGTAAGTAGTGTAACCGGAAGGTATGAGGCCTCTGCCGGCCTGCAACGCTGCTATATGCAGAAGGGCGATTACCGTCAGGCAGCCGAATGGGGCAGCCGTCTGTACCAGGCTAACGACAGCATTATATCGCAACGTGCATTTGAGCAGACACAGAGAGCCAGGGATGCTTATATCTACCATCGCGACATGGAAGAAGAGCAGGCCATCATCCAACGTGATGAGCGCATCAAGTTTGTGTCCGTTATCTCTGTTCTTGCCCTGATAAGCATTGTAATGTGTCTTGTAGCATACTACTACTTCAGGAAGAAAAGGTTCATGGAGGAGATTATTGGCAAGGACAGGATGCTGAAGTTGGAAAAAGAAGAGATACTGCGTAGAACACAGGAGCTGGGGCAGAAGAAACAGGAGATAGAACAGTTGGGCAGCCAGTTGGATGATGCGGAGAAGACAATAGCCGCGTCTAAGGCGCAGTTAGAGAATACCATGAGGAATCTGGAGCAGAGAACAATGATCAACAAGGAACTGACCCGAATGGCCCTTATGAGTAATGCCACGGACAAGGCAGAGGACATCATAGAGTTCTTCCGCAAGGTTGCACAGGGACAGTCGGCTCTGAAACCCAATTCATGGAAGGAACTGATGGTGGCAATAGAAACCCTGTACCCGGGGTTCCTGGAGGCAGTGCAGGGTAGGATGCACAGACAGTTGCGCGAGCCCTTGCTATATACAATCTGCCTGCTGAAGATTGGTCTGAAGCCCATACAGATAGCCCGTGTGATGGATGCCAAGATACAGACAGTATGGAACAGAGTCAAGCGCTCAGAAGAAATCTGTGGCGACCTGCTACGCTGGCAGTAGCATTTTATTCTTATTCCGTAGTATAATACCCGATGTGCAGATTACCCTCCTTCAAGAGGCGCTTCAGATGGGCCTTCAGAGACTGGGGCGTTACCTTACGAATGTAAGAGAGGTCGGTCTTATCCATCGGCATGCCGTAGAGTTCCTGGTTGACGAATGTATTAATATCATTATATTTGTCTTCTTGCTTCGTCCTTTCACGCTCCTTGATGCAACCGTCTATCAACTCCTGCGTAATCAGATTACCTTCTGCTATCCGGTGCATCAGACGGTCCACATCGCTTGCAATGCGTTCGCGTTCCTTGGGATTGCAACTGAAGTAGATGTGGCACCTCATTTTGTTAATGGGAACATAGTCGTCATATATGAACAATGATGATGCATAGACATCGCTGTTCTGCAATCGGGTGGTATTGAAAAGCAGGTTATTGAGTACGCCACATAGTACATCATTATGAGCATTTGTCTCTGGTGTATATTTATAACCTACCTCCCACGTATAGTCCATAACAGTCCCGCACTTGGGCATACTGTTCTGGTATTTCTCCACGATGATTGTATTGGTGGTCTTATAATGGTCAGCTGGCCATACCTTGTAATGTGCCGGCTTAGGCTTGGAAGGCAGGGAACCGATGTACTTCAGTACAGCTGGCATGATGTCTTTGATGTTGTAATATCCCTGGATTACAAACAGGGAACCATTGTAGTTAGAGGTGTGCTCCCTCACCAACTCCATGAAATGCTTTGTATTTAAGGCTTTGGCCTCTTCCGGCGTAGGAGATTGCCATCGCCGAGGGTCGGCACTATATACATTATTTACTCTGTCTATGGCCTGCTGACGAGGTGTGGCATGTATCAAAGCCTGTTCAATAATATGTTTGCGCGTTTGCTTGAACCCGCAGGGGTCAATCTCGGAGGGCGTTAACCTAACGTAGAAGTACTTCAGTGCATGCTTAAGGCTATTGGTATCATCTACTGGTGTATATAACATGTCGTCCTGCCATTCCCTTACAAGTCCTGTTGTTTCGGGAAGACCATCATGAGGTATGATTTCTCTAAAAGAACCTGTTTCGGTGTACATGTTACGATAGAAATAATCTTTGTTGCTGAGAACGGAGAAACCGCCAGGGCGAACAAACTTTATTCTAATGCCGCTGCCTTTTTTCTTTTTCTTCCAGAAGATAACTTTGACGCCATTTGATAAACGGGCCTCTGTGATGCTGTCGTTGCGGACAATGGTCTTCTTGACAGTACCAGGGACAGGGTTAATCTTGAGGGAATCCAGCTTTAAAGCCCCCAGAGGCTTATGTTCGGGTACTTCTGATGCTTTCAATTCTTCGTCTGTCATATTCTTCACCTCTTTGTATATCTCTTCCAGTTTCCCGGCTTCCGGCAGTTTGACGTTTGAGGGGAAAGTGGTATAGACATACATATTCCGACCGTCTGTAAGATTGCAGAACATATCGTTAAGTTCGTCCTTAGAGTATGTGTCAGTTGTGAATTTGCAGGCAATCATTTCAGATTTGTTAGATGTAATGGCATCCTCGCCCATGAAGTGGGCAATCAGTTTATCCACCCATTGTGCACTGGTGCGGACGGAATTAGTATGATCCCAATAGGAGAGAGGAGCATTGAAATTAAGAGCAGAACAGTCCTTTTTATAGACGGATACATCAGAATAGGGCCGAGTGATCTCATCTTCCTCAAAGCCCTCCCTGCGTCTCTTCTCTATCTGCTGGAACAGTAGCCGTAGGCCTTCTTCCCAATCTTCCTCTGCTGTTATAGCATAAAACGAAAGGAATTGTCTGTTTCTTGACCGCCCCAAATGGTATATCTCATAATTACAATTGTAAACAGCATCGTAATTGTTTTTAAGGTAGATTAGATTCTTTTCGAAGATTCTCCGCAAGTCTTCCTGCATCCTTAATTCCTTTATGTTTGCTACGGTAAGTTGTTGCTTATGCCAATGGTAAGGCAGTCTGATTCTGATACATATATCAGCAAGAGGTGCTGTAGGCTCGCTGAGTGTATAGAATTTGGGGGCCTCAGTATCTGATATCTTAGGCAATGGCGGTACTACGGTCTCACCACGTTTCAGGTCGCCAAACAGATTGCGTATCTTCTTTTCCATTTCGGTAGCATCAATATCTCCCACAACTATGACTGCCATATTCTGAGGCTGATACCAACGTTTGTAGAAGTCGCGCAGAACCGAGGGCGGACAGTTACGGATGATATTCATATCGCCAATGGGCTTACGATTTGCATATAACGAGTCGTTGAATAACTGCTTATTCATATAAACTGAACTGCTATTGGAGAATCTGTATCGCCATTCCTCTACAATAACATTCCGTTCCGACTCTACGTCAGCATCACGGATGAAGGCATCTCTTCCTGCAACATCATGCAAGAACAGCAGGCAGGAGTCCATCAGCTGTTTGTTATCAGACGGAATTGCATTAAATACATATTCAGTATATTCATGCCAAGTGTATGCATTGCTGTCGTCGCCCAGGGGAAATCCATTACGCCTCATGAAACCGTGCAGATCGTCTGAGGTAGGGAAATGCTTGCTGCCCTTGAGCATCATATGCTCCACAAAATGGGCGATGCCCCGTTCATTCTCTTCCTCCACAAGGGAACCGGCCTTGACCACCAGACGGAAATAGGCTTTCTGTTCAGGTTCGGTATTCGGACAGACATAATAGGTCAGGCCGTTACTGAGCACACCGGTGCGGACGGTTGTATCCAGGGGCAGTACCTGCTTCTCTATCTCATCGGCATGAGCCAATATCTTTTCTTTGTCATCTTTATGCGTACAGGCTGTTGTGCAAAGCAAAACGACTAATGCATAATAAAGTAATTTCATCTTGTGTGTTTTATATCTATGCGTTTAATACTTCAGCGCTTTCTTGGGGCAAACCTTGGTGCATCTTAGACAAGTGATACATTCTGTTGCATTCTTGCGATTGCGGGAGTTGTTGCACACCTCTACATCCATCGGACATTCCTTTAGGCACTTGCCGCACTTGGTGCACTTACTCTCGTCACACCTGATACGAAGCAGCGAGAAGAAGCTCATGGGCTTCAGCAGGACTGTTATAGGGCAGATGTACTTGCAGAATGCACGGTTGTCTCTGAACAGAATGGCAAGCGTTATTCCCACAACATAATAGAATATGTTGCCTACCAGAAAGAGGATATATAGAGTGTTGGCATCTGTCTTCTTAAGCCAGATAAGCAGTCCCACCGTGGCAATTGACAGTAAAAACATGATATAGCGGATGAATCCCAACTTACGCCTTCCTGAACTGTTCTTATAGGGCAGGAGGTCCAGAATCATTGCCGTCCAGCAGGCATAGCCGCACCAGCCACGGCCAAAGAGTAGGGGACCAAATATCTTGGCAATGAGATAATGGAGTGTGGCTCCGCCCCAGATACCGGCTGCCAGATAGAGCCAGAAACCCTCAATCTGCATATTCTCGTGACATATCAGGCCCAGGAATACCAGCATGTAGGAGCCTACCATGAACTGAACTAGTTCTCGTCCGTACTTCCATCCTGCAGCAATCAATGCCAACCCAACGCCAATGGAGGTGCCGATATAAGAGAAGTTAAGCAGAAAGAAAAGATTACCTGTTGCCTGCCACAGCCAAAGGGCTATGGTCTCAAACACTATAAACAGGATAATAGCGGTGCGGTACTTTTTCATATTGTGTTGTTTCTCGAACGCAAAAATATAATATTAGATTGGAATAACTATACTTTCTTGTGAGAAATCTTCAAAATTCATAATGAAATAGTTACAAGTGTGGGGTTTTGTTGCTCCAATGCACCTCTTCCTGGGTGATGCGCCATGTCTTGCCATTGTCTGGATTGCCCTGATAGAAGAGATAGGTGCGTCCGTTCTTGTCTGTGAACAGATGGGGATGACCGCTCTCGCTGCTGTTCCATTCCCCTGGCTTGCCGTTGGGTTTGAAAGGCTTTTCACTCAGACGAGTGAAGTTGATACCATCCTGACTGTAGGCAACACCTATCTGCTGGGGGCTGTTGTTGTAGGCGCCGGCATAGAATAGCCACATCTTGCCGTCCTTAATGCAGATGCTGGCACCCTCTATACATTCTCCTTCCCAAGGCTGTTCTGGGAACAGGATGCTCTTGTTGGCTGCCAGCCTCCATGAGTTACGTGAGAAATCAGTCTTTTTGTCGGCAACGGCAACACCTAACTTCTGAATCTTAAAGGCTGGATCGCGTGTGGCAAAGTAGAGGTAGTACTTGCCCTTGAAGTATGCCACTTCTGCATCTATGGCCCTGCCGCAAGTCCAGTCGGAGGGCTCAGGATGGAAGATAGGATTCGTCTTGTCGCGCTCGAAGTTGATGCCGTCCTTGGATACAGCATGGCAGATGGCATCCTTAGGACCGTTCCCGTATGTCTGATAGAACAGGTGTACGCGCCCTTTCCTGACGATGGCACCAGGGGCACAGAGTCCTTTCTTCTCATACTCCAGACCGGGTTGTGGTGTTATCTCGCCCACACGTTTCCAGTTTACCAAATCATGGCTTCCAGCTATGCCGATGTTCCAGCCTTCCATACCGTTCCACTGTCTGGGTGGGATGGAATAGTACATCAGATAACGCCCTTTGAACTTCACTACATGTGGGTCCTTGGCGTATGGCAGACCAATACGACTGGTATCCTCATACATCATTTCCTGCGCAAAAACAGGTGGACATAGCGTATTAAATATGAAAATAAGGAGAAGAAATGTATATCTCATTTTTATTGTGGTTAGCGTTTAGCGGTTAGTGGTTAGAAGCCCCCTCCGTCTCCCCTATTTGGGGGAGGGCTGGCCGCAAAATAAGGAATCGTAATAACGTTATAACGACATATCGATATATCGAAAAGCGGCCATAAAATAAAGGGTTGGCGGTTAGCGGAACTATGAACTATGCACTATGAACTATGCACTATGCACTAAAACGCCACCTTTTTCCCATTCACAATGCATAGGCCCTTCTTTAAACCATTGAACATTGAACATTGAGCGTTGGCCATTGGGCTATCCTCTTGCACCTTGCCCCATGCTCCTTGCCCCATAACTCTTCTGCCATTTAGGTCATAGATTCCCCATAATTTTGAATTTTGAATTTTTGAATTTTGGATGGTTGTAGCATCATCCTTGATGAGTTCTATGCGGAAGTTATCCACCTTGAACCATCCTGTGCCATCGTTTGTGGTTGTGACGGTGCCGTCGCTCTTCATGTTGCCACTACGGATTCCCAAGGTCAATGATTCTCCAGTTGATACATGGACAGTCACCTCCATATCCTTCAGGATGAACGGTGAACCGCCAGTATCTCCTGCATAACCGGCAAAGGTGGCTTCTTCTCCTTCTGTGAAGCAGTTCTTGTAATCGCTCTCGTGTCCGAAGTATGCCACATTGTTGTTGGCAAACAGACGGGTAACGCCCTTCTTGCTACTGGCAACCCACAGCTGACAGGTAACACGGTAGGTTCCTGCCCTGAGTTTGCTTGCAGGAATGGTCTGATAGAGTTGGAAGTCGGCAGGGAAGGGGATGGTATTGTACCAGCAAACATTCTCGCCATGATGGTTCACGGCATCTCTGTTGATACCGTAGCTGGAACCGCTGAGCGTTCCCCTGACCTTCCATCCGTAAGGAAGATATGCTTTTTTCTCTACGCCGCCATGGTTGAAGGCATTGGCTGAGGTCTGCTCAAAGTCGGGATTGACTAAGAGCTGCTCTGTAAGTGTCTTCTCGCTACTCTGCGGCAGTGTAGGGAAGACCGTAAGTCTCAGTTCTGTACATCCGTAGGGGATAAGGCGTATCTTCTGTGCCGAACCATTTGCTACCGTTGTGTTGGTGCTTGGCGTTACAGGGTTGTAACGGTTGTCCAGTATGGTCCATTTGACAGGCGTCACATCTACCTCTATGGATACGGGAGCCGTCTCTTTGTCGAAGGGATAAGCGCTATTTAGCAGGTTCTCGTCGGTAACGAGAGTAAGTTGCTGCTCGCCCTGCTTCATGCCATAGTTCCATTTGCCTGAAGGTGTGATGCTCCAGCACTTGAAGTCGGGATTCTCAGGCACCTTGCCTGCCATATTACTATAGACATTGGTATCCTCTGTCATGGTCTGCGGTATGGCATAGCAGTAGAGCAGGGGACCGCATTCTACGTATTGACCCTGGTCGGCGTTCAGCGTACGCATCTGGGGTTTCATCTCAAGGTCGATGCTTACTATATCGCCGTCCTGGAACTGACGGTTCAGCGTTGCAAAGGTCTGAGGCATGGCGTCAACATTTACAGTTTCTCCGTTTACCTTTACAGTATAGTTTTTGCACCAGCCTGGAATACGAAACTGGAAGGGGAACTCCGTTGCATTCTTCATACTGAAGCGGAAGTCGATATGCCCGCTGAAGGGGTAGTGGGTCTCTTCTGCGATACGTACGCTGTCATTTCCTACCTTGAAGGCAATCTCCGAGGGGCTGTACATGGCAGCTACAATGGCGTTGTTCTCGCCACGCAGCCACATCCGACTGGCAAAGTTAGGCATCAGACGGTGTATGTTACCGGCGCAGCACTCCGTCTCGTGGGTAGGACGGTAAGCCTGCCAGGTAGAGCCGCGCTTGAAGTAGGTGTTGTCTGAATTGCCTGTACAGAGAATCTGGTTCAGACCCGAGAAATACTGCAGGGAGCGGAAATCCTTGGTGTGGCAGGCCGGTCCTGCGTTAAAGACAGCACGTTCTATGCGGTCGGCCCATTCTGCTTCACCTGTAGCGGTCAGGAAGTAGCCCAACGACCAAGTATAATCTATAATGTCGCACGTCTCGTGTACCTGATCTATGTCGTTACCAACGGTATATTCCTCACTGCTGGGCACACCGTCAGGCAGCAGATGGTCGCGCTCTAAGCGTCTTTCGGCATTCAATGCCAGATTCAGATATGATTTATCGCCTGTATAGGCATAGAGCAGCATGGGAATCTTCAGCATCTCGCTGTATGTTACGCCATGAATGTACAGGAAATCTTCGGCACCTGCCACCTTGCTATCCAGTTCAAAGCCTCCGTTCTTATAGGCTGTCTTGGCCTTTGTCAGCAAAGCGCTCTGTGGCTGCTGGCCGTACAGCCACATCATACCTTCTATATTAACAATGTGGCGTCGACCGTTACACAGGTCGGTGGTTGTCATAGAGTTATA
Organism: uncultured Prevotellaceae bacterium; assembly: GCA_946415645.1. GTDB lineage: Bacteria > Bacteroidota > Bacteroidia > Bacteroidales > Bacteroidaceae > Physcousia. Next base: position 27,142 of record CAMKTJ010000030.1, read on the forward strand.
GTTGTTGGTCAGGGCGGTACGCACCTTGCGGTCGCCTGTTACCTCGTAGTAGGCTTTCAGGGCACGGAAGAATACGGCCTGTGGCCAGAGGCTGGATATCACTCCGTTACCTAGTCTGCCATTGCTCTGCGGATGGTTCAGCGTGTATTGAATACCTTCTTCGCCTTTGTTTATCAGCTCCTGGTCCTTCAACAGATAGCCCAGACGCAGCAAACCGTCGGTATAATAGGCAGTCTGCTCATATCGCCACCAGTCTTGACCATAGTTGCCATTGCGTGGAATATCTCCTGCCCACAGGCAGGTGTTGTATGGGTAGGAGAGTGCCTCGGGGTGACCTGTCATACCCTCTTTCATACGTTGCAGGTATTCCAACAGCCACCCTTTGGGTGTGATGTCCTTTATTAATCCTTCGGTAAATACAGAATAGTTCTTGGCACTTGCCAATGAAGTAGATAGCAGAAGACTACCAAAAATGATGCTTTTTAGTTTCACTTTTTGAAGCATTAGGTTAAAAATATACGTACTTTTATGGTTTTTGCGCTACAAAAGTACAAAATATTAGCAAAATGCGCAAATAATCTTCTGCAAAATTGATATATTGGGACAAGCTGGGGTGCTTATTAGCTTAGTGATTTAATAGGCTATTGAATTTTTGGGGCAAGGGGCAAGGGATAGTTATACACCTATAATTCAAAATTCAAAATTCAAAATTTCCCTAATCTCTAATCTCTAACCCCTTACCTCTAACCTCTAACCTCTAACCTCTAACCTCTAACCTCTAACCGCTAATCTCTAACCCCTAATCTCTAATTTTCAGTTCCTTCAACGCCTGGCAGAGCTGGTCGGGACAGGAAGTGGACTTGGCGCCGCAGCGTATTCCTTTCAAGCGTTCTATTACATCCTCTACCTTTTGGCCCTTCACCATGCGGCTGATTCCCTGTAGGTTGCCATGGCAACCGCCTAAGAAGGATACCTGCTGAATTACGTCGTTCTCATCTACTGATACTGTAATCAGTTTAGAACATGTTCCCTGTGTTATGTATTCAATCTGTTTCATCTTATTTTAATTTATAATTTAGTTGACGAGTTAACAAGTTGACGAGTTGACAAGTTGTTTGCTAACCGATTATGGCCGCTGTTTCGACATATCGTTATGACGTTATAACGTTATTACGATTTATTTTTAGCGGCCATCTCCCCCTCCCTCGGGAGGGCTGGGGAGGGGTCCTTTATTTCAATTCCATTATCTTAGTGGGACAAGCCAATGTACATTTGCCGCATTTGATACAGTCGGGATGCAGGTAGCCACTCTCCTGTCCACGGCTGTCATAGGGCGTCAGCTGCATAGGGCAGACACGGGCACAGCTCTTGCACTTCATCTGGCAGCTACTGGCCACATGTATGTTGGTAAAAGGTTTGGGTAGCGGAGTCTTCTTGGGGGCAACCCAGTTAGAGAGTGTTCCCATAGGGCAGAACGAACACCAGGTGCGTGGTGCGTAGATGAATGAGAGGACTACACCCACAATGGTGGTTACTACAATGATAGTCCAGAATACTCGTCCGATACCGCTCCACATAGCTAAACCGCCCTCGCTCCAGGGAACGGTGAATGTCAACTGAAGTCCGAACATGCTGAAGATGAATAACACCATGAAGAGGCGGAAGCCGAAGGTACGCACGAAGGCAGGAATGGGACGGTGTGGTGAGTATTTAGACAGCAGACGGTCGTACATATTACCACGTGGACATACATGTCCGCACCACCAACGTCCCTTCCAGATGCTGGTCAGTACGGGACCAATCATACAGATTATGGCTATGAGTCCTATAACGGGATAGAACCACCCGATGATGATGTATGCGATGATTATCCAATAGAGGCTTAATCCTGGAGTCGCAAAGTGACGATGGAATCTTTTCTGTGCCATGCCTTCTTCCTCCTTATTTTATTTAGTTCAACTTTGTCATGTGATAGTCCATACGCTTCAGCTGTATGGCGACACCCATCAGGTAGAGCTGGTGCAAGCTGGCTACATATCCGTTGAAGGCTTCCTTGGTGCCTGGCTCAATAGGCTGATGTCGTAGCGCATTGTTGACGCGTGAGGCACATTCGCCTACCAGTTTCTCCAGGGCAGTGTAGTCATTACCTTCCAGCATCAGAACTTCCTGTCGGATGTATTCGTCCATCTCGTCGTACCCCCTTTTGTTTCTTAGGCTGGCATAGAGGTCAGGCAGATTAGAATAGCTTTCCCATTCTGTAGAATCCCAGAACTTAGCTACCGCCATACCAATGTACATCATCCAGCCAAGCGATGTAGTAGGGTAGCCTTGGAACTCGCGTATGCCGTCTGGCAAGTAAGCCTTGGCTATCTCTTCCCATTTTTCCTCAACATCCGGGCATTCCGGCATTCTCTCGTCCACTTCCTTCATGCTCAGCAGGTACTGATGCAGGTCTTTCCTTAATATCTCTTCAAAATTATCCATAATAGCTAATTAAATGAACTGCAAAGGTACATCTGTATTTTAGCATCTCCAAATTTCCCTGAGAAAAAGACTACTGTATAGCTTGGCAGATTTCCTCCAGGTATTTCTGGTCTGTCTCATCGAATGTTGACAGGTGCTCGCTATCGATGTCCAGGACTGCAATCACCTTGCTATCTTTGTCAAAGACAGGCACAACAATCTCTGAGCGCGACTGACTGCTACAGGCGATATGACCGGGAAACTGCTCCACATCCGGTACTATTATGGTTTTCTCCTTCTTCCATGCCGTACCGCAGACACCCCGTCCGTATGCAATGTGCATACAGGCAATGGGGCCTTGGAAGGGGCCCAGTATCAGTTCTCCGTCTTTTACTCTGTAGAATCCTGTCCACCAGAACTTCATGGTCTGATGAATCTCTGCTGCTATATTGCTCATTATGGCAATCATATCTGTCTCTCCCTCAATGATTGCCTTTACGTTGGCTACCAGTTCCTGGTATTTCTCTTCTTTGCTCATTATAAATCCAAATAAATGGTATATGGTTCTTTTTCGGCTGCGAAGTTACGAATAAGTGAGCGGAATACAAAATAAAAACGGTTTTAATGTAAACGCAAACGTAAACGCAAACCTCTAACCCCTAACCTCTAACTCCTAACCTCTAACTCCTAACCT
>CAMKTJ010000031.1 GCA_946415645.1 uncultured Prevotellaceae bacterium
GCTTAGTAGCTTAATGGCTTAGTAGCTTAATGGCTTAGTAGCTTAATGGCTTAGTAGCTTAATGGCTCAATGTTCAATGTTCAATGAAATAAAATGATAACACTTCAAAATATAACCAAGAGTTTCGGACAATTGCAGGTACTGCGTGGTATTAACCTGCAGATAGAGCGTGGCGAGGTTGTGGCTATTGTCGGTCCCAGCGGAGCCGGTAAGACAACGTTGTTGCAGATCATGGGAACGCTGGATAAACCAGATGGCGGTCAGGTGCTTATTGACGGCCAGGATGTATTCCGCCTGAGTGGTTCCAAGCTCAGCAAGTTCCGTAACCGTCATATCGGCTTTGTGTTCCAGTTCCATCAGCTGCTGCCTGAGTTCACGGCTCTGGAGAATATCATGATTCCCGCTATGATAGGTGGTATGGGCAAGGCAGAGGCCCGCAAACGTGCCATGGAGCTGCTTGGCTTTATGAAGCTTACAGACCGTGCCGAGCATAAGCCCAACGAACTCTCGGGTGGTGAGAAGCAGCGTGTGGCTGTTGCCCGTGCCCTTGTCAACAAGCCCGATGTTATCTTTGCCGATGAACCCAGTGGCTCGCTGGATTCTCAGAACAAGGAGGAACTGCACCGTCTCTTCTTCGAGCTGCGCGACCAGATGGGTCAGACCTTTGTCATTGTTACGCACGACGAGGGACTTGCCGCCATGGCCGACCGCACCATCCACATCTGCGACGGTCTTATCCTTTAGGTCATGACCTGAAATCTGCAATTATATAGAGAATTCTTTTGTTTTTCTCACGATTTTCCGTATTTTTGCGCAGCTAAATCCGTAATAGTGTTTACGCTGCTTGGTATTAGGATAGTAATAAGTAAATAAAAACACATGTATTCAGAAATAGAAATCTGTGTTTACAGCATTTCGTTGGCAGTATGCCTTATTTGCGGTAGTCTTCTTTGGATGCACCGCAAGGAGGTGCCAGACCGTTCACGTACCTTCCAGTCCCTCATTGCTCTTATGTCGGCTGCTTGCCTCATAGTAATCATCGCCGGCATTTTTCTCGGCCACAGGTTCTTTAGGTCCTGGTCACTCTTGAATCCTATGATGTCAATAGGCGGTCTCCCCATCATCACCCTGTTCTTATGCTATCCGTTAGAGGTGATGCGTCCGCGCCAGTTGCGAGGCCGGATGCTCTTTCTGCTTTGGCTGCCATCCATAATTGTAACGCTGCCGCTTTTTCTTGGCGTGGAGTTCCAGGAACTGTACACATGGTCCGACTTACGGGAACATCTGCTGGAATGGGATGTACTCTTTCGCCTTCTGAGCACAGTCTTCCTTGGCATCTATTCCATGCTGTTGCTCTTCGTTTCCTATAACTGGCGCCGGTCGAGTGCCGACTACCACTGGATACGTCGGTACACCTTGTTTTCGCAGATTATCACAGTCCTCTTCTTCGGTCACGTCTTTACCGATCTGCCCATCTTCATGCCCCTGCATATCCTATGGGGTACTTTCGTACTGTTCTACTTCTATTATTACGAGCGGCACATCCGCATCCTGCCGTCTCCCAGAAGTGAATGCAGGCAGCCTGAATCGGAACATGTTTCAATCGTTGCTAACATGCCGGAGGTAGACGAAGAGACCTATGACTTCTGGCCAATGATCTGTCAGGTGATGGACGAATGGGAAGCGTGGCGCAATCCCAACACTACGGTCGAGACGGTAAGTACTGCCGTCGGTACTAACCGCATCTACGTGGCCCGATGCATCAGGGAGCACACGGGTATGACGTTCAACGACTATATGAACGAGAAGCGCATCAACTATATGGCCGCCCAGTTGCGGCTCAATCCCGCACAGGACCATAAGCACCTCTATTTCGATGTCGGGTTCCGTAGCCGCCATACAGCTTATCGCAATTTTGTTAAGTTTGTCGGCAGCTCTCCCACAGACTTTATAGCCTCCCTTTCGTAAGGAAAAGGACAGATAATCATCATTTTCAGGGCGAACGCACGTCGGCGTAACGCCCTGTTTTTCTGTATATTTCATTTTTGCAACATCGTTTTTCGATATTGCAACAGCCCTTTTTGTTATTCTTATCTTCTATCTTTCTATATTTGCTTCCCTATTTAGGCAGATAGTGATAAAAGTAATTGTTCATTAACCCCCAAGAAAGATTATATGCGTTATGAAAAAAAATTATCAGACTCCCCTGTTGCGAGTAGTTCACATCATGGGCCAACGCCATTTACTCTCAGCGAGCGGTGATGGAGACATGAGTGCTACGATACCGGGTTACGGTGAATCGGGCGGCGACGGTGATGGCTTTACACAGCAACCCGCTAAAAGCCGCGGCGTGAATTGGAATGAAGATTGGAATAATTAAACACACTTACACATGAATATAATTCAAAACAAGACGCTGATAGCGTTATCTTTTCTTTCTCTCTGCACTATGCTTACCGCGTGCTCTGCCGATGACGAGCAGACCATGAATACCGATGGTAGGAGTGTGCGTCAGCTGTCCATAGCCGAGGTTCCCCTGACCCGTGCTACCCTCACAGACAATGCTAACACGCTGGCGGCTGCCTGGAAGGCGGGTGACCATGCTACGTATCTGAACCTTAGCAGTTTTACATCCTATACGATGGATTTCGGCACCCTCACAGCCTCTTCAAGTGAGGCTACTTCTGCCTTTACGGGTGAAGTACGTTGTATCATGGGAGACAAAGTGGCGTTCCTTTATCCCGCCACTTCTCCCATTTACGTAGGTGAAGACCGTGGCAAGTTCATCATTAGCCTTGCTCATCAGACAGGCTTACTTGCAGATATGGCTAAGGATTTCCACTATGTCTATGGCGTTGCTGAGGTCACATCGGTGACAGAAGCCACAGCTACGGCTACCCGTGCCGAGATGAAACCGCTGTTGGCAGCATGCAAGTTCACGTTTAAGGACGGGAGCCAGAATCCCATCCCTGTAAAAACGCTGAGCATCAGTTACGGTGAGGACCTTTCTGCAGGCTTCCCGCAGACCTGTGTTTTGTCACCCAATGCAGATCCTGCCCAGGTGTATGTCCCCGACAATTTACCCCCTGCAGGTACACCACTCAGCATTACCCTTGACACAGAAACAACAGACGGTATCTATGTAGCCCTCTTTCCTATTAGCGGGCAAACCCTATTCTTCTCTGTAACCAACAGTAACGGAACCTACACTGGTACTTCTGCTGCTACGTTGAGGGCAGGCAGGTTCTACCCAGCAGCTTTAACTTTATCTCAAATAACACAACTATAAACCAACTTACATATGAAAACTTCTACTCATCTTATCAAACAGACAGCCCTCTTGCTTGTGATGTTTTTCACGGCTGTAACAGCATTTGGCGATAGTCCATGGAAATATAAAGAATGGACAGCCGGATGGTGCAAATATGGAGACAGGAATTCCGTGTCATTCAGTAATCTTAACGGTGGATTCCCCAAAAATTGTAATATTACAGAGAAATTTTATGATGGGGGAGTCCAATTTATAGTAAAGGGCCACTCTCAGAAAGAGTCCAAGATGACCATCATGTCTCTTTGGTCGCATACTGAGAATGTTCCGTCTTATACCCGTAGGGTGCTGACATGGGATTATCATATGACCTCGCATGTCAACTACGGCCATGTTCAGGCTTTTGCCTTATACGCTAGTAAGAATGATGCTATAAAATACACTGGGGTTGACTGTTCGGAGAAATATTCTGATAAGAGTGGCTCGGATTACCTCCTCTCAAAAACACGTGAAATTGGAAAGGATAATGTTGGTGAAGACCATTCTAAGACGTTTACTTTTGACAACAGTAGTTCCAGCACAGCAAGCAGAAAGGAATGGTATTTGATGTTGGCATATACCATTTTCAACGGAAACAAAGCTGCAGATTTTGATCAATATGTAAGTTTAAGTACCAAAAGTTCCTCATGGAAGGATTATTATTACAAGTACATCACTTTCGATCCTAACGGAGGCAGCAGTCCTAACGGCTCTATAACAAACCAGACCATAGAAAATAGCGACAAGCTGAAAGCCTGTACCATGATGCGCGACGGCTCTTGCTTCATTGGATGGAACACTAAGGCAGACGGTAGCGGCACGTTCTATAGTGATCAGGCTACTATCACAGCTAATAGTACCGACAAAGGGCCTGTGACATTGTATGCACAGTGGTCGTCACCGGCAACAAACCTCAACGGGGAGTACAACCAATCCGACAATCAAGTGAAACTGACATGGAACGCAGGCTCCATTCCCGCCAATTTCAATAAATATAACTGGGTAATTTATCGCGACGGTACCCAGATTGGAACATGCGAAAGTGGAACTTACGCTTTCCTTGATAGTTCAATGAACACAGAAACTACTCATACCTACGATGTCTATTTCATGTCGGACGACTGGAACGGGGATATTAATCGTGACGGCATTAAGGCTTCGGTGGTGGTGAATTGCACGCGTAAAGTGCCTGTGAACAATCTCAAAGTTGAACAGAAGGATGATCGCCTCTGTTTCACTTGGGAATCAAACTACACTTTTCCCGATCAATTCGGAAAATACTGTATATACGTGGACAATGAGAAAACTCCTATATACACCATTGAGCCGACGGCCACGCAGAAAGTATTCAAATGGGAACACCGCCACGTAGATGGGCATGATAATCGCCAGCATGGAGTTGACTCCGATGGTGTACACTACACCGAGGAGGGGCTGAGTGTCTGCAGCCCTCACAACTATCGCATAGAGGGTGTTATCGGTAACTTGGTTGTCAACAAAGATTCCGTCCTTCAGAGAGCCATCGGTCAGGGTACACAATTCTACGATTTTGATGCGTCGAAGGGTGTGTATGAAGGTTCGGTAAAACTGACGTGGCACGTCAATAATCAAGGATCTGCAACCAAGACTTACACCATTAATCGTCGCGAAGCAGGTCGTGATGACGCGGATTGGGAAGAGCTGACCCAATTCTCAAGTGCCGACGAGTATCTTTCCTATACCGATGATAAAGCATTACCAGGTGTCTTTTATTTCTACAAAATCATTGGGATGGACAAGTGTGAAGATGGTATGATTGTAACCAATGACATTGGCGAAATCGGCTTCGCCAAGAGTACCGGTACCGTGACCGGACGTATCGCCTATGGTGCATCGGGTGTTGCCGTAAAGGGTGTTGATGTGGTAATGACGAAAACGGATTCCGGAGGTTTGGAGAGCAATCAGTTTCACGCCATGTCTTTTAACACTAATGAAGGCTTCGTGAAATGGGCGTATCCCTCAGCAGACTATGCCGCCAATCAGTTTGCTTCTGGTGACTTCTCCGTCCAGTTGTGGCTGTACCCCGATGCACTCAGCGACGGAAAGATTATTGACTTCGGCAACGGTGTGGGTCTGAACATGACAGCCAGCGGAGGACTGACTTTTAGTGACGGAAACGGCAAAACGCAGACCTTCAGTGATGTGACGCTGAATAAGGATATTTATTACCACATGTCCTTGACCCGCAGCGGCACCCAAATGCGTTGCTACGTGTTAAATCTGAATGAAAAGAACGAGCCTGTTGTGCAGAAAGGCAGCATTACCCTGACCGGCGACCTGCTACTAAGCCCTGCAACGCAGTTTACACTGGGTCACTTCAAAGGCTCGGCCGATGAGTTCCGCCTGTGGACAAAGTGCCTCAGCGAAGACAACATTCTGGAGAACTTCAACCACCTGCTGGTTGGCAATGAGGAAGGACTGGAAACCTACTGGACCTTTGACGAGAACCTCAGTACGCAGTTCTTCGACTACTCGCGCACCGGCACTGATTACCACAAGCACCATGGTAGTGTGGAAAATGCCACGCCCTCATCCCGTACGCCTGCTGCACTGGCGCTAAGGGCCAAGACCGATGCCGACGGCAACTACGTTATCCAAGGTGTGCCCTTTAGCGTGTCAGGTACCACCTACACTGTCACGCCATTGTTTGGTATCCATGAGTTCAATCCCAACAAGAGTGTGCTTTTCGTCGGCCAGAACTCGCTGGTTCACAACAAGACTGATTTCGAGGACGTCTCCTCCTTCCCTATGGAAGGTTACGTCTATTATGCCGGCACAAACATCCCTGCCGAGGGCATCATGCTTTATGTCGATGGTGACCTGGTGACAGGTAACGGCGAGGTAAAGAAGACCGATGCCGTAGGCTACTACAAAATCAGCGTGCCCATTGGCAAGCACTATGTGGAGGCCAAGCTCGACGGTCACACCATGGTGGCAGGCGGACGATTCCCCACAAGTGGCACCTTCAATTTCGACCGGGCTGTAACGTACGACTTTGCCGACTCTACGCTGGTGAACTTCACTGGCCGCGTAGGTGGTGGCGAGCGCAACGACACGCTGGCTGTGGGCTTTGGTGCATCGAAAAACAATATAGGTATTGCCACTGTAAAGCTGGAGCTGAACAATGAATCACTGTCGTTCAACTGTGCCGACGATCACATCAGTGCTGCTACTGCCAACCGCTCCTTAAATAACGACACCACAATCATCAGCAGTATCAACAGTACAGCATGGACGGGTATCGGTGCCGACTCCAAATACATTTATATCCGCACCGATTCGCTCACGGGTGAATTCTCAGCCTTGCTGCCACCGCTGAAGTACTTTGTCAAGAGCATCAGCATAGACACCAACCCCGACATAGAATTCTCGTCCCTTCCCGAGATTGATCTCACCAATCCGCTCAAGGAACTCTCGGATACGCTGGAGACGGGAGGTAACGCCTATAAGTATAATACCAAGCAGGTGTGGACCTATTATGCGCAGCCACAACTTGATGTTACAGAAACTGGGTATAATAAGCCAGGTGTCTTTGGTATCAAGGAGAAGACTTACGGCAACGACAACGATGGTAACAAGTACACCGTTGACGACATCTGGACGGTTCAGGAAGACGGTTCCGTCAGCTATCTGCTGGGTTACCCCATATACGAGACTGGTGACATGCGCTACTACGACTTCTATGCCTACGAACGATACACCAACCGCGATGGTGAACAGGAGGTGGAGGACATCATTCCACTGAACGGACAGACGTTGAAGATTACTAACGAGATGAGTTCGGAACAGAAAGTGGTCTATCTGGTGGATGACCCCAACTCGGAATATAAGGTGGGCGATGTGGTGGATGTTCAGGATATTGAGATGGAACTGAACAGCGATGGATGCGGACAACTGAGTTGGCAGGTGGGATACCCCAACATCACCAGCCCCTATACACGCCATTTCTCCGTCAGCATGGAGCGTAACAACCGTACCTATGTACTCTGCAACATGGATGCCATTGTGCTAGGTGCCCTCACCAATGGCGACAATTTCGTGACCAAAGGTCCTGATGTGGTACAGTTTGTGCTGCGTGACCCTCCAGGGGCAAAGTCAAGGACTACGCTGAAGAAGGGACAGGTGGTCTCCAAGACACATTATTATACAGAACGAGGGTATGGTGACTTCAGTTTGGTCGGTAACATGATTTATGGTTCAGATTTGCGAACTGGTAATGGTATAGGCATTATGATATTGTCAGAAAGTAAAGTAAAAAATCAGATAGATGCTGGCGTTCACACCCAGTGGGAGCATCAGCATAACGTTGACACCACCACCACTGTCACCACGGTAGAATCTGTATCTACCAGTACAGCCTATCCATACGTGGGCAGTGCTGGCGATGTGTATGTGGGCACTTCCTACAATATGATTGTGGGCTCTTGCCGTAATCTGCTCATACGCGAAGACCCGCAAACGCAGCAATATGTCATTGCACTGGAGGATGCCCTGTCGTTGGGTAATGAGATAGCTACGTCCTTCAAGTACAGCCAGTACGAGATTGAGACGGTGATGATACCCAAGTGGGAGGATCAGCGCAATTCCTTCCTGACACAGGTGGCTTCGGAGTCAGTTGCCAATAATTACGAGAACACTGGCAAAAAACCTCTTTATCTCTCGTGGATAGAAAAAGGAAAGGATGGCTACGGTGAAGAGGGCAACTACCGCTTTGTGGCACCAGAAAACCCAGAGGAAACGTTTATTGACAGCGTACAGTGGTGCAACAATCAGATTAATCAGTGGCGCGGATGCATCTTGGAAAACGAGGAGGACAAAGTGAATGCTATAAGAAAAGGAAATGCAGAGAATTTCTCTATCGACGGCGGATCCTCCTACACCTATTCTAAACGCGATGCTGTGACAAAGAACAACAGCAGGACAGACACATGGAAAATGGGGCTTGTTGCCGGCGGAAACGTCGGAGCTGTAATTAATTCTGCTGCCACATTTGGCGTCATTACTAACTTATCTATAGAGATTGGAGGTGGATATATCAAGGGTGACGGCACCAAGACCGAGACATTCACCGAGTGGGAATACCATGTGGAAGACGGGAACCGCGATACCGATCTGTCCATCAATAAATACGGATCCGACACGAATGGCTATAGCGATTTCTTCTATCTCTATGGCGGACAGACCTACAACCCCTTCGAGGACAAGGAAGTAACCAAATACTATAACCCTGGAACACCCCTTGGCAACGGCACGGAGCAGATGGAGCAGCCCAACATGAGCATCAGCATCACGGGGCAGAACCCATCGAAGAACGTTACCGTGACTGATATCCCATCAGGACAGGAGGCCAACCTGACGCTGCACTGTACCAATATGGCACGCGCACACCAAGGCACGAACTTCAGTTACAACCTGATTGTGCCTGAGACGGCCAACACCAAAGGCCTACAGATTCTGATGGATGGTGTGCCCATCAGCGGACGCTCCATCATGCTGCCTCAGGGTGAGACGGTGACGAAGCAAATCACCATCCGACAGACTGACCAGAGCATACTGGACTACGAAGGTATACGCCTGCGCTTCTGTTCACAGTATCAGCCAGGCAAAATCTATGACGATGTAACCATCAATGCACACTTCAAACCCTCATCGTCACCCGTCGAACTGGCTATCACAGAGCCGGTGCTGAACACTGAGAGCAAGAACGGAGAGTTGTCAATGAAAGTGACCAACTTTGACCGACAGTTCAAGAACCTGCGCAAAGTGGGTGTACAGTATCGCTTCCAGGGTAACACGCAGTGGATAGACCTGCAGACGTGGGTAACCAACGAAGCCGACACCATTGGCACCAACTTCATCTTGCTGCCTTCATCAGGCGACCTGAGACTGGCAGTGGATATGTCGGACGACAGTAGCTATCCCGAGGGTAAATACGAGTTCCGTGCCTTCACTTCCACACCCTATGACACAGAGCAGGTCAGCATGTACAGCGATGTAATCACGGTCATTAAAGATATGACTCGTCCTCGCAACCTCTTCACGCCTTCGCCTGCCAACGGCATCTTAGGCTATGGCGACCAGTTATCTATTGAGTTCAACGAGGATATTGTACCCGGCTACGTCAGCGACAAGAACGTCATCGTGACAGCGAAGCTGAACCAGCAGACGGTGAACCACGAGGTGGCACTGCACCTGCAAGCCAGTGGCGATGCTCCCAAGACGGAGAATCCTGTATTCCTAAGCGGCGACTTTGCTTTGGACTTCTGGTTCAACTGGCATGATAGCGGCACCCTTCTGCGTAGTGGCACTGACGGGAAAAAATTTGCCCTAGGTATTGACAACGGAGGTCATTTTGTAATAACCGTTGCCAGCAATCAGTACACCAGCACCGATGTGCTGCCCAAGGACGAGTGGATTTTCCTGGCGCTGAACTTCAAGGCAGACTTATTGACGTTTGACGTGCTGGCACAATATGGTGATAAGAACGTGCGGCTGTTCAACAATATGCCTGTGACAACTGATGGCATGCAGACCTTTAGCACTGCCACCGACAACTACCTATATCTTGGCAATATCAATGCCGACATGCATGCGCTGAGTCTCTACGATATCAGTCACGATGTGAAGGATGCTTCCTCTACGATGTATCAGAGCAAGGACGGTTATGTGTATGGACTGGTCAACTACTGGCCCATGGACGAGGGACACGGCAACGTGGCTGCTGACCTGCGACATACGCATGATTTTGTGGTGCCCAACTCTTGGAAGCTGGAGAACGTGAACTATGCATTGCATACAGGTGATACCGAGGGTGCCACCGCTAATATTTCGAATGCGGCCACCACGCACGGCGACAGTTATGCCATTGAAATGTGGTATAAGCGCGGCAATGTCCCTGAAGCAGCCACCAATCAAGATCAGGAGGTGGTGTTCCAAATGGACGGCTTGCAACTGAGTTACAATGAAGAGAAGGATCTGGTACTGAAATACGGAGAGAAAATACAGACAGTGGCCAGCCACGAGGACTTCCCCAATGATACTGAATGGCGACACATGGCACTGAATGTGATACGCGGACAAGCTGCCAGCTTCTACCTGAACGGTCAGCGGACGGCTGTCATTGCCGAAGCCGATGTGCCTCATATCCAGGGTTCACAGCTCATCATCGGTCAGAACGCCAAGGATGCTGAGGTGGACGAGGTACGCATCTGGCATGCTGCCCTGAGCGAGAGCCGCCTCACTGGTAACATCTACAATGCCATAGATACTGCCGATGTCTATTCACGCGGTCTGGTGGCCTACTATCCCTTTGAGGAGCCTGGCAATGTGAACGGCGTGGATACAAAGGTGCCAACCATGCAGAATATGGCCAAAGGCAAGACTGATATTAAAATGTCAGCCGGCATATCAGAACTTGTCCTTGCCACTCCGCCCGTGAAGAATGCACCGGAGGAGTCACGGCTCATTGCTTCGCCTGTAGCATCGGAGCGTAAGGTGGTCATCAACCTGACGGGAGCCAATTGCAGTCCGCGCAGCATAGAGGGAACAACGCTTAACATCACCGTAGATCAGGTACACGACCTGCACGGAAACACGTCGCTGCCTATTCGCTGGACGGCCTACGTGAAGCAGAACACGCTGACGTGGACAAAAGACTCGGTGAACATCTACAAGATGTATGGCGATGACTATACTTTTGACATAGATATCGAAAACAAGAGCGGCAACGTAGAGTACTATACCTTATATAATATGCCGCAATGGCTCTCGATTGTAGATAGTGAACGAACCGACAATGTGCAGCCGCTGCGAAAGAAGACGCTGCGCTTCATGGTCAATCCGCTTGTAAATATCGGTAACTATGACGTTACCATAGGTTTGCAGGGCAACAACGAAATTCTGGAACCCTTGCGCATCGTTATGAAGGTGCGTGGTAAGATGCCCGATTGGGCAGTTGACCCGATGCAGTACGAGAACCAGATGACCATTACAGGACAGGTGCGTATCGGAGGTGTGCTGGTAGAGAACCCCGACAGCCGCGTGGCAGCCTTCATTGATAACGTATGCCGTGGTGTAGCTGCTCCCAAGCAGATTCGCGGAACCGCCTACGTGCCATTGTCCATCTACGGCACTGCTCTGCAGGAAATCAATGGCAATCAGGAAAATCTGGATCAGGAAAAGCCTGTCACCTTCCGTATCTGGGATGCAGGCACCGGTGTAACCTACACGAATGTGAGTCTCCTTCTGCCAGATAGCACCACACTGAAAGATACATTATACTTCGACCCCACGAAGAGCTACGGCACGTTCGACAATCCCGTCATCTTTACCAAGAGCAAGTACGTGGAGCAGCCGCTCAGCCTGAAACAGGGTTGGAACTGGTTGTCGCTGGGTGTAGAGCCCGCTAACGATTCTGTTTCTGTGGTTTTCAAGGACGTGAGATCGTGGAATGGACGCCTGAAACTTCAGAAGGATAGTATTTGCTACTTCAATGGTATTTACTGGTCCGGCAACCTGAAAAAGGTTCATGCCAATAAGATGTATAAGATGTTCCTGAGCCGTTTGGACGGAAGCCGCGAGCTGCCACAGCCATTGATTGTTATCGGTGAACAGGTGGATCTCTCGAAAGCAGCTGTGACACTGCATGAGGGCTGGAACTGGATTCCATATACGCCTACCGCAACGATGCCCCTTGACGAAGCATTGGCTGGTGCCAACCCGCAGACAGGCGATCAGGTAAAGTCTCAGTTTGGCTTTGCCTTCTACGGTCCCTACGGATGGGAAGGTAACCTGGAAGCTTTGGAGAGCGGAAAGGGATACCTTTATAAGAGCAATTTCAACCAGGAAAAGACATTTGTCTATCCCGCTTTGACCAATACGCAGCAAAGAGCTCGTGGAATACACAGAGCACGCAGGGCACCCGCAGTCTTCGTGCCTGTAGATCCTACCTGTTACCCAGACAATATGTCTATGGTCATCAAGCTTGTTAATCAGGGTGAACCGGTTGATAATGCCGAAGTGGCCGCCTACATAAATAACGAATGTCGTGGAGCCGCCACCTGCGACGAAGGTCTCTACTACTTGCTCATAGCAGGGGAGGGCAGTGGTCAGCCCATTGAACTGCGCATTGCCTATGGTGACGGCATCCAGAATCTGGATCCATCGCTCACCTTCAGTAGCGACGGCAATGTAGGCACCCCGTGGAATCCTCTGGTGATTGATCTCCAGAATATCCACACTGGCATTAACGGCATTATGGCTGGCGATGACGACGAGGAAAGCTGGTACAGCTTGCAGGGTGTCAAGCTGCAACGCAAGCCGATACGTCGCGGTGTTTATTTGCGCGGACAAGTGAAAACCACTGTCACGCAGTAAGGAATTACGAAACTGCTATCCAACAAAGGGTAGCAGTTTCTTCTTTTATTGAACATTAATGGTTAATGGTTATTGAAATTTAGGGGCAAGGGGCAAGGAGCAAGTTAAAAGTTGGTTTACCGTTTACGGTTTACGGTTTACGGTTTATTGGTTATTGGGAATTGAAATAATGTTCAATGTTCAATGAAATAAAATGATAACACTTCAGAATATAACCAAGAGTTTCGGATCTTTGCAGGTACTGCGTGGTATCAGCCTGCAGATAAACCAGGGTGAGGTTGTTGCCATTGTCGGTCCAAGCGGGGCAGGTAAGACAACACTGTTGCAGATTATGGGAACGCTGGATAAACCAGATGGCGGTCAGGTGCTTATTGACGGCCAGGATGTATTCCGCCTGAGTGGTTCCAAGCTCAGCAAGTTCCGTAACCGTCATATCGGCTTTGTGTTCCAGTTCCATCAGCTGCTGCCTGAGTTCACGGCTCTGGAGAATATCATGATTCCCGCTATGATAGGTGGTATGGGCAAGGCAGAGGCCCGCAAACGTGCCATGGAGCTGCTTGGCTTTATGAAGCTTACAGACCGTGCCGAGCATAAGCCCAACGAACTCTCGGGTGGTGAGAAGCAGCGTGTGGCTGTTGCCCGTGCCCTTGTCAACAAGCCCGATGTTATCTTTGCCGATGAACCCAGTGGCTCGCTGGATTCTCAGAACAAGGAGGAACTGCACCGTCTCTTCTTCGAGCTGCGCGACCAGATGGGTCAGACCTTTGTCATTGTTACGCACGACGAGGGACTTGCCGCCATGGCCGACCGCACCATCCACATCTGCGACGGTGTGATATTAAACGATAACGTAAACGATAACGTAAACGATAACGTAAACGATAACGTAAACGCTAACCGCTAACCGTTTTTGGCTGCTTTTTCGATATGTCGATATATCGTTATAACGTTATGACGATTTATTCTGAACGGCCATCTCTATCGTCCTCTATCTCCAGCCGCTGAAAGCGACTATCTTCCTTTGTCTTCTTATATCTACTAAATTCAGGAACTTCAGTTAATATGCTTTTTTCTGTGAAACGTTTGGTAGTAATTAAAAAGTTTCATACTTTTGCCGTTGTTACCTTAAATTAATAAGTAAATTCTAACAATAGGTATAGTATATTATGAGAAACAAGCTGATTCTACTGCCACTCTGTTGGATGATTTCTTTTATCCATGCTTATGCAGATGTTCACTTTAGTGAGAACGGGTTTGAGTATTCATCTTTGCCTTCCTGGCAAGCCAAGGAGTATCCCGCTAAGGATACAGCCGATATTGTTATGGTAACGGGATACGATTCTTTTATCATGGATGGTGTTAAGTCACTTCTTGTTCCATCGTCCGTTATGCATGAGGGCAAACGCTACATGGTTAAGGAAATCGGAAACGGGGCTTTGGGTGGACTAACAAATGTAGAATCTATTGTCATAGAGGAGGGCATTGAGGTGATACGGAATTATGCTTTCTGCTATTGCCATAGGCTGAAGTCGGTGTCCTTTCCAACCACTTTCCGTAAAATCGGCTATACACCATTTATAGGTTCCCCTAATATGAGGAAGATTGTTGTAGCTCCTGGAAATAAACATTATGACTCCAGAGATAATTCAAATGCTATTATTGATTCTGATGGTACTTTATTGTATGGATGCAACGGGACAAGAATTCCTTCTTCTGTGGAAGAAATCGAACGGGGTGCCTTCGAGGGTTGTGAAACTATCGAGGAGATTATCGTTCCGGATGGGGTTACAGATATCGGGGCTCGTGCCTTTAGCGGTTGTCATAGTCTTAAACGTGTATCTTTGCCAGAATCGCTCACATCAATCGCAGAGTGTGCATTTGAGAATTGTTCTTCGCTGGAATCTATTTATATCCCCAGAAATGTGGAGGAAATAAGCGGTCCTCTCTTCCTTGGATGCAACAGATTATCCTCTATTGTGGTAGATAAGGAAAATGCATATTATCATTCCAAGAACAATGGGATTGTCAGTAAGTCCGACTCGACACTTGTTACTGCATGCAAATTCACTAACGTAACAGCAGATATTGCGGAGATAGAAAATGATTGTTTTGAGAGCTTGAATATTCATTCCTTCAGACTACCCAAGTCTGTTACAGACCTTCCGTTACAAGTTTTCCTGTCATGCAATGAAATAGATACCCTCACTGTTGATCCTGATAATCCCGCGTATATGTCGCCAGAGGGCTCTAATGTTATTCTGACTAAGGATGGCAAGACCCTTGTCGTTGGGTGTCGTTCTTCAGTTATACCAGATGGCATTGAAGAGATAGAAGAAGGTGCTTTTGACGGTCGTTACCAAGATGTTCTGTTGAGGTTGCCAGAGGGAGTCAGGAAAATAGGAAAGATGGCATTTTATTCCTGCGACAAGATAAGAAGTGTCATCCTTCCATCTACGCTCCGGGAGATTGGTTGGGGGGCATTCTCAGGATGCCGGAATCTTCTTTCTGTTGATATTCCAGAGGGCATAACGGATATTGATCGGAACGCATTTAGCTCTTGTGAATTTCTACAGGCTATACACTTGCCGTCTTCTGTGAATTATATCGGTATGGATGCCTTTAGATCATGCAGTAAACTAACGGAGATGAATATCCCAGAGGGTGTAACAAAGATTTCGGATGGTTTATTCTGTAATTGTACAGAATTGAAGCGTGTGCACCTTCCCTCATCAATTGAAAAGATTGAATTTGATGCCTTTAAAGGTTGTAAGAACCTGACAGAAATCAATATCCCAGAGGGTGTTAAGAAGATTGGCTCTCGTGCGTTCTCTGGCTGTGTAAACCTGAAGCAGGTAAATCTTCCCTCCACAATAGAGGAAGTGGCAGACGATGCCTTCGAGGGTTGCCCATGCGAGGAAAACGTCAAATGTAAACGATAACGCGCTAACCGCTAACCATTAACCGCTAACCGATTTCCTACCCCCTTTAGGAAAATTCCCCGTTGCGTTTAGGGATAATCAGTATAAAGTGCTTTTGTAAATGCCGTACCTTTGCCATTGCAAACAAGAAAGAAAACGGATTTACAAACATTCTAAATTATACAGTTATGAAGCGCAACAATTTCTACATGATGATAATGGCAGCCATGATGTGCATGGCAAGTGTTAACGTAAATGCTCAGGGCCGTAGAGGTGGTGACTTCCGTGGCGGACGTGACGGATACAATCCTGGCGGTCGCAACAGAGAGATGGTGATGCATAACGATGGTCGCATGGAGATGCGTGGTGGTCGTCATCACGAGATGGATCGTCCACACGCAGTTGTTGAACGTCCCCATGTTGTAGCCGCTCGCCCTCATGTAGTGGTAGAGCATCGTCCTGCCCGTCACATCTACATCGGTGGTCGTTACTTTGATCCCCGCTGGGAAGGTCGCATCCGCTATGATCGTGGTCGCTGGGGTTACCTCCGTGGTTCTGACTGGTACTGGTACGACAGATACTACGAGCCCGACTACTACTTTGGCCATCCCGTAGCACACTTCCATCACTGCCATGTATCACCTGGTGCAGTAGTAGCTGGTGTTGTTGGTGCCGCAGTAGTCGGTGGTATTCTCTCTGCTCTCTGCTACTAACTTTAATTCATAATTCATAATTCATAATTCATAATTCATAGTTTAAGCTCAAATATAGTAGCCCCTGCCTCGAAACCTTTGGATGGCTGGGGCTGCTTTTTTATTTATGTCCTATGTCCTTTTGGGCAAGAGAAATCGCAGAGACCCGCAGATTTTCTTTTGACCACGGATCTCACAAATCTACACGGATATTTAACAAAAACCAGAAAAACCCCTTTCTGAGAAAGATACTCTTGTCAGAGTATTTAACGGTATTAGTTCTAATCCTGCTTGTATGCAAGCATCCAGCCAGCCTTAAAACTAATATCGTTATCCCTTTCAGGGCCTCTTTCTCATAAAGGAAAAACCAAGAAAACCGATTTTTAACGATAATGCAAACATCTACGTAAACCTAAATCCTCTAACCTATTAAGCCAAACATCACTAACCTCTAACTGTTTTATAGTTTTTTCTTTAAATGACAAAGAGGTGTGAAGTTTCGATTTTCTTACAAAATTTTTGTGGTTTCGGGAAATTATCATACCTTTGCACACAAGAACTGATATCATGAAGGGTAATACCTAGAAAGATACTTACTATAACTAAACCGGATAATACCATTGTCCATAATCATAAATTAATAAATATAACCATGAAACAAAAACTAATCTTATTACTTTGTACCCTTCTGAGTACTCTTGGTGCTTGGGCGATTGATGTGAAGATTGCCAGTACCGGCAGCGGACTTCCTTCCTCAGCAGGTTTCGGCTCTTTCTCCGGCCAGGTGTTTACTACAGCCACTGGTTCAGGACTGGCCGGCGTAACTGTTACAGCTGCATCTGGTGTAACCATTGGTGAGCAAGCTGTCAATGTTGCCGATTATGGCAATTGCTTTAAGATTGTAACTGCTGCCGGAGCTACGGATTACCGTATTACTCTGGCTGCCCCCGAGGGCTATGTCATTACGGGTTATAGTCTTTCCTGTTCAGCTAATTCCTATACTGCAGCTCATACGCTGACCTCTGAGGACGGCACTGTTTCTGTAGTGGCAAGTTCTCCTCCATATAACAGCCCTACAGGACCAAAGGCTTTCGAGGTGACAGGACTGGATGTACAGTCTACCTATTTCACCATTAACACAGCCAATAAAGGCAACACGCTCTTTCTGCCTCAATTCAGTATTATGGTGGTGCCTGTCGGTACGAAAGTCGTGGATGTTACCTACGACCTTTACGAGAGTGATGGCGTAACGAAGGTGGGCAGTGTAGTCGTGCAGCAAGAGGCAGGCAGCACTCCTGTCATTCCTGAGGATATAACATCGAACACATTCTTCACCTATGACTATGTGGGTACCATCGGTGATGAGAATTGCACTATCAAGGTGACACGTACCCTGAAGGAAGGCATCGTATATCCCATCTCAAAGCTCAGTAACACAAAGGCCTATAAGATTGTTGTTCCAAGAGGCACCTACACAGTAAACAATGGCCAGTTGGCTAATACTGTCAAGAATGCTTCCTATCCTGTCAACTACTTTTCCCTCATCAAATACGAGGATAAGTATTATATGTGGAGCGTTGAGGCAAATAAGTTCGTTGCCGGTGACGGGGCCAAACTGACAGATATGCCCGTTCCCGTAACATTTGCGGCATCAACGGCACCTTCCTTTCTGATTAAACACGGTTCTAATACGATGAACGCAACATCCGGTTTCGCTACCGGAGGCGCCTTTGACAGCTGGAGTACGGCAGACGAAGGTAATAAGTGCGTTATCTATGAGATAGAAGATTTCGACCCCACAGATGTCCTTGCTACCCTTGAACTGTATCATTCTTCAGTAGAGCTTAACTTTGCTGTTAATGTAACCGGTACCACCGAGGCAGAGAATACCCGTGTGGGTAAGTTTACGTTGTCTGTCAATAACGAGTCAGTGAATAAATATCTTTATGCTGACACGAAGCCACAGTCACTGGGAAGCCTTCCTTCTGCTCTGATCACTGCCACGGCAACAAGCTATCGCGGCTATGAGTTCACGGGCTTCAGTGTCGGAGATGTTGATTACGGTACCTCCATTGAGATTGGTGAACTGGCCAATCTGCCTGCAGGCTCAACCATTGTGGCTAACTATACGGCATCAACGGGCAATGGTCTCAACCTGTGGTTCGACTACAGCGACGATAACAGTGCGGCATACCGTATTCCTGCTATTATACGTACACAGAGCGGTCGTCTCATTGCCTTCTCTGATTACCGTCCCGGTTTCAGGGATGTAGGTCAGGGGGCTACCAGCATCGAGCGTCGTTACAGCGACGATAACGGTGAGACATGGAGTCCCGCACTTCGCATAGCAGAAGGCCACTGGGGCGTAAATCAGCAGAATGTCATCGAGTGGAGCTTCGGCGATGCTGCTGTCGTTGCCGACAACACGCCCGGTAACTCAGGTAATGAAGTGCTGATGATTTCCTGCGGTGGTAACATGACTTGGCCGTCCTCTGTTTATAACACGGATCTCTCGCAGGCACAGCAGGGTTGCGTAAGATGGCGTTCAACGGACGGCGGTGTTACATGGAGCAACTATGAATACATCATGCCCGACATTATGCAGGCATTCGTGGATGCAGGCCTCCGTGCACAGGACGGCAGCAGCGGCATCGTACGTGCCTTCTTCACCAGCGGAAAGATTACACAGTCTGTCCGTAAGGCTGCAGGGGCCAAGTACAACCGTATCTACAGTGCCGTTGATATACCTGACCAGAACGTAGTGATGTACTCCGACGACTTCGGAGAGACATGGAAGGTGCTTGGCAATCAGGTTGCCAATAACGGCGATGAGGCTCATGTGGTTGAACTTCCTGACGGCGGACTCCTGCTCGTCGGACGTGGCGGCAGTTCACGTTGGGTGAACGTATTCAACTATACCGATTTTGATTCTGCAGAAGGTAAGTGGGGCCCCACAGGTCAGTGGAACAATGCCGTGGCTACTTCCTGCAACGGTGACGTCGAACTGGTGGAGGCTTATGATTCATACGGTGTGAAGAATACCGTTATCGTTGAGACGGCCCCCATGTACAGCAGTCAGCGTCGTGAAATCCAGTACTACTACATCGCTCTGCCCAAGGCCACAGGCTTCAGCACGACTGACTTCTCTACCGTTGGCGGTGCAAGCTGGACAAAGGGTATGAACGTGTCACCCAACTGGAGTGCCTACTCTTCTCTCCTTAACAATGGCGACGGTACCTTCGACATCCTCTTTGAGGAGAGTGCCAAGAACGAGACAAGAGGTCCTTCGGGCTATTGTATAGTCTACCAGCAGGGACACAGCATCCAGGATATTACGAACAAGATGTTCTTCGTTAATAAGGAGCAGGCTGAAGCTGAGGCCGTGAAGTCTCCACGACCCGGTCACTTCTACCGTTTCAAGGGATCTGCTTCCAATGCCTACATCACAGGAACAGCTCCGCTTACAACCACGGCAGCTACTGACGCTTCAACCATCTGGTACTTAGGTACAGAAGGTCTGGTATCCTATTCTACCGGTCAGTATCTTGACGGTGGTACCAAGTCCCTGGCAGCTATAGGCACCAGCTATAAGGCAGCTATTGAACCTAATAGCTTCTATAACGGAAAATACACTATCCTCACTAACAACTACTACAGCTACGACAGGGAAACCAACCATAGCATAGACCGTGGTTCTGGCTATAATAATGATGTACGCTACGCCTGGATTGTAGAGGATGTTACAAGTCTGCCAGTCAGCATCCCGGAAGTAGGCTATGCTACATTGTTTGCTCCTGTTGCGTTGGAGATTCCTGATGGCATAAAAGCCTATTACGGTGCAGATAAGGGCGAGTTCCTGCTATGTACCAAGATAGAGGACGGTATTATTCCTGCCAATACGGGTGTTATCCTGGCCGGTGAGGCAGGTAGCTATAGCTTTAACGTTACGAATGGCGGAGAGGCTACCAGCATTCTTACCGGAACAGTTGCTACAATCAACCGCCCGGCGAACAGCTATATCTTTACAAATGGTACTCAAGGTGTTGCTTTCTACAAGGATGGTGCCAATGTCATTCCTGGCTTCAAGGCATATCTGGCAGCTGAGACTGGCGCTGATGTTAAGGTGTTCAGGTTTGATGAAAAGGAAACGGGTCTCACCCCAATCCTCTCTAAAGGTGAGGAAGTTATTTACGACCTCTCCGGTAGAAAATTGTCCAATGGATTACGGAAGGGCGTTTACATTGTGAATGGAAAGAAGGCGGTGTTTTAATTAAGTGAAGAGTGAAGAATTTTATTAATTGAACATTGAACATTGAGCATTATTGGTACTCTCTTGCCCCTTGCCCCTTGCCCCTTGCTCCTAACCCCTGACCTCTAACCTCTAAAAACTGAAGATTATGAAAAAGATATATATAATGCCAAAGTATTTGGTTGAACAATCAGAATGCTTTATATTCATTGCAGAATCGTCACAGAACTGGGATTTAAAAGATGAAGGTGCTGGTAATAATCCCAGCCTTAGTAAGGAATCTATCTTCTCTGACGATGATGAATGGGGGGAGGAATGACAGTCCTCCCGCCCCTTCCTATATAATCTATAACCATTAACTTCCAAAAACAAGAAAAAATAAAAAACCTTTAAGATAATTCTTTTGTACTTCCGAAAAAATATTGTACTTTTGCACCCGCGAAACTCTAATACAGGTTGAACCATATTTTAACCTATGTTTCTCAGGGTAAAAGATAAACGTACATAAATAATGATGAAAAGAAAGCTACTTGCTGCTGCACTGTTGGCAGTGGCAACACTACAGGCTAATGCCAGCCAGGCTGTTACACCGCTATGGCTGAGGGATGTTCAGGTCAGTCCTGACGGTTCACAGGTTCTCTTTTGTTACAAGGGGGATATCTATAAGGTCTCTACTGATGGCGGAACAGCCATACAACTGACTACACAGGACAGCTATGAATGCTCTCCCGTATGGAGTGCCGATGGCAAGCAGATTGCTTTTGCCAGCGACAGACACGGCAATTTGGATGTCTATGTTATGTCGGCAGAGGGCGGTTCGGCTACACGACTGACCTATAACAGTGTGGCAGAGGTGCCTCAAGCTTTCACGCACGACGGCAAGTGGGTATTCTTTGGAGCCCAGATCCAGGATCCCGCAACAAGCGTAATGTTCCCCTCCAGCTCGCTGCCTGAGTTATACAAGGTTCCTGTAAAGGGCGGCCGTACCCTGCAGGTGATAGGAACGCCTGCTGAGATGCTGAGTTTCGCTCCCGATGGCAAGAGCTTCTATTATCAGGACCGCAAGGGCTATGAGGATGAGTGGCGTAAGCACCATACCTCTTCCATTACCCGTGATGTATGGTTCTATGATGCCCAGAGCGGTAAGCATACCAATGTAACGGCTCATGCCGGCGAAGACCGTAACCCTGTTGTCAGTGCCGATGGCAAGACACTCTACTTCCTGAGCGAACGCAATGGCGGTAGCATGAATGTGTACTGTATTGAGGTGCAAGGAGCAAGGAGCAAGGGGCAAGAAACAACTCTCAGTTCTCAACTCTCAATTTCCAGTTCCCTAAAGCCTGTTACCTCCTTCAAGACACATCCGGTACGTTTCCTGAGCGCTGCCAAGAATGGACTGCTGTGCTATACCTATAACGGAGAAATCTATACGCAGAAGAATGGCGAGAAGCCCAAGAAGCTGAACATTACGCTGACACGCGATGATGAGGCTGTTATAGCAGACCTTAGTTTCTCAAGCGGTGCCCGCCAGTCGGTAGTCAGCAAGGACGGCAAGCAGATTGCCTTTGTGGTACGTGGCGAAGTCTTTGTTACCAGTACCGAATATTCTACTACCCGCAGAATATCACAGACAGCAGGTGCTGAGGGCGATGTTGACTTTGCTCCTGATGGTAGGACAGTAGCCTATGCATCCGAGCGCAACGGCAACTGGCAGCTCTATACCGCCAGCATAGTCAGGGACGAGGATCTGAACTTTGCCAACGCTACACTGATTAAGGAGGAGAGTGTGTTCCCCGAACTGCCTGCATTGAAGCTTGATGGTAAGCCCGACTTCTCGCAGGTGGAGCGTAGATATCCTAAGTACAGTCCTGATGGCAAGAAACTGGCCTTTATAGAGGACCGCATTAAACTGAAGGTGGTGGACCTGAAGACCAAGAAGGTGACACAGGTTACGGACGGCAGTAAGTGGTACAACCAGGGTGGGGGATTTGAATATGAATGGAGTCCCGATGGCAAGTGGTTTGTGATAGGCTATATTGCCAATCGTCGTGACCCCTATCAGGATATGGGTATTGTCAGTGCCGAGGGTGGTGAGATTCATCCTATCACACAGAGCGCTTACATTAGTGGCAACCCCCGTTGGGTGATGGACGGCAAGGCTATCCTCTTCGAGAGCGAACGCTATGGTATGCGTAGTCATGCCTCGTGGGGTAGTCAGCAGGATGTGTTCCTGGCCTTTCTGACACAGGATGCCTATGACCGTTACCGTCTCTCTCCTGAAGACTATGCGCTGTTGAAAGAATTGGAGAAAAAGAATAAAGACAAAGATAAGGATAAAAAAAGCCTACCCTCAACCCCTCCCGAAGGGAAGGGAGATATTAAAAAAGATAAAAATGAAAAGGTAAAAGATAAAAATGAGGAGAAGGGTGATTCTACCAAGTTGCTGAAGATAGAGTTTGAGGGGTTGGAGGACCGTATTGTCCGTCTGACACCTAACAGCAGCAAGTTGGGGGATGCCATTATCAGCAAGGATGGAGAGAGTCTGTACTACTTCTCGGCCTTTGAGGGTTCTCCCGACCTGTGGAAGATGGATTTGCGCAAGCATGAGACCAAATTGCTGAGCAAGGGCGGAAGCGGATCCCTGCAGATGGATAAGGACGGCAACCTGTACTCGCTGGGTAGCAGCATGAAGAAGATTGAGAAGGGAGACAAGACTACCTCTATCACCTACAATGCCCAGATGAAGTTGGATCTGGCTGCCGAGCGCGAATATATGCTGCGTCATGTTGCCAAGCAGATCAACAAAAAGATATTCCGCACCGACTATAATGGTTGCGACTGGGATCTGATGGTGCAGAACTATGCCCGCTTCTTGCCGCACATCTCTAACAACTACGACTTTGCCGAGATGCTGAGCGAGTTGTTGGGTGAGTTGAACGTCAGTCATACAGGCGGACGATACTACCCCTCTGCTAAGGGTGATGCTACGGCTCACTTGGGATTGGTCTTCGATATGACAGAAGCTAGAGATGGTATGAAGATTACTGCTGTATTGGAGGACGGCCCGTTCTGTCGCGCCAACAGCAAGGTGAAGGTAGGTGATGTCATTACTGCCATCAATGGGGAGCCTCTGACCAAGGATACCGATCTGGCTCAGTTGCTGAACCGGTGCAAGGGCAAGAAGACGTTGGTAAGTCTGAAAGGTAGCGCCGGCACATGGGACGAGGTAGTGCTGCCTATTAGTGCGGCTGATCAGTCCGACCTTCTGTACAAGCGCTGGATTAAAAGTCGTGCTGCCGAGGTGGAGCGTCTCTCTAACGGACGCTTAGGCTATGTACACATAGAGGGAATGGATGATGCAAGCTACCGCGATGTCTATTCAGATATCTTGGGTAAATACAATCTGAAGGAAGGTATTGTCATTGACACCCGTTTCAACGGCGGTGGTCGTCTGCATGAGGATATAGAGATTCTCTTCTCCGGTCACAAGTACTTCACGCAGGTGATTCGCGGCAGGGAGGCCTGTGATATGCCCAGTCGCAGATACAACCATCCCAGCATTATGCTGCAGGCTGAGGGCAACTATAGCAATGCTCACGGAACGCCATGGGTGTACAGTCATCAGAAGATAGGTAAGCTGGTAGGCGCTCCTGTCCCTGGTACCATGAGTTCGGTGAACTGGGAGACCTTGCAGGATGCTACGCTGGTATTCGGCGTACCCGTCATAGGCTATCAGTTGCCGGACGGTTCTTATCTGGAGAATACACAGTTGGAGCCTGATGTGCCCGTACTGAACCTGCCTGAGACAGTTGTCACAGGTACCGACCTGCAGTTAGAGGCCGCAGTACGTGAGTTGCTGAAAGAACTTTAGCGGAGGAATCTTCCGTCGCGATAGACAGTTGGGGCGATCTTCTTCTTTGCCTTGAAGAACTTGGCAAAGGCTATTTGGGAAGTGAACCCCAACTGCTGTGATATCTGCTGGATAGTCAGGGAGGTGGTAGAGAGCAATTGCTCGCACTCCTGCAAGAGGTAATCGTCTATTACCTGCTTGGGCGACCGTCCGCAGACGGTATTGGTAATCTGTGAAAGATAGCGCGTAGAAATAGACAGCTGTGTGGCGTAGAAGGTTACGTCATGTGCCGTTGTGTAATGCTCGGAGAGTAGTGTCATAAACTGGTTGTACAGGTTATGGGGCTGTAATGAACGGGGTTGTGCTGAGGCATATACTACCTGGCTGTGCATATAATTATGGGCATTGGTGATGGCCGTGGGTACATCATCCTCCTGTGCCAGACGGGCAGCAACGGCGGTAGAGAGGGTTCCGCCTATGCCATGTCGCTGCCATCCCTCAATATTCACAGAAGAGAAGAACTTCTGACAGTCGGGACCGGAGAGCAGAGCATTGATGCGCCCCTTGGCAAAGGTTCCGCCACGGAGCAGTACCCACTGAGGCCCCATCTGATGCAGCAGGGTGGCGGCCTCTGTCATATCAGTATCCGTGCTGATGCGTCGACCTAACAGAATCTCGGCATCCGTACATTTTATAATAAGAAGCTTGCAGATGGGGAAGAGGTGCTGTCGGTATGCTACCAGGGAATCATTGGACATAAGCAGTCCGCCATGAGAAGCCAGGATAACAGGTGAGCATACGATGTTAGGG
Organism: uncultured Prevotellaceae bacterium; assembly: GCA_946415645.1. GTDB lineage: Bacteria > Bacteroidota > Bacteroidia > Bacteroidales > Bacteroidaceae > Physcousia. Next base: position 25,241 of record CAMKTJ010000031.1, read on the forward strand.
CACGCCAGAATCTCCTGACTGATGGCGCGTATGGTCTCGGCATTATCCATCATTCCTATCTTTATGGCATGCGGGAGCTCCTCCTCATAAATAGCCTTCACCTGACCCAGCACAAGGTCGGTGGGCAACTGGTGAATGCCTGTAATACCCATAGAGTTCTGTATGGTAACAGCTGTTACTACTGTAACGGCATAGCCGCCGAGGTCCTTGATGGTTCGTACATCGCCCTGAATGCCGGCATGTCCCATACTGTCTGAACCGTTGATACAAAGCACTGATTTCATTTTCCTTTTATTTTATTGTATTAGGGGCAAGGGGCAGGGAGCAAGGGGCAAGAGGCATGAGGATAGTTATACACATCCTTTGTGGCCGCTGTTTCGATATATCGTTATAACGTTATTTCGATTTATTCTAATCGGACGGCTCCCTCTCCTTTGGGGAGGGTCGGGGTGGGGTTTCTTGCCCCATGCTCCTTGCCCCTTGCCCCTAAATATATTGCAAAGGTAAGGTAAATCCATAACTTACCCAAATAAGTATTCCGTTTTTGGTAATATTTCTTCTTTGTAAGGAATGTTTTGCCATACAGGAAGGGATTTTTCACGTTCTGCGGCACTTAGCAGTACCTTTGCAGCAGAAAAGGCCCCCCGACCCCCTTTAGGGGGAGTTAAACCGATTATTCAGATTACTTATATAATTAAAATTTCAACTTTCGGAAGTTCCCCTTCCTCAAGTTTCTTGGGGCAAGGAGCAAGGGGCAAGGGGCAAGAGATTTGAATTGAAAGATAAAAGATAAAAAGATAAAAGAGAAAAAATATAATAACCTAGGGATGGAGGAAAAGGAGAGCACAAGTGTATAACTATCCTCTTGCTCCCTGCCCCTTGCTCCTAAAAAAGGAAGCTCAGCTTCCGAAACTTAAATTAAAATAAAAATGGAAGACAGAGTACAATTGAACCGCAACCTGGCTCAGATGCTGAAGGGCGGAGTGATAATGGATGTAACAACACCAGAACAGGCTAAGATTGCCGAAGAGGCGGGTGCCTGTGCAGTAATGGCACTGGAGCGTATCCCTGCAGACATTCGTGCTGCCGGTGGTGTAAGCAGAATGAGCGACCCCAAGATGATACGTGGTATTCAGGAGGCCGTATCTATCCCTGTTATGGCCAAGTGTCGTATCGGTCACTTTGCTGAGGCTCAGATTCTGGAGGCTATAGAAATTGACTATATTGACGAGAGTGAGGTACTTTCACCAGCTGATGATATCTACCACATCGATAAGCGTAAGTTCAAGGTTCCCTTTGTCTGTGGTGCCAAGGACCTGGGTGAGGCCTTGCGTCGTATCAACGAGGGGGCTACCATGATCCGTACCAAGGGTGAGCCCGGTACAGGTGATATCATTCAGGCTGTACGACACATGCGCATGATGCAGAGCGAGATTCGTCGTTTGGTAAGCATGAGCGAGGATGAGTTGTATGAGGCTGCCAAGCAGTTGCGTGTTCCCTATGAACTGGTACAGTATGTACACGAGAACGGCAAGCTGCCCGTAGTAAACTTCGCTGCCGGTGGTGTGGCAACACCTGCCGATGCTGCCCTGATGATGCAGCTGGGTGCTGAGGGCGTATTCGTAGGAAGTGGTATCTTCAAGAGCGGTAATCCTGTTAAGCGTGCTCAGGCAATAGTAAAGGCTGTTACCAACTACAATAATCCCAAGATTCTGGCTGAGTTGAGCGAGGACTTAGGTGAGGCTATGGTTGGCATCAACGAGCAGGAGATTGAATTGCTAATGGCAGAGAGAGGAAAATGAGAATAGGTGTTTTAGCGCTACAGGGAGCCTTTGTAGAGCATGAGCGGATGTTGCAGCGCCTGGGTGTTGAGACATTCGAGATACGACATCTGGCCGATTGGCAGCAGCCAATGGCCGGCCTTATCCTGCCCGGTGGTGAAAGTACCGCTATGATGAGGGTTATGAAGGATGAGGGTCTTATGGAGCCCATCCAGAAGGCTATCAAGGAAGGACTGCCAGTACTAGGTACCTGCGCCGGAATGATTCTGCTGGACGACCAACATCTGGGCTGTATGGATGTTACGGTAAAGCGTAATGCCTACGGTCGTCAGTTGGGAAGCTTCCAGACCACCTATAATATAAAAGGTATAGGAGATGTGTCTATGGTCTTCATCCGCGCTCCTTACATAGAGCGCTGCGGTGAAGGGGTAGAGGTCCTTTCTACTTTGGACGGGCATGTTGTGGCAGCTAAGGAGAAGAATATGCTGGCATGCTCCTTCCATCCTGAACTGACGGAGGACACGCGTCTGCACGAATACTGGTTAAAGGAATTCGTACAGCAGAAGGACTAAATCCGGGAAGTATTGAAAGCAACTCCCAAGTGGGAGATGATATCTGAGGGGAGTAGCGACTCCATGCTATTCCCGTCGGCAAGAGCCAAATCAGCCGCCAGGGCGTGTATCCATACGCCTATGACGGCTGCTTCTTTTGCGGTATAGTGCTGTGCCATCAGGGCCAGGATAATGCCTGTGAGCACATCGCCGGAACCGCCTACCGCCATACCCGCATTGCCATGCAGGGTATTCTCGTACATCTGAACCGTATTGTCTGTAGGCACATAGATGCATGTGTGGTGGCCTTTCAGTACAATAACCAACTGATATTGTGCAGCCAGCTCTGCGGGGTCGGTACCCAGTCGTTTCATTTCGCCGGGGTGAGGTGTCAGAATGCTGCCTTTGGGAATTTGTGGGAACCAGTGCGGATTCTCTGCCAGGATGTTCAGCGCATCGGCATCAAAGACCATAGGGATATTGGGGTACATGAGCATCAGGCGGTGCAGTGCCCACTGTGTCTGTACGTGCAGGCCTATACCCGGACCAATACCTACAACCTCTGTTCCAAGGGGAACCTCTACGTAGGTGTGATGTGTGTAGTGCTGGTCGGCCTGACACTTAGCCTCGGGTAAGCCCTGTTGCATAATGGCGTATCCGCATTCAGGAACATGGACGGTCAGTAGTCCTACACCACTGCGCATGCATGCCCGTGCCGACAAGAGGGCGGCACCTATCATACCAACGCTACCGGCTACGAGAGAGGCTCTGCCGTAGTCGCCCTTATGACTGAAAGGATCTCGGGTCTTCAGCCATTCGGATATAAGTGCTTCTGTGATGGGATGAATCTGCATTATAGACGAATCTTACCACCTTGGATATAAGGACCTTTGGCAGGCTTATGAGTGAGACGATGGCCGCTTAGGTCGTAGATTGCTTGAGAATCTTGCTCCTTGCTCCTTGCTCCTTGCTCCTCAATTTGGATGATTCCGACCTCATCTTCACCATTATAGTAATTGCCTTCCTGGGTGCGTCGTACAATCTCGTGACTGGACAGGAGGACTGGATAGTTGTCTTTGCCTAATGTCTGGAAGTAAACGGGGCTGTCGGTCTCTCCGTTATTGAGGTTGTAGCACAACTCGCCTGTCTTTGATGCCTTAGTAGCTATTGTGCCCCAGTAGCAGTTGTTCAGTTCGGCTGCGGTAGCATTGGTGAAGTCCTCTCCCAGTGTATAGCAGTTATTGAAGCTGGTGTTCCAGGCGCCTTCTCCGGCAAACTGTGCCGCCATCTTGCCATTGGTGCTTACCTGAATAGTGCCTGCCACATAGCAGTTGTCAACCTGTGTCTGCATCAGTGTACCTGCCAAGGTACCACAGGTCTGGGCTCCCGTACCTGTAACGGAAACATTATTCATTCCTAAGTTGCTGATATGGGCCTTGTAGCAACGACCAAAGAGACCACCTTCGTAGGCTGTCTGCAGGGTCATGTTGCGGACCTCGAATCCTTGTCCGTTGAAGGTTCCTCCGTAGCTGTTGGTGCGGAAGTCGTTCAACTCAGTCATATTATCAGAATAAAGTCCTATAGGCTGGAAGGTAGTTACGCCTGCCATGTTGATGTCTGTAGTAAGCTGTGCGTCAAGGGTACGCATGCCCTCGTTCACCAGAACGGAGAAGCTGCAGAGATCGTTAGGCGTGCTAATCTGCATGACGTTGTCTATGTATTTAGGCATGCCGTCTAATGCTGCCATCTGCAATAGTAGATTGTTGATATCTTCGTTAACAAAGCTACCTTCTGTATAACCCTTTGTTGCGGTATCCAGTAACTGCGTTACCTGACTGTATTGCTGTTCCGTAAGCAGATTATTGGCAATAAGCAGATTGGCTGTGTTCTCTGTCAGAAGAACGTTGTCCATCATTCTTATGTAGGCAGCGCGACTTTCGCCAATAGCAGAAAAGTAGTTGCCTATGCTGCCAAGGTGTTGCAGCATCATGTCAACGGTACCGTAATAGTTTTTATTAAAGACTTCGTCGGCTAATCTGTTGATAAGAGAAATCTGGCACATGGGATGCTGACGATAATCCGTAACCTCCTTGCTACCGCATTCCAACAATAATCCAGCACTATTCTTTACCTCTGTTTCCACATTTTCACATGCCGTATAACCCGTCTCACCTGCTCCGCGATAAAAGAGGTGCAGGTTGCTGAATACGGTGACATCGTCTTGTGAGGCAATGCGTAGGCCCATGATCCTAACCGTAAGCTTTCCGTCTTCCGGCTTGGCTACGACTTTGTTGGTGGGATTCTCTGTACTATACTCGCTTGATGTCTTCAGGACATTCTTCATGTCGTTCAGGTAAATCATGCTGCCGTGTAGGGTGCTCTGTGGCATAGACTCGGCGGCATAGTAACCGTCAATCTCAAGCTCATAGATGCCATCGGGCAGGTCGGTGATGGTCTG
>CAMKTJ010000032.1 GCA_946415645.1 uncultured Prevotellaceae bacterium
CTATGGGTGTTAGTCAAAGAAATGGTTAAGCTGGCTTAAACAGGGCTTTGGCTAATGCCTATAGATAAATGCTCACAGAGCATGCAGCACAGACAAGGGTTTTTGCGGTTTTCTTTGAAAACACTCTCTGCGAATTTCTGCGCATTCTGCGTGACATTATTAATCATTAAAAGTAAAGAATTATGAAAAAGGAAACATGGAAATTCGTCATTCAGACGATACTGGCTGTACTATCAGCCATTGCAACAAGCCTGGGAGTAACATCCTGCATGAATTGAAGAATCAAAATTGACGCAGCTTTCAAAAAGCAAATGAAAAACTAGAAAATAATCCTCCGTATCACATGGATATGGGGGATTTTTTGTATATTTACGCCGCAATATTGCACAAACAACGGGTGCTTGATGTAACGTTTAACCAAATGAATAAGGTATGAGAAGAATATTATTTAGCCTAATGGCAATGATTGGTGTGCTGACACTATCGGCACAGAACAGTAACTATGACAATGAAGTGATAAGGACCATTATGGCACGTCGTTCGGTGCGCAAGTACCTGGACAAGCCGGTCGAGCATGAGAAGCTGGAAACCGTGGCACTTGCCGGCATTAACGCCCCCAGCGCCAGGAACTGGCAGAACTGGGCGGTCAGGATAGTTGAAGACCAGAAACTGATGGCTGACGTGAAGGGGATGTGCCGCAATGCACCGAACCTTATCTGTGTCTGTGCGCCTAAGGATGGGCACTTCGACCTTGATGCCGGCCTGCTGGGTGAGAACATGATGCTCACGGCTCAGTCTCTTGGACTTGGCACCTGCATTCAGACTGGCCCCGTACGCTTCCTCACAACTGACGAGAAAGCAAAGGCCTTCCGCGAGAGCCTTGACATCCCCGCGGACTACAAGCTCCTGTATATCATTGCCATTGGCTATCCCGACGAACAGCCCGATGCCAAGCCCCGTGATGCCTCCAAGGTAAAGTACATCAACTGAAAAGTCTAGGAAGTCAAAATAGTACATCAAGTAAAAAACTAACCATGCAAGGAAACTTTTCTTACCACAATCCCACCAAGCTGTATTTTGGTGATGAGTCTTTGAACTATCTCAAGGACGAACTAGTGAACTTCGGCCCCGTTGTGCTGCTGAACTATGGCAGCGGCAGCGTGAAACGTAACGGTATCTATGACCAGGTGGTAGCTATCCTGAAGGAGGCTGGCAAGACCATCGTGGAGAACCCGGGCGTAATGAGTAACCCCACACTGGAGAAGCTGCGCGAGGGCATCCGGATAGCCCGAGAGAACAACGTGGATTGGATTCTAGCCCTGGGTGGCGGCAGCGTCTGCGACTACTCGAAGGCAGTTGCAGCATCAGTCTTCTACGAGGGCGACTACTGGGATAAGTTCTGGCTGAAGCAGCAACAGCCTGATGCCGGTCAGAAGATATTGCCCGTGGGCTGCATCCTGACAATGGCAGGTACTGGCTCTGAGATGAACGCAGGAACGGTGATTACCGATGCGGAGCACACCTTCAAGGTAGGCCATGTATTCGATGACCGCCTGATGCCTAAGTTCTCTATCCTGAATCCAAAGTTCACGATGACCGTCCCCCTCAACCAGATGAAGGCAGGTATCTACGACATCATGAACCACATCATGGAGCAGTATTTCTCTGATTTTGACGACAATACAAGTGATTATTTAGCGGAAGGATTGATGCGCAGCCTTATCACAGCCTCACGCATCGCTGTGAAGAATTCGCAGGACTACGAGGCCCGCTCGAACATCATGTGGACAGCAACATGGGCACTCAATACCCTCATCGGTCTGGGCAAGCGCGAGGACTGGATGGTACACATGATTGGTCACTCGGTAGGTGCCTGGACGCACGCCCCTCACGGCTACTGCCTTGCTGCCGTATCAATGGCCTACTACCATCGTGCCATGCAACCAGGATTGGCTAAGTTCGTGCGCTTTGCCAAGAATGTCTGGGACATCAATGGCGGAGGTATGACCGATGAGCAGATTGCCGAGGCAGGTCTGGAAGCCCTGAAGAACTGGATGCTGGAAATCGGACTTCCGCTGACCATCAGCGAAATCGGTGCCACCCCCGAGATGATTCCGGGCATCACCCAGGGCACCATCTGCTACCCTGCCGGCTACATGGACCTGAAGCCCAACGATATCACGGAGATATTAAAGGAGAGTCTGTAACAGCAGAACATTGACACTACAGATATGACAGAATCACAACCTTCTTTCCGTTATAGAGATATATAGATACTTTGTGGATATTGTCCTTATATCGTTTACAGGGAGTAAGAAAGGGTATTACTGTGGCGATGGAGGATACACGGTATACCCCCATTTACGAGCAACTGCCGACAGGACAGAGGCTCTTCGCTGGAAGTCGGGCCAGTCCTTCTTTTCTGCCTGACTCCATCCCGTTTCTGCAATAGCGAAAACACGGGGATAGAGCATCATCTCGGCATGCCAGGCGTCCTGAACATGCTCTGTCCACAGATTGCCCTGTACGCCCAGGACATGATGGGCATCTGCCTCGGGAATGCTCTCTGCCATCGGATTAAAGGAATAGACTTTCTCCAAGGATACAAGGCGTCCCACAGGTCGGAACTGAGCGGGGTCTTGGTGATAGTCCAGATAATAGTAATGAGTGGGCGTGAAAATCACATCATGCCCTTCCCTGACAGCCTGCAAGCCAGCCTCAATTCCATGCCATGACATCACGGTGGCATCCGGAGCCAGTCCTCCCTGCAGGATTTCATCCCAACCGATGATACGTTTGCCATGTTCGTGGGCAAAGCGTTCCATCCGCCTGATCATATAGCTCTGTAGCTCCTCCACACTCTTCAGCCCCTCCGCCTTCATCCTGGCCTGACAGTCGGGACAGAGTTTCCAGTTGTTCTTGCGCGCTTCGTCCCCACCAATATGGATATACTGCGAGGGGAACATGCAGAAAACCTCCAGCAGCACCTTCTCCAAGAACTGGAAGGTGCTCTCCTTTCCCGGGCAGAGTTCCCAAGGGTCTTTTCCTCCACCTGGCAGGTTGCAAGCCAGTTCAGGATAAGCCGCACGGGTCTCGTAGTTATGCCCGGGCATCTCTATTTCCGGAATCACCTCTATATGTCTCTCTTCTGCAAAGGAAAGAATGTCGGCAATATCCTGCTTGGTATAGTATCCGCCATAAGCCCCAGGCGTTCCCTCATCCACGAACGGTCCGCCTGTCTCGTTCTTTTCCCAATCCCAGAAATAGGCCTGAGGTCGCCAAGCTGTCAACCCTGTGAGGCGCGGATAGGCATCAATCTGCACACGCCAACCCGGATTATCAACCAGATGGAAATGGAAATGGTTCATCTTCAGGAGAGCCATCATTTCCAACTGCTTCAGCACAAATTCCTTTCCTTGGAAATGCCTACTCTCATCCAGCATCACACCCCTGTAGCGGAAACGTGGCCAGTCGAGGATGGTGCAGCAGGTAAGCGAGCTGTCCAGCGATGCCATCATCCTGAGCGTCTGACGGGCGTAGAACACACCTTCCTCATCGGCGGCCTCTATCTTCACGCCCTTCTTCCCAACCTCTATCCAGTAGGCGGACTTCAGCTGCCAGTCAGCTAGTTTCCTGCCTTTCAGACGACGGAGAATTGCCTTCTGCGAAATACGCACCTTCTCACATAGGCTGGACACATCTTTGGTACTGATGCTTCCAGGGCATACAGAATACGCTACGGGAGCCGGTATCAAGTTAGTCGGCTGGGCCTGTGCCTTGGAGTATACCGTCACACAGACAAGGGCAAACGCTATAAGTGTCTTTTTCATAACTAATCTATATTATCTAATATCAGACTAGACTTTGGGAAGGAATTCCTACTCATTACGTCTTCTATATCTTAAATCTGTGTGCAAATATAGTGTTTTTTTGTTTACTGTACATCTTTCAAACTTTATTATTCGTACCTTTGCATAAAGAAGACAAGAAACTGACAATGACGCTGACCTACGTGTTCCATAGCTGTTTCGTACTGGAAACGGAAAAGTCCATCCTGATATTCGACTACTGGCTGGACCTTGCTGATGTTGTCCCACCCTTCCTGCAGAAGAGCAAACACGTCTATGTCTTTGCAAGCCATTTCCATGAAGACCATTTTAACAGGAAGATCTTAAAGTGGAAGAATCAACGCAATAATATCACCTATATTCTCTCCAAGGATATCTACAGGCACAGGAGAGCCGCAAAGGAAGATGCCGACGTATGGCTGGCAAAGGGTGGAACATGGTCTGACGGCACCGTCTCAGTATGGGCAACCGGCAGTACAGACAGTGGTGTATCCTGGATTGTTGAAACTGAGGGCAGGCGAATCTTCCATGCAGGCGACCTGAATAACTGGTATGCCCGTTTCCTGCACGATGCCAAAGCCGGCGATACCATCTATAGCGAGGAGTTCCAGGAAGATATAGACCCCATAGCCCATGAGAAGCAATATCTGGGTGAACTGAAAGATATCCGTAAGATAACAGACTGCTTTGACGTAGTGATGTTCCCTGTTGACGGGCGCATCGGCAACGGCTATACCTTGGGAGGCCGTCAGTTCATAGAGCGTTTCCAGATAGGCCTCTTTGTTCCCATGCACTTCGTTGCCAGCGGCTTCAAATCAGCCTGGCGAATGAAGGAGTTCACAGACCAGAAAGGTATCCCCTTCTGGGAAATCAGGAAAGAGGGAGAAACAATCAGAATATTTTGTTAAAAAAATAACACCAAAAATAGCGAAATCTCCCAATTATAAGTATCTTTGCAAATATATTTGCTCTCGATGCAAAGATTGACCAGACACTGGCTGAGATTCAGCAGATATTGGGAATTGAAATCAACAAGGAAACACTATGAGCAAGAAGTCAATACGTTTTTTCAACGATCGCGAAGTACGTGCTGTATGGGACAACGAGAACAATAAGTGGTGGTTCTCTGCTACAGACATCGTAGGTGCTATCAATGACGAGGAAGACTACAAGAAATGCCGTAACTACTGGAAATATCTGAAAGGTAAGATGGCTAAGGATGGTGTTGAACTGGTTAGTGTCACTAACCACTTCAAATTCCAAGCCCCCGATGGCAAGCAACGAGCAGCTGACGCTTTGGATGCTCGATGTGTGCAGACGATAGCCAAACACTACCCTAACAATCGTGCAAGTGCTTTTCTTGACTGGTTCACCTATACCGATACGACTATTGACGGACAGAGCCAAAAGAAGGCTTATACGCTCTTTGAGAGTGGACTGATGGAAACACTGAAACCTGGCACTGTCAAGGCTTTGCAGCAGATTCACGCTTACCTGTTTGGAGGGCTCTACGACTTTGCAGGCAAGATCCGCACCAAGACCATTTCGAAAGGGAATACCTTGTTCTGTTTGGCCGAACATCTGCATAACTATCTGCAAATAGTTGAGAAGATGCCAGAAAGCACTTTTGACGAGATTATCGACAAATATGTTGAGATGAATGCTGCCCATCCATTTATGGAAGGTAATGGACGCAGTACTCGTATATGGCTCGACTTGATTCTGAAGAAACGCTTAAGTCTGTGTGTGGATTGGAGTAAGATAGGAAAGAAAGAGTATCTGAATGCTATGATTGAAAGTCAAACTGACAGCACCCATATCAAGCAACTGTTCAAGAAGGCCTTAACAGATAAGATCAACGACCGTGAGACTTTCATGAAAGGCATAGACTATTCTTATTATTATGAGCAAGAAGATTAACCTATGGCCGTACAGCAGTCAAAGAATGCCATATATCAAAAGAATTGAGTAAATTTGCAGAAAAAACAGAGCAAAATGGAAGAAATAAAAATCTATCATTCCCCCTGGCGAATGCTGCTACTGCTCTTGATATGTGCTGGCGCTACTGCTGGTTCTATTTTTATGCTTCATCATCCAAAAACCGGTTTCCATGTGTTTGTGGCATGGCTTTGCATCGCATTTTTTGGTCTAGGTGGCCTATATATGCTTTATTACACGCTCAAAGAGAGTATATCAGATATACCGTACCTGACCATTACGGACACATCATGCACTATTATCCAAGGCGATAAGCACACAGTCATCAACTTTGCCGACGTAGAATCGTTTGAAGTGGCAAGAATAAGAAACCAGGAATTTGTGACCATCCACTATAAACCGGATGTAGAGAATCAGAAAATAGAAAATGCAAGCATCCATGGTCGCATCCTCCGAGAGATGAATAAAGGGTTAGTGAATGCTCAGGAGATCATTGCTACTACAGGAACAAGCATGGAGACACAGGAGTTATACAACCTGCTTAACGACAGACTAAGACGTTTTCATAATATTCACCATTAAAGCCTCTGCAAGAACTTCTCCCTTTCTACAATGAATCTGAGGTGAGTGCCCTCACCAAGCAGTGTGTCGCCGCAATAGGCTGCCACCCTGAATGATATCTTCTTGCCGTCAACCTTTGTCACCTCTGCCTCTGCCCTTACCACAGCGCCTGTCTTAGAAGGCTTCAGGTGAGAGGATTCAATATGTCCGCCAACTGTGGTACAACCCTCTGGCAGTTCATCCTTAACGGCCAGCATGGCGGCATTCTCCATCAGCGCCATCATCATGGGAGTAGCCAGCACAGGCATGTCGCCCGACCCTGCCGCAATAGCAGTAACAGCGTCCGTAACAGTAAGTTCACTCGTATGTCTCAATCCAATTTCTATCATAACTTTATTTATTATGTAAGTTTTGCAAGCTCAACTATTGAGGCAAGTCGATAATTCGGATGCAAAGGTACAAAAAAATAACAATAATTACACATTTCGGGATTAAGACATAAAATAATCCGAAAAGAAACCTTGGGAATGGTTTTTTTTGTATCTTTGCAATAATGAACGTGGACAGAAGAAGACAAATTGCTGCTTGGGTGCTGTTGGCAGTGTTCCTGCCAATGCTCATCCTGTCGTCTGTTCACGTACACGAATCAGAAGGTCTTCACGCCGATGAGTGCCACGAATGCGTGCACCACCATTGCCATGGTCACCTGGGGGAACTGACTACCACCATGCACGCTTGTGTGCTCTGCCAGTTCCTGACTTTGTCATTCATTACAACAGGTCTGTTAGCTGTTGTATATTATAAAAAGGTAAACAGAATACATTTTGCCCAACTTCAAAGTGACATTCATTTTGAGGAATACGGCATCCCCCAGCTCAGAGCCCCCCCGTTTGTTTGAATTCTTTTCCCCAGACATAGTGGGGACAATCTCATCTTATTAAAGTAACTCAAACAGACAAGACAGTATGATTAACTTGTTATTGGCTGCTATGCTATGTGCATCAGCACCAAAAGACACTGTTGTCACACTGCATGATGTTACCATAAACGGTCTTGGACGTCGCGAATACCAGATGCGCTCGTCCCAGTCAACCGTCAAAGTCAGCCAGGAGTACTTGAGGCAAAACTTTGCCGGTAGCCTGATGCAGACACTGGAGGGTATCTCCGGTGTGAAGGCAATGGCCATAGGCAGCGGACAATCCAAACCTACCATCCGTGGATTGGGCTTCAATAGGCTGGCTGTAACAGAAGATGGTATCAAGCATGAAGGACAACAGTGGGGAGACGACCACGGGCTGGAGATAGACCAGTTCGCTATAGACCGTGCAGAGGTCATAAAGGGTCCTGCAGCATTGCTCTATGGTAGCGATGCCATTGGCGGCGTGCTCAACCTCTACAGCAACCGTGTTCCTACAGAGCCTTTCAGCGGCAGTGTTCAGTTGTTCGGACGTACCAACAACGAGCAGTTGGGCGTTTCTGCCAAGGTAGGCGGAAAACATGGGAACTGGTTCTACCGTGCACATGCAACATTCATAGACTATGCCGACTATAAGGTCCCAACGGATAGCATCCAGTATTATTCCTATTGGATCAAGCTGAAGGACGGCCGGTTGCGCAACACAGCCGGTTGTGAACGTGACGGTAGTGTGATGTTAGGTTACGTAGGCACTCATTTCCATACAGACGTATTGGTATCTGACAGCTACAGCAAGAGTGGCTTCTTTGCCAACGCCCATGGGTTAGAGGTACGCCTCTCTGACATAGACTACGACCATTCACGCCGTGATATAGACCTGCCCTATCAGTGGGTCAACCACCTGAAGGTACTCAGCCATACGGCATGGCACAACGAGGCAACCCTTGTGGAGTTGAACTTGGCTTACCAGAACAACCTGCGCGAGGAGCTTTCAGAACCCGTCAGCCATGGCTACATGCCCATCCCTGACGGCACGCTGGAACGTCGTTTCAACAAGAGCACCTATACGGCAGGTCTGCGTCTACGTCATACGTTAGGCAAGCATGAACTGTGTGGTGGCCTCAGTAGCGAATACCAACACAACCGTCGTGGTGGCTGGGGCTTTATCATCCCGGACTTTGAAACACTGAGCCTTGGTGCCTATATGATGGACCGCTACAAGGTATATGATAATCTTATCCTGAATGCAGGCGTGCGTTACGACTATGCTCACACGCATATCCATAGCTATCAGGACTGGTTCCTGACACCCGTAGGCAATGATTCCGTATACAAGGAGCGCTCCTCTGAGTTCAGCAAGAACTTCAACAGCGTGACTTGGTCGGCAGGCGTCAATTACAACGTTAATCAGTGGGTCTTCAAGGCCAATGCAGGTAAGAGCTTCCGTGTGCCCATTCCCAAGGAGTTGGGAGCCGATGGCGTCAACTACCACATCTTCCGCTACGAACGTGGTAATACAGAGCTTGACCCCGAGGAATCATATCAACTGGATGCCAGCATCAGCTGGGGTAATGATATATGGGAGATGCAGGTGGAACCCTATCTGAACTACTTCCCCAACTACATTTACCTGAACCCTACGTCTCAGTACGTAGAGGGCCTTCAACTGTATCAGTACACGCAGGCCGAGGTGTTGCGCTATGGCATAGAAGTTCAGGTGAAGTGGAACTTTACCAAGCACTGGCAGGCGCATGCCCAGGGCGAGTACCTGCATGCCCGTCAGCAATCGGGGCAGAAGAAAGGCTATACCCTACCCTTCAGCACCCCTTGGTCTGTGGATACTGGACTTAGATACTCCTTCAATTATAAGGGTAAGGGCTTTGTAGGCCTCAGCGCTCACATAGTTGGTGCACAAAATGAGATTGTCCCCCCTGAGAAACCCACAGATGGGCATTGGACCCTGAACCTCTCAGCCGGAAAAGAATTCCAGTTGCGTGGCAGTAAGGTTCTGCATATAGCGATGCATGCCGACAATCTGTTGAACCGTCGCTATTATGATCACACCAGCTACTACCGTCTGATAGACGTGCCCGAGCCGGGTATCAACCTATCAATGATGGTTGGGGTGGAGTTTTAAAAGTGAAGAATGAAGAGTGAAGAATCCTCTTGCCCCTTGCTCCTTACCCCTTTAGCAAAGCTAAATTAATAACATTTTAAATTAAAAAACAATGAAAAGTATTAAATATCTGAGCCTTATGGCTTCTATTCTGAGTGTAGTAACTTTTGGTTTAACCTCTTGTGACAACGATGATGTAGAGGACAGCACACCTGCTCCATCCATCGTTATGGACGAAGCAAATATAGAGGATGACTTTATCTGCGTAAAGGCCGATGTAACTGCCCCCGGCAAGACTGCTGCCATCCAGATTTCCGTTACTGATGCCAATGGCACAACTACCAAGGTTACCAAGGATGTTACAGATGCCAAGTACATTGGTATGCTGAATATAGACGGTTTCCATGTACATGTCGGTATCGAGGGTAAGGGTGTTGTAGTTGGCGACCTGTTGAAACTGAAGGTTACCGATGCCAACGGCAAGACAACCGTTGCCCAGAAGAGCATCACTCAGGAAGAAGATGACGACGAGGACGAATAATCATTCTACGGAAATGAAAAAGTATTATTTACCCCTTATGCTGCTGTGCGCACTCAGTGCGTGCAGCAGTTCTGAAGAGAACAAGCCCAAGGACATGACCACTCCTGAAATCTCTGCTGAAGGTATTGTAGCCATTCCCATAGACTGCGAGGTATTCCGTCGTGGTGATGTTATCCCTTTCAACTATCTCTTCAAGGACGATGTAGAGCTGGGTGCCTACAACATAGAGATTCATAACAACTTCGACCATCACACCCACAGCACAACATCTACGGATTGCCCCCTGGATGCAAAGAAAGCACCTGTCAATCCCTGGGTATACAATCAGGATTTCATTATCCCCGAAGGACAGCGTAGTTACATAGCACGGCACAATATTGAGATTCCTGCCGACATAGATCCGGGCGACTATCACTTCATGATCCGCCTCACCGATCGTGCCGGTTGGCAGCAGCTTCATGCCGTAGCCATAAAGGTATCAGAGTAATCTATGATTCCCTTATAGCACAACTGGTAGGGATTATAACTTAATGCCATACTTCACGATATGCTCCTCCATCATCCCCTTGGGCATGAATCGGAGAAGCGTATCTGTGATGGTTTTCAGCATGCGCTGACGGATGTAGTCCTCACGGATATAGAGCGAGATGCGTCGTTGCGACAGGTAGTCGCCTTCTATCCGGCGCACGTTCTCACGCTGGCTGTCAGAGAGGAACGGCAGGTGCATCTCTGGGATAATGGTAAAGCCCCCTACCTCATCTACAATGCGGATAAGGGTCTCTATGCTTCCTGCCTCATAAACACGATTACCCTTAGTTCTTGCCTTACAGAAACTGAAGGCACTCTCGCGCAGACACTGTTCCTCCCTCATTATCCACATCTTCTCGTGCTCCAGGTTCTCGGGCTTGAACACGGGCAGCTTGCGCCAGCAACTTTCAGACAGATATACCATGAAACGCTCTGTGTATAGCGGTACTTCCAGGATGCCCTGACGCGAGTTTCCGCTGATGGCAATGCCTGCATCCAGATTCCCCGACTGCAGTTCGCCAAGCATCACATCCGCTTTCATCTCTCGGACAGAGAGTCTGACCGTGGGGTAATTCTCCACATAATGACGTATGAACTTAGGCAGAATGTAAGGTGCTATGGTAGGACCTACTGACAGGGTAAACTCACCACTGATATCTCCCTTGTCTTCAGCCACAAGTTCCTTTATACGTTCCGCTTCGGCAATAGTTTTCTTTGCCTGACGGATAATCTTCTCGCCAGCTGCCGTTGGAGTCACCATCTTGTTGCTGCGCTCAAAGATGCGCACATCCAGTTCTTCTTCCAGTTTCACAAGCATAGCACTAAGCGTGGGCTGCGAGATGCCACACTGCTCGGCTGCCTTGGCAAAGTTGCGCTGTCTGTCAACTGCCACTATGTATTTCAGTTGTTGTAGAGTCATAAACCGCTAACCGCTTTTAATAGATAAATCCGATGCAAAGATAGAAAAAATGATTCATATATCTATCATAAACTCCTTACCTTTGCAAAAAAATTCAAAGGATTTAAGATTAAATAAGGAATATGGAAAAGAAAAAAAGAAATTTTCACCGTCACTTAACCACTTCAGGGTTAAACCTCTACTGGATCATCATCGCATACATTATTATCGGATGGTTCTATCCGGTGATAGGTCTCATTGCGCTCATCTGTATGATTGGTCCTGTGCTCACCAGTATCTGGCGAGGCCGTTTCTGGTGTGGCAATGTCTGTCCGCGAGGCAATCTGTATGACCGCCTGCTATCCAAGTACTCACCCCACCGTCCCATACCCGCTTTCGTGCGTACCTTCGGTTTCCGTCTGTTCATGGTGTTCTTCATCTTCGGAATGTTCGGATTGCAACTGATGCTGAATGTACCCTGGAGCCAAGGAGGACTGGCTATGTGGAGCGGCATCGGTCGTGTCTTCTGGACCATAATCATGGTAACAACCATAGTCGGCATTATCCTGTCGTTTATCTACGCGCCACGCACATGGTGTTCGTTCTGTCCTATGGGAACCATCTCACGCTGGGTAACTCCCAAGCATAAGCCGCTGCCCAAGCCCTATACCAGCGTCCACGTTGCCAGTACCTGCAGTCTCAAGTGCAAGAGCTGTGCCCGTTTCTGTCCTATGCAGCTTACACCCTATGACAGCAAGGGGGACGAGGCAGGCTATCTGCACCCCGATTGTATAAAGTGTGCTAAATGCACCTTGGTCTGTCCTACAGAAAGTATAACACTTAGATAGTTCATAATTCATAGTTCATAATTTAGTTGACAAGTTAACAAGTAAACGAGTTGACAAGTTGTTTGCTAACCGCTAACCACTAACCACAAAAAAAATAAAGAATATGGAAAATATTAAAGATTATCAGCAGTACCTCAGAGGGTACGACTACACGGGTAAGACCCCAGTTATCATTGATTTCTATGCAACATGGTGTGGCCCATGCAAGGCACTCGCTCCTATGATGGAACGTCTGGCCAAAGAATACGAAGGACGGGTTAAAGTCCTGAAGGTGGATGTAGACAAAAATCAGGACCTAGCCATGGCAGCCCGCATCATGTCCATCCCCACCCTGTTCTTCATCACCAAGGACGGAGATATCCAGCGCACAGTAGGTGCACTGCCCTATCCTCAGTTAGTTCAAATGGCAGAGAAAATTTCACACAGAAATATTCTTTGACCACGGATCACGCGAATCTACACGAATATTTAACAAAAACCGTAAAAACCCTTGTCTGTGCTGCATGCTCTGTGAGCATTTATCTATAGGCATTAACCAAAGCCCTGTTTAAGCCAGCTTAACCATGTCTTTACCTAACACCCATAGATAGCCTACGGCTTAGCAGCACAGTCAAGAAAAACCTCGCCCTTCGGGCTAAAAAACATTTCCCAAATGGGGGAAAGGGTTAGCGGTTAGCGAAAGACCCCAGTCGCCCTTTAGGGGGAGATAAGGTTAGAAGCAAGGGTGGCAACTTGTTAACTTGTCTACTCGTCAACTGTTCATATAAAGAAGGTTTTCGAGCGAAGCGGGGTTTTTCTTTTTGAAAGCTTTGATATCTGAAAGATATGTTATGGTATTGGCAGGAAGATGGTGGAAGCCTGCTTACTGCCAGATTCTTGACAATGACATAACAAAGGCACAAAGTGCCAAAGATTTCAAAAAGGGTTTTCCGGGTTTTCTTTGAAGACACTCTCTGCAAATTTCTGCGATTTCTCTTGTCCAAAGGCATAGGAGATAAATTACTGCGTGAAATAAAAATAAGTTATCGTTATCGTTAACGTTTGCGTTAAAAAAAAGAAGATGAAAAAGCAATTAATAATCATCGCTATGGCACTGTTTGCTGTAACAGCCGTAGCACAGGAAGAGAATCAGTTTACTGTGGACGCGCAATTGCGTACACGTGGTGAGTACAACAATGGTGCCGGTACCCCTCGGAGTGAGGGTCAGCAACCTGCCACCTTTATAAATAATCGTGCACGATTATCGCTTGGTTATCAGCGCAATAACAATCTAGAGTTGAAGTTTTCCGCTCAGCATACTGGCGTCTGGGGACAGAGTGGTCTTAATGCCAATGAGAGTCAGGTTGCGGTCAATGAGGCATGGGCAAAGCTCAGGTTCGGACAAGGCTTCTTTGTACAGGTGGGACGTCAGCAGCTGGCCTATGATGACGAGCGTATCCTGGGCGGACTGGACTGGCACGTATCAGGCAACTGGCATGATGCCCTACGTCTGGGATATGAGAATCAGCAGAACCGTCTGCACATGATAGTCGCCTTTAACCAGGCAACAGCCAACAACCATGGCAACTACTACAACGGCCCGATGCCCTACAAGTCCATGCAGACCCTATGGTATCACTTTCAGGCAGCAGACACGCCATTGGGCATCTCGCTCCTTGCCATGAACTTAGGACGTGAGGCAGGAGAGGTAGGCAATGGCAAGACCTGGTACATGCAGACCTTCGGAACCGACCTGAGCTACAAACCATCGGACTTCAATGTGCACGGAGCCTTCTACTATCAGACGGGTAAGAACCCCGCTGGCACTAAGGTATCTGCCTGGATGGCAAGCGCAAAGGTGGGATACCAGATAAACCCCGTATGGAGCGTGAATGCCGGCTATGACTATCGTAGCGGCAATGATGGGGAGGGCACCAAGGAGAAGGCCTTTGACCAGCTCTTCGGCAGTCACCACATGTTCTACGGAGCCATGGATTACTTCACGCGTAATGTCACGCTGGGGCTCCAGGATATTCAGGCAGGCGTAAGTGCCAAGGTTGCCAAGAATACCAACCTGCAATTAGGCTATCACTATTTTGCATTTGCACAGAAGGCTACTAATGGTAAGAGGGGGCTGGGTCACGAAGTTGATCTGCAGGTAACGACCAGGCTGATGAAGAATGTTACCCTAATGGCAGGCTACTCCACCATGCTAGGCACAGAGACCATGGACGTGGTGATGGGCGGTAATCATAAGTCATGGCAGGATTGGGCATGGGTGTCGCTCAATATCAATCCACGCATATTTACAGCTAAATGGTAAATTCCTTCTAATTTCTCATTTTCTTACAAAAATAATCCCTATATTCATCAGAGTATGGGGATTTTTAGTAACTTTGACGCCAGAAAACAAAGTAACCATTGTAATAGACCACAATTATAGCAAGTAATTCAGAAACATGAAATACCTTCTTCTGGGCATAGTAATCATTAGCGTGCTATTGGCACTACTGCCACATATTATATATATATTGGCAAAGCTGGTGGGACTGGCGATACATCTGCGCATCAGCTACCGTCCCTTTGGCTATGCAGCCCTTGTGCTGGTTGCAGTTTGGATACTGACAGCCATCTACGGCAATGTCTATGGCCGCTTCCGCCACGAGGTGAAGCAGGTAAATCTGACGTTCAGCAACCTGCCTGCCAGCTTCGACGGCCTGCGCATTGTACATATCTCCGACCTGCATCTTGACGGCTGGGTAGGACATGAGAAAGAACTACAAGAGCGTATAGATGAAATCAATGCCCTGCAACCCGATATCATCTGCTTCACAGGCGACCTTGTCTCCCTCTCGCCTAAGGAGCTGAAGCCCTTCATCCCCATCCTCAGGCAGTTGCACACCAATTCCACCCTCCTACAGGGAGACAAAATGGGTACTGTTTATGCGGTCTTAGGCAACCATGACTACTTCCCCTACGCACGGATAGGCAATCGCGAGCGTAATGCTGCTGTGACTGAACTGGTCCGCATGGAACGGGAAGAGCTGGGGTGGAAGGTTTTGCTCAATGAATCGGATATCATCCGTAGGGGTAATGACAGCATTGCCATCCTTGGATGCGAGAACCAAAGTGTGGGTGCTCACCCCGTCATCCAGCGAGGCAACCTCCGAAAGACACTCAAGAGTGTCAGTTCAAGGGTTCAAGAGTTTAAAGGGTCAAGTGATAATTCTCAATGCTCAATTGGCGCGTCTAGTGCCCTCAATTCTCAATTCCCAACTGACTCTAAACTCTACACTCTTAACTCTCAACTATTCTCCCTCCTCCTCACTCATGATCCCAGCCAATGGCGCAAGGAGGTGGTACCAGAAACCGATATCCCTCTGACCCTCAGCGGTCATACCCATGCCATGCAGCTGCGTATCCTAGGGCTCACACCCTCTAAGTGGATATACCCTGAGTGCGACGGGCTATACACAGAGGGTAATCAGCACCTGTACGTCAATATAGGATTGGGAGGCACC
Source organism: uncultured Prevotellaceae bacterium (assembly GCA_946415645.1). GTDB lineage: Bacteria > Bacteroidota > Bacteroidia > Bacteroidales > Bacteroidaceae > Physcousia. Next base: position 15,695 of record CAMKTJ010000032.1, read on the forward strand.
CTACCCTGGCGCATTGGTGCCACACCAGAAATCACCCTTATTACATTAAAGAGAAGATAACATGATGGAGGCTGTAGTATATTTCCTTGTTAGCATCAATATCCTTGCCTTCATCGTTTATGGCATAGATAAATGGCGTGCTGCACACGACAGATGGCGCATCCCTGAGGCCACGCTATTGGGAATAGCGGTCATAGGTGGTAGTATAGGGGCTTTGATAGGCATGAAAGTATGGCACCATAAGACAAAACACAAAAAGTTTGTGCTTGGCCTGCCTGCTATTCTGCTCATCCAACTAATAATACTATCCAGTATATTGTAATCTGTTAACTGCTAAAGTCTAGAGTCTAAAACAACGGGGATCACAAATATCAGCAAAACTGATAAGAACTATAGGAGAATAACAGTAACTTTGCAACAACATTTAATTATCAATCAAAATCTTCAGTATGAAAACAATTTATGAGTGTTCGCAAAGCAAAAAGATAAAGTGGTTTACAGTCATTTTCTTCTTCATTGTTATTCTCGCCATTTTGGTGCAGATGATTCTTATTTCTAAAGGGATAAACGTCATTGGTGGGATTATCGTTACTATAGTTCTTCTGGTCGCATCCTTTTCGTGTTTTCTCCTTTTCCCCATGTATATCATTGCGGACGATGAGGGAATAGGTATTCGCACATTGCTACGTACCAAAAGGATATCTTATGAAAACATAGATTACATTGAGAGGATTGATGACCAGCGCCGGTTGTTTATAAACAATGGAAAGATAGGTAAGATTACATTGGGCACTTCTTACCAATGGGGATTCTTCAGTGCTGGTAACACAATTCGTATGTTTGGCATCGGAGGCGTATTCGGCTATATCGGTTGGTTCCGTACAAAGGGGGTTGGGACGTTCCTCTCGTTTGTTACCGATCCTAAGAAAGCGTTCCTGATTCATCGTACCAAAGGCATACCCGTTGCTATCAGCGTTAGTGAGCCGGATGAGTTTATGCCTTACTACATGAAGGGAGGTAGCAAATGAATATCCTATACGACTTCTCCTCTGCCCTCCTACAGGCACGTCAGCGCAAGGATGTGACGCAGGAACAGATAGCTTTTGCTTTGGATATATCTCAGGCAACATACAATGCATGGGAGTGTGGGCACCGTATTTGCCCGTACAAGCATATCATTGCCCTAATCTGTTATTTCGATGATGACCAGTTTACTCGTCGCATGTTCCGTATCCTGCTAACCTTGCAACATAATATGGCAGGGTTAAACAGGAAGTCAAAAGACGAACTTATCACCTTCTATTCCAAACTCATCAACCTGCTTGGCGACGAAAGTTCCCAGTGGATCAAGACATTATAGTAATATCATAACAATATAATATGAACATTGAACAAGTACGGGAATACACTATGTCGCTCCCTGGCGTGACAGAGGACCAGCCCTTTGGCGACGATATCATCACCTTCCGCTTGGAAGGCAAAATCTTTGTCTGCCTATGGCTGGGCGGCGGCAAGCACGATATGCAGGATTCCGAACCCAGACTGGCGCTGAAGCTAACGCCGGAAAGGAACGAGGAACTGCGCGAGAAGTTCTCAGCCGTAATCCCCGCCTACCACTGGAACAAGAAACACTGGAGCGATGTGTATTACGCCCAGCTGGATGACTCTCTGGTTCAGGAATGGATCAGGGAATCCTACCACCTAATAGTATCCAAACTACCCAAAGCCGTCCGACAAAAATATATAAAGCAATAGTTATGATGAACATTCAACTTGTTATATTCGACTTTGACGGTACGCTGGCAGACACCCATCGTATCATCATCACCAGCGTGCAACAGACGCTGCAGGAGTTGGGACATCCCATAGCCAGTGAGGAAGCAATAACTGCCACAATAGGTTTGCCGCTTCGAGAATGCTACCGCCGCTTTGTTCCGGAAATTGATGAGGAGGGAATTGATGCCTGCGAGGCTATGCACCATCGTCTGTTTGATATCAACAGAAAGGCTACTCCGCCCGTGCCGTTCCCACATGTGATGGAAACCTTAGAATGGCTTCGCGAGCAAGGCATCAAAACCTCTATTGCCTCTTCGCGCACTTCCTTCTCGCTTCACGACCTGCTGAACGATATGGGCATAGCTGAGGACTTTGACTACATTCTGGGAGCCGAGGACGTAAAACATGCCAAGCCCAACCCGGATCCTGTTCTGCGGATACTACGCAGGGCGGGCATAGACGCTACCCATACATTGGTGGTTGGCGACATGGGCGTTGACATTCTGATGGGTGCCAGAGCTGCTTGTAAGACTGTTGGTGTTACATTTGGCAACGGAACCCGTGAGGAACTGACCAGCAGCGGTGCCGACTATATTATCGCAGACATGGCGGAATTGAAGAGAATAATAGTAACCGATGGAAACTGAAAGACTGATAATACGCCCTTGGCAGGAGAGTGATGCTGAAACGCTCTACCAATATGCCAGCGACCCTGATGTAGGCCCCCGTGCCGGATGGCCGCCACACAAGAGTGTGGAGGAGAGTCTGGAGATTATACGCACCATCTTCCATAACGACCGTACCTGGGCCATCGTGCTGAAGGAGACGGGTGAGGCTATTGGCTGCATTGGCTACTTCATCTACGGAGAGAGCAACATCAACATAGGCGAGAACGATGCCGAGGCTGGCTACTGGATAGCCAAACCTTACTGGAACCAGGGCATCTGCACGGAGGCATTGCGATGGCTGATTGACTACTGCATCAACGAGAAGAAGTTCCAGACGCTCTGGAGCGACTACTTTGTGGATAATCCTGCCTCCGGGCGTGTGATGGAGAAGTGCGGCTTCCGCGATACAGGTGATATCAACTACTGCAGCAAACTGCAGGTTGGCAGCGACCGCCCCGTAAAGGTGATGAGATTGGGAATAACACTATCCTCTTGCCCCTAAATAAAATAATTTAACTTTCGGGAGTTATAAAATGGAGTTAAATAGGAAGTTACGCCAGTGTTGCTGACTGGAAGTTACGCACTTCGTGCTGGACGATAGCTTTGGGTGCTGTCAGCTTTTATGGTATTGTCCTTTTATAACTTCCATTTTTACTTCCACTTTTACTTCCGAAACTTCAGTAGAATAATAAATGATAAAGAAAATTATAAACCCTTGGCGCAACCACGCTGAATATAACTGCTTTGGCTGTTGCCCCGACAATCCCATAGGCCTTCACTTAGAGTTCTATGAGGATGGCGATTATATCCTGAGTAAATGGAATCCACAACACAACTACCAGGGATGGGTGAACACCATGCACGGTGGTATCCTGAGCACACTGATAGATGAGGTGTGCGGATGGGTGGTGACCCGCAAACTGCAGACCAGCGGCTATACCGTGCAGCTGAATGTGAAGTTCCGCAAGGCTGTCCCAACAACAGAGCCGGAGCTGACTATCAGGGCAAAGGTCACGAAGCAGGTGCGTAATCTGGCATATATCAATGCCGAGATTATCAACTCAAAGGGTGAACTCTGCAACGAGGGCGAAGCCATCTACTTCCTGATGAACCAAGAGAAAGCCAAGGAAATGGGCTTCCTGGAGTGTGAAGTGGAGGATTAGTTTAGTGGCTTAGTAGCTTATCAGATTAGGGATTAGAGATTAGGGGGTCTTCTCCCTATACGCTCTGGGCGACTGACCTTTCAGGCGCAGGAAGAATTTGCTGAAGGACGGGGTGTCTGCAAAATGCAGACGGTCGGCAATCTGGGTAATGCTCAGTTGGGAGGTTCGTAGCAGGAAGGAGGCCTCCATCAATAGCATCTGATTGATATAATCTACAACAGTACGACCTGTGACCTGACGTACCACGCGTGAGAGATAGACAGGACTGATATTAAGCTTAGAGGCGTAGAAAGGAATGTCGTGATGCTGGGCAAAGTGTTTTGGCAGCAGACGGATGAAGCCTATAAATATCTCCTCTACACGCTGGGGCGTCTCGCGATGCACAATGGCACGGTTCTGAGCGTTCTGCAAATCAAGCAGGAAGATAGCGTAGAGCATACGCAATACCTCACCTTTATATATATGGTCGGATTGCAGATAGCTGATGATTTCCTGCATCTTGGCAATCAGATGCTGCGTGGCATCAGCAGGCAACGTCTGCTTGGGCTCGTGCAACTGTACGATGGGCAGGTAGGCGATGTGCACAAGGTCATGTACGGCAGGTGCCTCTATGGCAGCATGCTCGTCAGAAAACAGACAGTAACCATGAAAATCATCCGAGGTGGCAATAACGGTAACAGGTAGGCCAGGCGAATAGGTGTACAGGTCGTTGGGATGGAAGACCAGTTCACTGTTGTTGTAGCGTATTTTCAGCCACCCCTTGTCCACCAGCGTAAAGGCAAAACATGCAATGAACCCCTGCATCACATTGGTACGCAAGGCTGTTTCGTGATTGGTCTCGAAACAGTACATCCCCTCGTCCTTATCCCTTTCAGGCAGGTTATTGGGGGCAAATATTTTCAAGGCTTCATTCAGGCTGTACATATTTTAGTGGTTAGAGGTTAGTAGTTAGAGGTTAGAGGTTAGAGGTTAGTGGTTAGCGAAAGACTAAAGTCTCTATTACTTGGGCAAAAATACGTAATAAAATTAAAAGAGAAAAATGAAAAGAGAAAAATTTGTATCGTTTCAGACAACTTTTGTGTCGTTTCAGCTATAGACACGTATTAAATAACACCATACCTTTGCAGTGTGATTAGGAATCACGCAGTAAACTTATGGGAAAATGAGTACATGAGTTGAACTTGAGAGACTTTAATAAATTATTTAATCTAAAACCAATTAAACATTACCATTATGGATAAGAAGAAAACAATTGAGACTTTACAGTTTTTCGTAACCCATCTGGCAGAAGGTGCTATGGTTCACAAGCAGCAGGGTATGATTTTCAAGGCTCAGGGCTTTACCAAGCTCGGAGAGAAGTACATCGGCCACTTCGGTGAAGAGATGGGCTGGGTTGAGAAGTTTACAGAGCGCATCCTCGACCTGGGTGGAGAAATCAAGTTCGAGGGCATGAAGAGTCGTGACTTCATCTGCGATCCCGTAGAGTATGTAAAGGCTGACCTCGCCATTCAGGGACCTGGTGTTGAGATGTTGCAGAAGTGCATGGAAGGCGTAAAGGATGACCCCACAACATATGACATCCTGAAGGCTTACCTGTTGGATGAGGAGGAAGACCTCTTCTGGAGCGAGGGCCAGATTGACCTCATAGAGAAGATCGGCGTTCAGAACTGGCTGGTGAAGCAGATGTAAAGACCCACGCCAAACTCAATGGTCTATCCCCCCCCTTCGGTTCCCCCGTTATCGGGGGACAGAAACCCAGAGGGGAGGCTTTTCTAATTAACGAAAGACCCACGCCCCTGTAACGGTCTTCCCCCTCGGGGGATAAGAGAGGGGTTCATTCCATGAAAGAAAAAATATTACAGGCTATGCGTGAGTTCGGTGCACCCGTCAACGCTGGCAAGATTGCAGAGATTACAGGTATCGACCGTAAGGAAGTAGACAAGGCATTTGCCGAACTGAAGAAAGAAGGCGCCATCGTGTCGCCCGTACGTTGCAAGTGGGCTCCTGCCAAGTAATTTACCCTCAAACTAAACGAAACATGAAAATAAAAGCTGTAAAATTCAGACGTGCCGGGTTCTATACCCAGCCCTTCGCCTTCGGCGGTGAAGAAGGCCCGGACAAATTCGATAAGAACGTCCGCTATCGTGGCAGCCTGCAGAACTACCTCATCGACACCGGTTCTGAGGTGATTTTGGTAGATACCGGCATCCCGGTGAGTTTCCCTGAAGAAACACCCGACGAGAATTCAATGGCCTTCACAGGAAAGGATATCTGCACCTATATGGAGGCATTCGCTGCCCTTGGCTACAAGCCCGAACAGGTGACCATGATTCTGCTCACCCATCGCCACGCTGACCATTCCGGAGAACTTCGCAGTTTCCCCAACGCGAAGGTGTATGTGAACAAGGACGAGATGGATGCTGCCGAGTTGCAGGGGCTCACGAACCTGGTACCGGTGAGCTTTACTGACGGGCCGTACTACAATTTCCCCGAGTCTCAGAAGATAGCCGACGGCATATACCTGATCAAGGCTAAGGGTCACACCAAGGGCAACAGTATCATCGTGGTGGAGAACGACGGACTGTTCTACATGCTTCACGGCGATATCACCTACGTCGACGAGGCTTTGTATGAGAATAAACTGTCAGTGGTTTATGACGACCTGCCAGCAGCCCGTGAGACGTTGGACCGAGTGCGTGAATTCGTCCGTAACCATCCCACGGTGTATTGCAGCACTCACAGCCCGCAGGGCTACGAGAATCTGGAGGCCAAACGCGTGATGGACCTCGACAATCCGGTACCCACCGTATGGCCCGAAGTGGATTTCGAAAAGCAGGAAGCCAGTGGCAAGTATGTATGCTCTGTCTGTGGCTATGTATATGACCCGGCAGAACACGACGGCGTAGCCTTCGAGGACCTGCCCGATGATTGGCGCTGTCCCCGTTGCAAGCAGCCAAAGGAAAAATTCAACAGGGCATAATGCCCCATTATAATTTATAACAAAGATATGGCAAAAATTTATGATTTCAAGGCTCTGACGAGCAAGGGAAAAGAGATAGACTTCTCTGAGTTTCAGGGAAAAGTGCTGCTGATTGTCAACACAGCCAGCAAGTGCGGCTTCACCCCTCAGTTCGCAGGACTGGAGGAGCTGAACCAGAAGTACAAGGATAAGGGACTGGTAATCATAGGCTTCCCCTGCAACCAGTTCAAGGAGCAGGATCCAGGCTCTGACGGACAGATTGAGGAGTTCTGCCAGTTGAACTACGGCGTGACTTTCCAGATTATGAAGAAGACAGATGTGAACGGCCCTGCCGCAGAACCCATCTTCGAGTACCTGAAGGCACAGGCTCCTACCGAGGAGTACAAGGGTCTGAAGGGCAAAGCTGCCAAGGCCCTGTTCAAGGCTATCAGCAAGAGTGTGGAGAAGGACAGTGACATCAAGTGGAACTTCACCAAGTTCCTGATCTCCAAGGACGGTGAGACCATCAAACGCTACGCTCCCACCACAGCCCCCAAGGACTTTGAGAAGGACGTAGAGGCTATGTTGGGGTAATTCAAAAAGCAAAATTCAAAATTCAAAAGTTCAAAAATTACGCTAACCGCTAACCATTAAATAAAAAAATATGGCACATCAATGTGAAAATTGCAAGCTGAGAGCAAAATACGATAGGAAGCCGAAATCCCTGATGGGACGTTTCTGGCGTTGGCACATCAACTTCTGCCCGGGCTGGAAAGCCTATTTTACCTCTCTCCCTGCTGATCAGCAGCAGGCACTACGCGAGAAATATCAGTTTACAAAGTACAAAGAATAGCCTTTGACACTCGTTATTGGCTAACCCATTCCCTTATTGGTAACAATGCTCGGAGCGTCATTCTGGGAACACATACCAGAAGCCTCCGGTGGTAAGCATATTTTCCTAAATAGCCACAAAAGTATCCCCGTATTCATCAGAGTATGGGGATTTTTCGTATCATTCAGGCTATTGCCCTTAAAATAACAAGTACTAATACCTACAGGGGGAAAGACTAGTAGGCATACGGCATTTTTTCCGTCACGAGCGGAAACTTGTTCCGTAAGGAACGGAAATTTGTTCCGTCTCGAGCGGAATTTTGTTTCTAGTAATGTATTCAAGAACTTGTCCTACTGCTTGTTTTTATGTAACTTTGCTATCAAAGATAGCGAACTTACTCTGTCTCGGTATAAAAATAAACAAGTTTCTTTGTTCTGCTCTCGACTTTATGTAACTTTGCCTACAATTATGACAGAACAAGAGTTATTTGCCAAGCAAGCCGCAAACGGCTATACGGTATGTTACGCAGACGGGTGCCCTAAGAAGGAGCAGTGCCTGCGCTGGAAGGTGGGTCAGCAGATGCCTGACACCACAAGTTTCTATCATTGTGTCAATCCCCACTATCAGAATGTCGGTTCCGTACAATGCACGCTTTTCCGTAATTCCAAGAAGGTGAAATATGCGAAGGGGATGATGCATATCTTCAATGCCGATATGCCCGCCAGAGTGAAGCCATTAGTGCGACAAATGATCTGCAGCAAACATTGCAAGACATATTATTACGAGTATCGCAATGGCTCACGCCTTATACCTCCTGCCGTTCAGGAAGAAGTGCGCAGCTTTTTCCGCGAGGCTGGCTGGAACGAAGAAGTCCACTTCGATGGCTATGTAGAGGATTATGAATGGTAACAAACATGATTAGAATATGAAAACTATTCATTATATCTTCAAAAACATTAGCTGGATATGCCTTTTAAGCTTTGTCTGTTGTCAGGCCAGTGCCCAGGACGATAACAAATGGCTTGAGGAAAAATGGAATGCCTCTGTCAATCTACGGCACGTGGATTATGAGGAGATGTTCGAAAAGGCTGCACATAAAGACAAGGATATTAGCCTATTATTACGACTATTAGTTCTTGTTGAATATTGTCGGGCATATGGTATGGATAGTCTGACCGTTGCGAATGCAGACCTTATTTTTAAGATTGCGGACAACAAACATTTGGATAAGGGCGTTGACGAGTATCTTTTAGATATAAAATACAAACTAGCACTCGTGCATAACAATTATGACAAGATAGAACAAATGGCATGTTACGTAGACAATCGATGGCAAGATAAGCAAAAACTGAAAGATAAAGCAATCCATTGGCATCGGCTGGCAGCAGCAGGAAAAGATATTCAACCTGTCAGCATTCAACGATCTAAAAATGTGGTGAGCATGGCATTCGAGAGGGATTCCGTTGGACATGTTTGTATTAGAGCAGATGTAAACGAGACGAAGAATCAGCGTTTTATCGTAGACACAGGAATGATGTCGAGCACTATTATTTTGCGCAAATACGCTAATCAGATAGGTGTTAGATTATTGCCTGATTCCACCCGGGCCAGCTCTGCTATGAATCCTGGTGTTATATACAACATGCAACTGGGTATCGTAGACAGTCTTCGCATAGACGGCATAAAATTCTGTAATCTGCCCGTATGGGTGTCTGATGAGACAGGAGAGTATGACTGTATGGGCTTCATTGGTACACCAGATTTATCCAGACTGGAGTATATGGAATTGTCTAAAGACAGCATAGTGTTTTGCTACCCACTACCTGAGCAGGACGCTGAACCGAATTTCACCATGAACGCAGGAAAAAATGGTGAACGATGCATATGTCTTCCATGTACGCTTGATGGACACAAAAGTTCGCTCATTCTTGATACGGGCTCAAATATCTTCCTTTTACCAAAACAATATGCTGAACGCAAAGATGGCTTCTTTGCTGAGGTAGGTGGAATGAAGATGTGGTTCGAAGCAGGAATGTTAGAACATGCCTATGTTCCCTATCCCGACTCACGTGGATTCTGGGGACAACCATTGCTCTGGTCGTTCATACGGTTGTGCTTCAACTTTCGAGATGCACATGTTGACTACATCAGGAAAAAGGATGTGGAGTACATTGAGTATTTGAATAAGATAAAACAATAAAGGGAATCTTCAATTTTGTTATATGATAGCAGTTATGGGCCTTTATAATAAAATATTCAAGAGAGAAAGCCACCTATATAAGAATAAAGAAGATATAGATCTTGCAGCGCTTCAACAGATAATGGATGATGTTGAGAACAAAAAGAAAAGTGTTCCTTTCGTACCTCTGACACTAGACGATGCTGAAATATCATATATGCCAACGAAGGGTTATCTTCCCATTGGAATGGATGATGGACTTTGGGATTGCTACAAAAGAGAAAAATACCATATTACAATTAAGCAGGAATTACCTGCTAATGCGAAGAAATACCATAGAATCATTCAGAAGAATGGTAAAGTGGAAAGAATCGAGATTTATGTATACGGTAAATTGAGCCTGGTTTATTTGGCTTATTACGAAGGAGACAGAAAATATCTCTTCCCTTTCATGCCAAACGGCTCTGAGTGTACCACATCTACATATGTTTCTGTGTATAAAAACGGACTGATAACGGAGGTTTATCATTCCGACTCATCTCAGATAATTCTTCAACAATATCAGCAACTTAATGAACAAGAAACGGATATTGTCATTGTTAATGCGGTACCTAAGGGAAAGGTTCCTGTTTTGGAGCATTGGTATGGCAAGTTGATTAAGAAAGAACACGTGGAATTTGTAGTACAAACATCCTATGTATGGAATCATTAATATAAATATTACAAATGAATTATGAAGAGTTTTAAATCTACAGCGTGGCTACTGCCACAGCCCGTGCTGATCATGGGCACATACGACAAAGAGGGTAAGCCTAATGCCATGAATGCTGCCTGGGGCGGTCAGTGGGATATGCACGAGATTATCATCTCGCTTGGCTCTCATCAGACTACCGACAATCTGGCTGTGAACCCTGAGTTCACCGTTGCCTTTGCTACAACAGAGACGATGGTTGCTGCTGACTATGTAGGCATTGTCAGTGGTAGGAATACGCCTGACAAGATGGAAAAGACTGGGTGGACCATAGAGAAGGCTCCCAACGTGAATGCACCCGTCTTCAAGGAATTCCCCATGACGCTGGAATGCCGTGTGAAGCAGAAGATTGACGAGAGCGAGACAGGCTATTACCTGGTGGCTGAAATCGTCAACATCCTCTGTGACGAGAAGTATCTGGCAGAAGACGGAAAGCCCGATGTTGAAAAAATGGAACTCATCACCTTCGACCCTGTACATCACACCTACATCCAATTAGGTAAAACCATTGGCAATGCCTTCTCTGACGGCAAGAAGTTAGGCTTTAGACCTTAGACTTTAGACTCTATACTTTAGCAGTTTAAGTTTACGTTGAAAAAAAGGTTTTCTTGGTTTTTCCTCTGGAGATGTCTTATGTTGCAAAGCAACGTGTGATGATGGCAGGGCTTGTGCGGGAGCTTGCTCACATGCACAGAGCCATGACATCAACACTGATGCTCGAAGAGCAAAGACATCGTAAGAGGAGTTTTTAAGGTTTTTGTTTAAATATGAACTCCATCCTATAATTTCCGAAAGTAAAATTAGAAATCAAATATGAAAGTCCTAATGATAAACGGTAGCCCCCGTAAACAGGGCAACACATTCGTGGCACTGAGCGAAGCAGCTAAAACGCTGGAGCAACAAGGTATAGAAACAGAAATTGTACACATAGGTGTAAAGCCCATTCGTGGCTGCATTGCATGCGGACAGTGTAAGGCCAAGCAGCTGGGCAAGTGCGCATTCGATGATGACGTTTGCAACAGCATCTCTGCGAAGCTGGACAGTGCAGATGCACTCATCGTTGGCTCACCCGTCTATTATGGTCAGCCTAACGGTGCCGTAATGTCTATTATCCAAAGAATGTTCATCTCTGCAGGAGCAAAGGTACAAAACAAGCCCGCTGCTGCTGTATGCGTATGCCGTCGCGGTGGAGCTACGGCTGCCTACCAAACCCTGAACATGCCCTTCCAGATGATGAACATGCCAGTGGTGACATCTCAGTACTGGAATATCGTCTATGGTCGTGAGGAAGGTCAGGCTGCACTGGATACAGAAGGTATGCAGACCATGCGGACAATGGCCAACAACATGGCCTGGCTGCTGAAGAAGATTCATGCCAACGGCAATCCCGACTATCCTGAGCGCGAGGCATGGCAACCCCTGAACTTCATCAGATAGAAAAATGATAAGATGAACATACTAATTATAAACGGAAGCCCACGAAAGAAAGGCTTGATTGCACAGATGCTTGGCATCATGCAGCAGGAGGCTGAGCAGAGAGACGACAAAGTACAGATGGTTTACACCAACGACCTGAGCATTAAGCCTTGCATAGGCTGTATGGCCTGTCGGACTAAGGAGAGATGCGCACTGGGCGAGGACGACTCTCAGCGGGTATTGAAGATGATGCAGGAGGCTGATGCCATCATCATGGGAGCACCCTGCTATTGGGGTAACATCCCTGGACAGATGAAGTTGCTGTTCGACCGCATTGTCTATGGTATGATGCGCGACACACCCCGTTTCCCTGAGCCCTTGATGAAGGACAAAAAGTGCATCCTCCTCAGCACCTGCACCACCCCATGGCCTTGGAACATCCTGTTCCATCAGTCGCGTGGTGCCATCCGTGCTATGCGTGAGATTTGCCACTATTCAGGTTTCAAGATTGTTGCCACCATAGAACGTGGTGGTACGGCAATGCATCCACAACTATCTGAGAAAGACAAACAAAAGTGCCGTAAGGCAATCGCTCGTATTTGAAATACAGACAAACAAAATGAAACAGGAAATCAATCCTCAGGAATGTGGTCGTGCTGAGGCTTTCAGCATGTGGATGTCGTCGCCCCAGCCAATGGTGACGGTGGTGAAGACCTTTGAAGTCGGTCGGTTACGCAAAGTAAGTCGGAAGACGGGCATCAAGTTCAACGTGCTCCTGTGCTGGTGCATCTGTAAGGCTGCCAGCAGCATAGAGGAGTTCTACCTCCTGCCAGAGCCAGGCCATTTGTACCGCTATGACAAGCTGGCTGTGAATGTCATTGTGCAGAACGCCAAGGGTGGCATCACCTTGTGTGATGTCCCCTACTCCGAGGATATCAGGCAATTCAATGCCGACTATCTGCAGATAACCAGCCAGGCGGCCAGAACCTGTCAAAGTACATCGCTGGAAGATGCCATGATTATCGGCACCTCGGCATTGCCACAAACAGAGCTGGATATGATAGTCAACCAGTATTCGGGCAGATGGAACAACCCCTTTCTTGCATGGGGCAAATACAGGAAGGGATGGTTCAAGACTACCCTACCCATCTCCATGCAATTCCATCATGCCCAGATGGATGGCATACAAGCCTGCCGTTTCCTGAATAACCTGCAGGAGGAAATGAAGATCCCCCGAACCCTTTAGGGGGAGGAAGTGAAAAATATAACCTATTAAGCAACTAAGCTAAAAAAAAAAATGGAAAAAGAAAAAGAGCATACTGTAAAGGTGATAAATCTAGACGAGTTGAAGGAGAAGATGAAACATCCTTTTCACACAGACTCTGTTATTTATCCAGACGGACGTACCAGTGATAGGGACGAGCCCTTGAACTTGAGGAGAGAAGAATCTTTTCAAGATAAAAGTTAAAAGAGAAAAATTAAAAGTTTTCGCTAACCACTAAGCTACTAAGCTAATCCCCCCTATACTCCGTAGGCGAGAGTCCCGTCTGCTTTTTGAAGAAACGGCTGAATGAAGCCTGCTCAGAGAACCCCATTTGGTCGGCAACCTGCTGAATGGTAAGGTCGCGTTGGCGTTTCAGCAGCGCCTTGGCCTGTAGCACAACGTAGCGGTCAATCCACTCACCTGCAGAGATGCCCGTCTCCTGCTTGATGAGTGTGGAGAAGTACTTGGGCGAGAGGTGGAACATACGGGCATAGAAACTCACCTCGCGCGACTCGCGGTAGTGTTCAATGACAGCATCGTTGAACTGTGTTGAAAGCTGCTGGCTGACAGCGTACTGACTCACATCCAACTCGTGACGGTATGAACTGAGCAGCACCATCAGGGTATGGAAAGCACTATATATCAGCTCCTCACGGTAGGAGCCATCTATGCTACAAGCGATGCGTATAAGGCTGAAGGCATTGCACACCTGTTGGTATTGTTCCTCGCTAAGATGCTGACAGGGCTGCATATCAAAAAACTTCTGGGTGGCAAGGTGATGGTTGAGATATTGCTGCCGCATTCTGTCGAGACAGGATGCCGAGGTAATTATCAGCTGTGCAGAATAATCAGCAGACGTGGCTATGTTCTTTATCACGTGCCCTGGACGCATCACAGAGATGTCATGCGCAAAGAACTCTACGGGCTTCATATCGTATTCGCTCCTGGCATACCCCTTTTCACATAGCGCTATCACAGAGTATGGCGAGATGTAAGCCTCAGCATTGGCAATCATATTGCTTGTATAGTCAATAATCATCACGCCACGTTCCTCTATGAGTTCGCTTATCTGATGAAGCAGGTAATGATGTATGGGCGTTGCGTTGCTCTCTGTCTTCATGTTTTTGCAGTTTTCAGTGCAAACGTAACAAAAATACCCGTAAAATATGTGAAATTTTGGCAAAAATTCCTTTTTATCCGACTATATGCTAAACCAATCCGCCAAAACGTTATGGATTATTCCGAAAAAAAAGCCCAGTTTTGCATCGCAAATTAACATAAAAAGATTAGGGATTAGAATTCGCTAACCACTAACCGCTAA
>CAMKTJ010000033.1 GCA_946415645.1 uncultured Prevotellaceae bacterium
GAGCCATCAGCACTTAAAAAACCTTGGCTACGCCGAGCTTTCCGCTACGATGACGACCATCATACGATGCCCTGAGCCATCAGCACTTAAAAAACCTTGGCTATGCCGAGCTTTCCGCTACGATGACGGCCATCACACGATGCCCTGAGCCATCATAGCTCTGGCAACCTTCATAAAGCCTGCCACATTGGCACCTTTTACATAATTGATGTAACCGTCAGGCTGGGCACCATACTTGCAACACTGTTTGTGGATGCCGTGCATAATCTCGTGCAGACGCTTGTCCACATCGGCCGCACTCCAAGACAGATGCATTGCGTTCTGACTCATCTCCAATCCGCTTGTGGCCACACCACCCGCATTGACAGCCTTGCCGGGAGCATACAGAATCTTGTTCTGCAAGAACAGATCTATAGCATCAGGCGTACAACCCATATTACTGATTTCGCCTACACAAAGCACCTTGTTGGCAATTAGCTGCTCGGCATCCTCAGCATTCAACTCATTCTGCGTAGCACAAGGCAGAGCAATATCAACCTTCACCTCCCAAGGCTTCTTGCCTAGATAGAAGGTAGCACTTGGGAACTCCTCTGCATAGGGTGCAACAATATCATTACCACTGGCTCGCAGCTCCAACATATAGTCAATCTTACTACCCTCAATGCCATCAGGATCATAGATATAACCATCGGGACCGCTGATGGTGACAACCTTGGCCCCCAACTCTGAAGCCTTGGTGGCTGCACCCCATGCAACATTACCAAAACCACTGATAGCAACAGTCTTACCCTTGATATCCTGACCGGCCGTCTGCAACATCTCGTTTACAAAATATAGACCGCCAAAGCCTGTTGCCTCAGGACGAATCAGAGAGCCGCCAAAGTCAAGTCCCTTACCAGTAAGGACACCACTGAAGTCGCGTGTTAATTTCTTGTACTGACCAAACAGGTAACCAATCTCTCTAGCACCAACGCCTATATCGCCGGCAGGAACATCAATTTCGGGACCTATATAACGGTACAATTCACTCATAAAGGCTTGACAGAAACGTTCTATCTCAGCATCACTCTTACCACGTGGAGAGAAGTCGGAACCGCCTTTGCCACCACCCATAGGCAGTGTAGTAAGGGCGTTCTTGAAGGTCTGCTCAAAGCCTAGGAACTTAAGGATACTCAAATTAACCGATGCATGGAAACGAAGTCCACCCTTGTAGGGACCAATGGCACTATTAAACTGTACACGGTAACCCAGGTTCACCTGCACTTGCCCCTTGTCATCTACCCAAGGCACACGGAAGGTGATGATACGCTCAGGCTCAACCAGACGCTCCAGGAGCGCTTTACGCTCGAACTCCGGATGCTGATCATAAACATCTTTAATAAATACCAACACTTCGCGTACTGCCTGCAAGTATTCTCTCTCGCCAGGATGACGCCTTTCCAACCTCTGCATGAAATCATTAATGTCTAGCATGATATCTTATTCGTTTTAGTTGTTTAACGGTTTAAAAAGTTTAAGTTGTTTATAAGTATAACACAAAGTTACAACACATTATTGTCATATCCAACAATTACACAACAAAATTTATAAACTTTCCTATCATTTTGTAAAGTGCAACTTGTCAAAACAAGGTGATTAAAGGTATTTTTGTGACATTTTATCGTTTTGAGTGGTCAGCAGTTAAGGGATAGCGGTTAGCGTTGACGTTATGGAACAAAAAAAAAGAAGCCGTTTGGCTTCTTCTTAGTTGCGGGGGTCCGACTCGAACGGGCGACCTCCAGGTTATGAGCCTGGCGAGCTACCAACTGCTCCACCCCGCGATGTTTCTTGTTTGCGAGTGCAAAGGTACGCCGATTTTTTGGATTGTCCAAATATTTTACAAGAAAAATGTTCTTCAACATATAAATCAGCCCTATTATCGGCACAAAGTGTTAAATATGTGCAAAAAAGTGACCATTTTCTGCACACTTTCAGAGAAATGTGCTAACTTTGCAAAAGTTATGGCAGTAGTTAAGACAAGAAAGAAACTAGTGGATGTAGCCAGACAGTTGTTTGCCAAGAACGGTCTGGAGAATACTACAATGAACGACATAGCCCAAGCCTCAGGCAAGGGAAGGCGTACATTGTATACCTATTTCAAAAGTAAGGAGGACATCTACTGGGCTGTCATAGAAGAGGAGTTGGACATCATGTCGGAACGCATGAATGCCGTAGCCAGCCAAAAAATGGAGCCGGAGGATAAGCTGGTAGAGCTAATCTACACGCATCTGGACTGCATAAAGGAGGCCGTGCAACGCAATGGTAACCTGAGGGCAGAGTTCTTCCGCAACATCATAATGGTGTCAAAGGTCAGAAAGAACTTCGATCGTAACGAACGCAACCTATTCTCAAGCATCATGATGGAGGGGGTACAGAGCGGTCGCTTTGTAGTAGAGAGCATCCCCTTGGTGGTGGACATTCTGCATTACTGCATAAAGGGTCTGGAAATACCTTATATATATGATCGCTTGTCGAAAGGTCTGCCTAGTGGTGTCAGTCGTGGTATTGTGCAGAAAATTCTGCATAAAGCACTGGCAAGGAACGAGAGGCATGTCAACTACTACCTTTAGACCTTTAGTTCAAAATTCATAGTTCATAGTTCATAGTTCATAATTCATAATTAAAGAAACATATTAAATCAAAATAAATAAAATGGGATTATTGGAAGGAAAGACCGCAATCATAACTGGTGCGGCACGTGGTATTGGTAAGGCTATTGCCCTGAAGTTTGCTAAGGAAGGTGCAAACATCGCCTTTACCGATTTGGTTCTGAACGATGAGATGGCTGCCGGCATGGAAGCCACACGCAAGGAAATAGAAGCTGTAGGTGTTAAGTGTCTGGCTTATGCAGGTAATGCAGCCGACTTTGCAGAGACAGAAGAAGTAGTAAAGAAGATCAAGGAAGACTTCGGTACTATAGATATTCTGGTAAACAATGCAGGTATCACCAAGGACGGTTTGATGCTGCGTATGAGCGAGCAGCAGTGGGATGCCGTTATCAATGTGAACCTAAAGAGTGCATTCAACTTCATTCATGCTTGTGTGCCCATCATGATGCGTCAGAAGAACGGCTCAATCATCAATATGGCTAGTGTAGTGGGTGTTCACGGTAACGCCGGACAGTCTAACTATGCCGCTTCAAAGGCCGGTCTTATCGCTCTGGCTAAGAGTATCGCCCAGGAGATGGGTCCCAAGGGTATCCGCGCCAACGCTATCGCTCCTGGCTTCATTGAGACAGCTATGACGGCACAGCTCAGCGAGGAGATTCGCGAGGAGTGGAAGAAGAAGATACCTCTGCGCCGTGGCGGTCAGGTGGAGGACATTGCCAACGTGGCAACCTTCCTGGCAAGCGACATGAGCAGCTACGTCAGCGGACAGGTTATCCAGGTTGACGGTGGTATGAATATGTAATGAAAGTTTTATACGAAGACAATCATATTATTGTTGTAAACAAACAGAGCGGGGAGATCGTACAGGGAGACAAAACTGGCGATACTCCCCTCTCTGATATTGTTAAGGCCTATCTGAAGGAGAAGTACAACAAGCCGGGAAACGTTTTCCTGGGCGTGGTACACCGTCTGGACAGGCCTGTATCCGGCGTGGTGCTCTTTGCCAAGACCAGCAAGGCCCTACCCCGCCTGAACAAACTCTTTGCCGAGCATGAGAAGGTAAAGAAAACCTATTGGGCTATCGTGGCCAACAAGCCACCTCAGGAGAGCGGCACCCTGACACACTGGCTGACAAGAAACGAGAAAACCAACACTGCCAAGGCTTATGACCGCGAGGTACCCAACTCAAAGAAAGCGGTACTGGATTACCGACTTATAGCCGCCAGCGAACGTTATTTCCTCTTGGAAATACAACTGCATACAGGTCGCCACCACCAGATAAGATGTCAGTTGGCAAAGATGGGATGCCCAATCAAGGGCGACCTGAAGTACGGTGCTCCGCGCAGCAATCCTGACGGCAGCATCTGCCTGCATGCACGCCACTTGGAACTGGTGCATCCCGTGTCACATGAAGCCATAAGTATCACAGCTCCCGTACCACAAGATGCTCTGTGGAGAGCCTTCTGCAAAGATTAACATTTTTTTTTGCGCGCGCATACCTTCATATAATAGTTTTTTACTACTTTTGTGTTGTAATTTGCGTTATAATTAGAGGTATCCGTTTATGAAACGTGCACTGAAATGGGCCAGCGCCATTATTCTGACACCAGTATTACTCATTATTATACTGATGTCGGTCTTCTATATTCCGCCCGTGCAACGTTGGGTAGTAAGGGAAATCTCTGAATATGCCAGCGAGAAGAGCGGCCTTAACATCACCATGCAAAAGGCCACCATAACATTCCTGTTGGATCTGGACCTTCATCAACTGCATATTGACGACCACGGCAAGGACATCCTGAATGTAGAGAAGGCTACAGTAGACCTGAACTTCTGGCGCATTTTAGCCCTAAAAGTGGGAGTAGAAGCTATAGAACTGCAGGACGGCGACATCAACACACGCGACCTTATAGCAACCCTGCAACTGAAGGGAGAACTGAACAACTTCCATCTGAGAGCCGATAATGTGGACCTACGTCACAACTTGGTAACACTAAATGGTGCTACCATAGACGGATGCGATCTGGACATCGCACTGAAAGACACTACCATCATAGATACCACAGAGAGCGCACCCGTAACATGGGGATTAGACATAGAGCAAGTTGCCATTAAGAAGAGTCGTATTCTGCTGCATATGCCCTATGATAGCATGCTGCTACAGACAGGGGTACAAGAGGCTCTATTAGAAGGCGGAGACATCGACCTGGAGAAAGGTATCTATCGTATCGAGAAACTGAAGATGCAGGCAGACTCACTGCACTACGACCTACCCTATGAACTGCATCAGACAGCTGGTCTTGATCCCTCGCACATCACTCTATATAATCTGGCACTCGACCTAGAGAACACCACCTTCAAGCAGCAGGAGAACTATTTGACCATGAACCTGAAGAACCTGCAAATGAAGGAGAAGTGCGGTCTCAGCATCGACACGCTGAAGGCAAACCTGATGATGAACGACAGAAGCGTGCTAGTAGAGGGTCTGAAACTGGTTACTATGCATAGCAAAGTCAGCGGTGATGCCAACGTAGAATGGAGAGCCCTGAAAGGAAGAGGCGACCTGTCTGCAGTACTAAGGGCACGCATAGGACACCAGGACATACTGGCTCTGACAGGGAACTACCTCCCCAAGGATCTTAAACGTGTATATCCTCAGCAGCCTTTAGAGATGGATGTTGCTGCATACGGCAATGTGGACAGCCTGAACATTGCAGATAGCAGAATCACCATTCCTACTGTCATTGACATACGGACCAATGGCAATGTCACCAACCTGTTGGATAGCCTGCACCTATCGGCCAACCTGAAGTGGGACGTTAAGACCATGAACCTGAACTTCGTCAGGCAGTATTTTGGCCTGAACAATATAGCCTTGCCTGCCATGACCTTACATGCAGATACCAAGCTGAAGGACTGCAACAAGCTGACGGCTGATGCCCTGCTGCAAGAAGGAAGAGGCAATGCCCACCTGAAGGGTAACATAGACCTAAGCAGAATGACCTACGATGCCAAGATGCGTATCAACAACCTGCAGATTCACCACTTCCTGCCACATGACAGCATCTACAACCTAACGGCCAATGCAAGCATACAAGGTATAGGAACCGATATGCTGGCTGCAGGAATAAAATTGGAGGCAAAAGCAAACATAGAACATCTGAAGTATGCCAGCTGGGACCTGGACAGCGTACAGGTTCTGGCTAAGCTGAAGCAAGGAGAAGGCAGATTGGAGATGAGCAGCGACAATGACCTGCTACGTCTGCAGGCCTGCGCAGAGACTAGCATAAGAAAAAGGAAGATGACAGCCTCCAGTTTCTACCTGGATCTGAATCACATCAACCTATATGCCCTTGGTCTGGCCAAGAAGAAAGTCAGTGCCAGCATGGTCATGCATCTGGAGGGCGATTCAGACTTTGACCAGACACACAACCTGACAGGTAGTGTAAGGGCATTACAGATGAACGTCAATGACACCATCTTCTATCCAGAAGACCTGGCTCTGACAGCACATCTGAATCCCAACAGCATAAAGGCTGACGCAGCAGCAGGAGACCTGTTATTCCACATGGAATCAGAGCAAGGGTTGGATTCGCTAATGGCCAGAAGCAACAACTTCATGGAAGAGCTGGGCAAACAGATAGACAGTCTGCAACTAGACCAGAACAAACTACGTACCCTGTTACCCTATGCAAATATCCATCTGCAAAGCGGACAGAAGAATCCCATCTTCAACATCCTGAATCATGTAGTGGGGTACAAATTCAAGGAAATGCACATGGACCTAACCAGCAATCCGGAAAGCGGACTGAATGGAGACGGATACATGTACCATCTGAATACCGGAGCCATTCTTCTTGACACCATATCATGCCAAATCCGTCAAGAAGAAGAAGGCCTCGCCATGCAGGGAAGAGTCAAGAACGGCCCCAAGAACAAGGTGGTTAGCTTTGAGAGCGTTATAAAAGCCAGCCTGACATCAAACGGTGCCGCCGCCCATCTTCTATTCCTGGATGCCAAAGGCAAGAAGGGCATAGACACTGGTTTGAAGGCTGAGGTAACCCCAGAAGCCCTTAACGTGCACTTCACTCCCCTGAATCCTATCATTGCCTACAGAAACTTCAAACTGAACCCGGACAATTACATACGCCTTATAAAAGGCAATAAAGTAGAGGCAATGATAGACCTGCTGGCTGATGACGGCACAGGCTTGAAACTGTACTCCATAAAGAACGACTATGCCCAGCAAGACCTTTCACTAAGCGTCAACAGGTTGAACCTGGGAGAATTGTCATCCGTTATACCGTTCATGCCTATGGTAGAAGGATATCTGAACGGAGACCTTCACTACATGCAGGCAGACAGTACCATCACCGTCTCTACTGATATGAAGGTGAAGGGAATGAAGTACGAAGGAACCGGCATGGGCGATATGGGCATGAATCTGATTTACCTGCCCAATGCAGACGGTAGCCATCACGTGGACGGCATAGTATCGCAGAACGACCGTGACATTGCCTACCTGAGCGGTACATACTGGGAGAAAGACAAAGAAGGACAGATAGATGCTACAGCTGAACTCAGTAGACTGCCATTCAGTCTCGCTAATGCTTTCATGCCTCCTGAGACTATCAAGATGTCGGGCTATGCAGTAGGAAATCTGGAGGTGAAGGGAAAGACCAGCAATCCCATCATGACAGGTAGCATTGCCACGGACTCACTCTACATCACAGCAGAGGCATACAATATCAATCTGCGAATCCCCAATGATACGCTACAGATTAAACAAAGCCATATAGACTTGCCACAGATAAAGGCCTACGCTGCAGGAAACAATCCGTTGACGCTGGACGGCAGCATTGACTTCAGCAACTTGGAGAATGTGCAGCTGAATCTGGATATTGCAGCCAAGAACTATCAGTTGATAAACGCTTCCAAGACACGTAACGCCTTGGCATACGGGAAAGTCTTTGTGGATATCAACAGTCGAATCTGGGGAACGCTGAACGACTTGAAGGTTCGCGGTGGACTGAATGTATTAGGTAACACTGACGTCAGCTACGTACTGAAGGATTCACCCCTTACCGTAGAAGACCAGTTATCTGACCTGGTAACATTCTGCGACTTTACAGACACACTGAGCGTGGAACCTGAGGAGACCTCCAATCAGCACCTGGACATCCAAATGAACATTAACATTGATCCAACGGTGAAGGTTCATTGCCTGTTAAGCGACGACGGTCGCGACCGCATAGAACTACAGGGAGGCGGCAGTATAACCATGACCTACGACCTGCAGAACGAACTGCAACTATTCGGTCGTTACACCATAGATGAGGGTACCATGCGCTACTCTATCATGGCAATACCGCTGAACGACTTCAAGATAGCCAACGGCAGTTACGTGGAATTTGTGGGTGACATAATGAACCCACGACTCAGCATTGCCGCCAGCGAACGTGTGAAGGCCAGCGTAACGGAAAATAATGTACCCAAGAATGTAGCCTTTGACGTAGGTCTGAAGATCAGCCAGACGCTGGAAGATATGGGACTATTGTTCACGCTGGAGGCACCTGAGGATATAACCGTACAGAACGAGCTTTCTGCCATGTCCGAAGAAGAACGCGGACGTATAGCCATCACCATGTTGGTAACCGGCATGTACCTTAACGACAAGAGCAGTATGCAGGGTGGATTTGACTACACCAACACCATGAACGCCTATCTGCAGGGAGCCATCAACAATCTGGCAGGACAGGCACTGAGCAACACGGTGGATCTGAACTTCGGAATAGAAAACAACACACAGCAAGGTGGTGAGACGACAACAGATTATAGCTTCAGCTTCAGAAAACGATTCTGGGGCAACAGGGTAAGCATCATTATAGGCGGAAAAATCAGCACTGGCAAGAATGCCGTCAATACTGGACAGACCATCATTGACAACGTATCCATGGAATACAGACTCGACAAGAACTCCACAAGATACGTACGCCTATTCTACGACAGAAACTACGAGTCGTTACTGGAAGGCGAGATAACAGAAATGGGAGCCGGTCTTGTGCTAAGGAAACGAGCTGAACACCTAAAGGATCTATTCATCTTCCGCAGAAAGAAGCAAGAGGAAAAGAAATGAAAAAATACTTCCTATTCATATTGACAACACTCAGTCTGACAGCATGTTACACAACAAAGAACCTGCCAGAAGACGAAGTATTGTACAGAGGTATCAAGAAACTGGATTATGATGCGCAACTGAAACGCGACAGCATACAGGGGCAAGGTGTTATAACGGCATTGGCAGATGCCTACAACACCGTAGAAGGACTGCTGACCGGCGATGCCAACGCCTTGAAAACAGAAGAGGCAGACAAAGGACTCATAAAAGACAGTCTGAAGAAAGCAGACAAACAGGATGCCCTGAACTATGAGACAGCCAAGGAAGAAATAAAGGCAGCCCTCGCCTATTCTCCCAACGGAGCTATCATGGGAAGCAGTTATTATACTCACCCCTTCCCCGTCAGGCTATGGATCTATAATAAATATGTAAACAGTACCAGCAACTTCGGACGCTGGATGATGAACCATTTTGCTGCAACACCCGTATTCGTAAGCAGCGTTAATCCAAAGGTCAGAAGTACCGTAGCACATAATACACTCAGAAACTACGGATATTTTCGCAACAAGGTGACGTATGACACCATACCCATGAGCAACCCCAGGAAGGCAAAGATATCCTATCATGTCAAACCTGGTCCCGTATTTCATTTAGATACCATAAAGTATCTGCCATTCTATCCACAGGCAGACAGCATCATAAAAGCTACCATGAACCAATCCCTGTTGAAGCAAGGAAAGCCTTTCAATGTACAAGACCTTGACGCAGAACGTAAAAGACTACAGAAAGAATTCCGCAACAACGGATACTTCTACTATAGACCAGAATACATCTCCTTCAGAGCTGATACGGTAATGATTCCGCAAAAGGTACAGATACAGGTACGTCCCCTACCTGAAACACCTGCACAGGCCAAACACCCTTATTATATAGGAAACACACGCATCAACATCTACAAATACAATAAGTTCCAACTGACAGACAGTATTACCTTCAGAGGACAGACCTATGCCTATAGCAACACGGAGGACAGGCCCCCGCTAAGACTACGTGCTATCCTGCCCAACCTCTTCCTGAAAAAGGGAGACCTATATCAGCAAACCAACCAAGACGTAACACAGCAGAAACTTGCTGACATGGATATTTTCTCTTCCATGCGAGTGAGTTTTGTACAACGGGACTCTACCCTTAACAACGACACACTGGATGTTGTAATATCCGGAATGCTGGACAAGCCTTACGATGCAGAGTTCATAGGTAAGATAACCAACAAGAGCAACAACTATGTAGGTCCGGGTATAAGCTTTGGCATGCGTAAGAGAAACGCCTTCCGCGGTGCTGAGACATTGGGACTGAATGTCTGGGGTTCATACGAATGGCAAACCGGTGCACACGTAGAGGGACGCAACTCGCTTATCAACTCGTACGAGTACGGAGCTACCGCTTCACTATCCTACCCCAAGCTGATGATGTTCGGCTTAGAAAAGAAAAGGTGGCGAAGGCTAATCTCAAGCACCAACTTCCAGTTAGATGCCAAATGGGTGAACAGAGCCAAATATTTTGGCAGGGTATCATTTGGCGCATCCATCAATTACACGCTTCAAAAAGGAAAAAACATAAAGCATGAGTTCAGCCCCTTCAGCCTCAGCTATGACTTGTTGCTGAACAGTACGGAACGTTTCGACTCCATCATCACAGCTAATCCTACCTTGTATATCTCTATGCGTGACCAGTTTGTACCCAGCATGGAGTACACCTTTACCTGGACAAAGGAAAAGGAGAAGCATCTGCAGACCCTGAAGGTAAACCTAAAAGAGGCTGGTAACGTAACATCAGGCATCTATGCTATCTGCGGGCAAGGATTCAAGAAACCTGAGAAAGAACTCTTCGGTGTTCCGTTTGCACAATTCGTAAAGCTATCGGCACAGTACACACACCGGTTCACGCTTACCCCACGCAGTTGCATTGGCACACGTCTGTTTGCCGGAGTTGTATATAGTTATGGCAACGCCTCAACAGCACCATACAACGATTTGTTCTCTATTGGAGGTGCCAACAGCATCAGAGCCTTCTCTATCAGAAGTATCGGCCCCGGCTCATATCACCCGGAAAGGAGTTCCTATTCGTACATAGACCAGACGGGTGACTTTAAGCTGGAAGCAAATCTGGAATACCGGTTCCCCATCATTGCCAACCTATACGGTGCAGCCTTTGTTGATGCTGGTAACGTATGGCTCATAAAAGAAAACAGCAACCAGCCTGGCGGCCAGCTGAAAATGTCCGAATTCGGAAAGACCATAGCTTTGGGCACGGGTGTGGGATTACGTTACGATTTGGACTTCCTGGTACTCAGGTTCGACTTGGGAATTGGCATACACGCTCCCTATGATACAGGAAAAACCGGCTATTACAACATGACAAGTTTCGGCAAATCGCTAGGTTATCATTTCGCAATTGGATATCCATTCTAATAAGAAATAGACATAAGAGTGGTATTTTTACCGTAAAAACAAGCATAATTAATAAAATAATGTGTACCTTTGCGTACCATTTGAATTTATCAAGATTATTAACAACAACCAATAGAACATTAACAACAAATAATATAATTAAATAAGAATGAAACCTACATTGTTTCTTTTGGCTGCCGGTATGGGAAGCCGCTACGGAGGTCTAAAACAGTTAGACACATTAGGTCCTCAGGGACAAAGTATTATGGACTATAGCATCTATGATGCCATCCAAGCTGGATTTGGAAAGATCGTTTGGGTTATACGTCGTGACTTTGAGGATCAGTTCCGCACACAGATTCTTGCCAAGTATGAAGGTCATGTTCCCTGCGAACTCTGTTTCCAGAGCCTGGATGCACTGCCTGAGGGATTCACCGTTCCTGAGGGTCGTCAAAAGCCTTGGGGTACCAACCATGCCGTTCTGATGGGTAAGGATATTATCAAGGAGCCATTCGCCGTCTTGAACTGTGATGATTTCTATGATCGTGATGCCTTCATGGTAATGGGTAAGTTCCTCTCCAACCTTCCCGAAGGTAGCAAGGGCAAGTATGCCATGGTAGGTTTCAGCGTTAGCAATACACTGAGCGAGAGTGGTACCGTTAGTCGTGGTATCTGCGAGAACGATGAGAAGACTCACTACCTGACCAGTGTTGTAGAGCGCACAAAGATTGAGCGCCATGATGGTGTTGTTCAGTATCTCGACGAGAACGAGAAGTGGGTTTCAATCCCCGACAATACACCTTGTAGCATGAACTTCTGGGGCTTCACCCCCGACTACTTCGCATATAGCGAGGAGTACTTCAAGGAGTTCCTGTCTGACCCCAAGAACCAGGAGAACCTGAAGGCTGAGTTCTTCATTCCTCTGATGGTTGACACCCTGATCAAGCAGGGCAAGGCTACCTGTGAGGTATTGCCAACTACCAGCAAGTGGTTTGGTGTAACATACCCAGAGGATCGTCCCGATGTAGTTGCCAAGTTGGCTAAGCTACATGCTGACGGACAGTATCCCGATCAGATGTTCTAAGACAAATATCAAGAACCACCGTAACTCAAGAGACGGTGGTTCTTTTTTTATCAATAATCTATTCGAAGTCTAAGATAAACATATCAGTGGTTACGCAAACGACGTAGCATCTCCTGATTGATTGTCTTTATCCTGCGTTGCTGCTTGCTGATATCCTCACGGATAAGGTTAATCTCAGCATTCATATTGTTATAGAAATCTGTGAACGCACGTATGAGAGGTGGCGTATAAACCTGCTCGTTGGTATTCACCACCATGTGAATGCCTTTCGGAACAAGACGTACCTCTATATCCGTACCCTCCTCCTTAGGATCACCGTCAAAATGGATAACGCCTGGTGATTTACGATGAATACGCAAGCTTTTACACTTGAAGGTGCGGATTCGGCTATTTTTATCTATAGTCTTATTGAAAAGCTGAATAGCAATCTGTGGTGCCTCCAAGACTGTAAAAGGCTCCATGATAGTAACATCCATCAATCCGTCCATCATACTGGCCTGAGGAGCTATGAACACATTGTTTCCATACTGACTGGCATTGGCACATGCAATAAGGAAAGCCTTGTAGTGCTGCTTCTCGCCGTCAATCTCAATTTCGTATGTATCCGGCTTATAGCGCAAGCCTTCTCTAAGTGTATTATCTATATATGTAAGTAAACCGCGACGCTCGCTCTTAGCGAATTTACTGCTGACAAAAGCATCAAATCCTAAACCACAGGTACAAAAGAAAGGCGTATCGTTTATCATTCCATAATCCAAGACTTCTATAGTACAGGTTGACAAAACCTGAAGAGCACCTTCCGGATTCATCGGAATAAACAGATGTCGGGCAAGTCCGTTTCCGCTGCCGCAAGGGATAATACCCAACGCCGTGTTGGTATGTATAAGACAACGTGCAACCTCATTAACGGTACCGTCACCTCCTACCGCAACAACTACCTTAATTCCTTCTTCTACAGCCTTACGGGCAATCTGCCCGGCATGTCCGCGAAACTCGGTATACCAAATTTTGACATCGAAGCGTGATGCTTCCATGTACACAGGTATCAGGTCAACAATCTTACTTTTATCGGTGGTACCTGAAATTGGGTTCACTACGAACCAAACAGAGATTCTATTTTGCATAAATAATGCACAAAGTTAGTAAAAAGTGTATAAAACAACATCATTCTGAAGTTGAATATTCATATATTGTGTGTTTTTTTCAATCCACATTATGTGATTTTTGATAAAAAGTCGTACCTTTGCAAAAATTTTCATGAGAGGCTTTGCCTCCGAACTAAAAATCAAAAATGGGATTACTACAAGAAAAACTCTCTAAACACCCTTTCTATTCCTTATCTAAAGAGATAAAGGAAAAAGGCATATACCCATATTTTCGCGAGATTGAAGGAAAACAGGGTACAGAAGTTGAGATGGGTGGAAAACATGTATTGATGTTTGGCTCAAATGCATACACAGGTCTTACCGGTGACGAGCGAATTATAGAAGCCGGTTGCAAGGCTATGCATAAATACGGAAGCGGTTGCGCAGGTAGCCGATTCCTGAACGGAACCCTTGACATTCATGTCCAGTTAGAGAAAGAACTGGCAGAATACGTAGGCAAGGATGATGCATTGTGCTTCTCAACAGGTTTCACCGTAAACAGCGGTGTTATACCTCAGTTGGTTAGCAAGGATGACTACATCATCTGTGACGACAGAGACCATGCAAGTATCGTTGACGGTCGCCGTCTCTCTTTTGCCACTCAGCTGCACTACAAGCACAATGATATGGCTGACCTGGAGCGCGTACTACAGCGTTGCGAGCCAGACAAGGTGAAACTGATCATTGTAGATGGTGTATTCTCTATGGAGGGTGACCTTGCCAATCTGCCTGAGATTGTAAAGCTGAAGCACAAGTACAACGCCAGCATTATGGTCGATGAGGCTCACGGCTTAGGTGTATTCGGAAAACAAGGTCGTGGTGTTTGTGACCACTTCGGACTTACTGACGAGGTTGACCTGATTATGGGTACATTCTCTAAGAGTTTGGCATCTATTGGCGGTTTCATCGCTGCAGACCAGATTATCATCGACTCTCTGCGCCACACCGCCAGAACCTATATCTTCAGCGCCAGCTGTACACCTGCTGCTACTGCTGCTGCACTCGAGGCTCTGCACATCATCAAGTCAGAACCTGAAAGACTGGCAGCTCTGTGGGATGTTACCAACTATGCACTGAAGCGTTTCCGCGAGGAAGGCTTTGAGATTGGCGAGACAGAAAGCCCCATCATCCCCCTGTATGTAAGAGATACCCGCAAGACCTTTATGGCTGTGGCTATGGCATTCGAGGAGGGCGTATTCATCAACCCCGTAATTCCACCAGCATGTGGTCCTCAGGACACATTGGTACGTTACGCACTGATGGCAACCCATACACATGAGCAGGTTGACCTTTCAGTTCAGAAACTGAAGAAAGTCTTCCAGCAGTTGGGCGTACTCAAATAAAGAGAACACCATAAAAAAATATGTAGGCATCTAATCAAAACGATAGATGCCTACTTTTTTTATCTATAAGATAAGATTTTATTCTGCTAAGGCAAAGATGGTCTTGATGCCTTTTATCTTCTGCCCCTTGATGCGAGCCAAAAGACCCTTGGTTGCACTTCTCTCCACTGCCACATAGGACCATTGCGGCAAAACATCAATACGTCCTATCTGCTTTCCATCCAAACCGCCAACTTTTGACAGGAAGCCCAGGATATCTCCCCTACTTATCTTATCCTTCTTACCCTTACCTATATATATAGTGGCCCATAAGGGCAAAGATGGCAAAGCCATATTCTTAGGTAACTGAAACTCTCCGTCAGTGAGTTCTGCATATTCCGGCAATGTCTCCTCGGGTCCTAACAACAGATAGGCATTGCCCACATTCTCCCAACGGGCTGTACGACCGTTACGGTGAATGTAAGACTCCTCGTCAATCGGAAGATGATAATGGATGATATTGTCAACATCAGGAATATCCAGGCCACGCGAGCCTAAATCTGTACATACAAAGACATTACGGGAGCCATTCACAAAGGAATACAGGGCACGTTCGCGATCGCGTTGCTCCATACCGCCATGAAAGATATTTGCCATTATACCCTCTGATGCCAGATAGGCACCTATACGTTCTACACTCTGCCTATGATTGACAAAGACAAGGCTCTTCTGTGTGCCTAATGTACAGAGCAGACGCTTCAAGGTAGAAAGCTTATCCTTCTCTGGTGACAGCACACTACGAATAGATATACGGGAAGAAACAGGTTCTTCTTCATCCAGATAAGAGAGACGGCAATAATCAGATGTGCCTACAAAGTCAGGAATAGCGGGACAATCCGTAGCGGAAAGAAGGATGCGCCTCTCAACGGCTTTCAGTTCACCAAGTATAGCCTGCATATCTTCCTGAAATCCTAACTCCAGACTCTTGTCGAACTCATCAATAACAAGATTTGTAACAGTCTCCGTATTGATATTCTGTTTACGGATATGATCCAGTATTCGGCCTGGCGTTGCAATGATAAGATGAGGACGCAAGCCGTTTATCTGCCTGTGTTCATCCATAGCGGGTCTGCCACCGTAGCACGCCAGCACCCGGACCTCCGAGCAGATACGCTTTACCACATCAACAGTCTGTATAGCCAATTCTCTGGATGGCACAAGCACCAAAGACTGCAGGACATCTTTCTTTGAATCCATCAACTGCAGCAAGGGCAGCATATAAGCCAGTGTCTTGCCCGAACCCGTAGGACTGAGCAACACCAATTGGCGCTCCTTACGTACCATCTGCAACATTTCCTGTTGCATAGGATTCAAGAACTCAACACCGAGTTTTGAAACATCGTATTTCATGTAAAACTTATCTCAAGAAATAATCAACCAGGAAGTAAACGCCTAAGGATACAATCCATCCTATGAATACCTTTCCTGTGATGAATTTAAAATACCACCATATACCTACTCCGTCATGCTTCATCAGCGCATAGCCCGATGTTGATCCTATAGGCAGCAGACAACCGCCTACACATCCGCTTAAGGCAACAAGGTGCCAATACTGGCCGTTCTGGGCAAAGGCTGCCACATAATCAGGCATAGAGTTCTGAACATCTATGATGGGGAATATGGATATAGAAGTCATTACCAAAGCAATGTTATCCATCACTGCACTTATAACGCCAACCACAACAGATAACAGATAGATATTGTGTATATAGGTGTCACACAAGACGGCAATATGGCTCATGGCACCTACCTCAATCAGCAGATCCACACACAGGCTGACACCCACAAAGAACATTATCATCTGAATCATCTCGTACTGTAACGGCCTGTTACCAGACAAGGAGATAGGCTGGGCAGACAGGATACGCTTGCGGTTAAAGACCTCGTTCACAACCCACAAGACACCCAACACGCACAATGCTCCCAAGAACGGGGGCAGCATGGTCAGACGGTAGAATGTAGGCACAAACCACAGACCGCCCAAGCCCAGGAACAGCATGATAGCACGCTGCCAAACAGGCATTGCGGAATCATCACCACGGAAGAATACCCTGGGGCGCTTCAGATCAACATGCTCAGGTAGCATCCTTCCTATCAGATAGGTAGGAATGATTGCTGCCACAATAGTAGGTATAATCAAAGCAGCAGTATAGTTGGTAGGCGTAACTGCACCACGGGTCCAGATCAGCAAGGATGTTACATCACCTATAACACCAAAACAACCGCCACAACTTGTCGCTATCACAACAACAGCACCCAGAATACAACGCTGCTGAGGATTGATAACCAGCTTACTTAATACAGTAAGCATGATAACAGCTGAAGACAGGTTATCCAAGTTGGCACTCAGTCCGAAGCTACAGGCAGCCAGAATCCACGTTAAATGCCATTTGCTCTTGACCCTGCACCAGTTAACCATAAAGTCAAAGCATTCGTTAGAGGCAAGAACCTCTACAATAGCCATTGTTGCAAGCAGGTACATAACTATACAGCATAGCTGTACCATGTGCTTCACAAAGACATGCTGATAGATGTATTCGTTCACCGCACGTACACTATAGACCTCATCGCCCAGGTAATTCATAAAGTCAATACCATGCAACGACTGAATGTAATGTGGACCCACACACATATACATTACCCATCCGCACACACCACAGAACAGAGCTACCGTGGCCTTGTTGATTCTGGTTATATGCTCAGTACAGATCAGAGCATATCCGAATAACATCAAAATTACAATTGCTATGGTCATAATAAAGTCTATTACGTACAGATTACGAATTTTGCTTATGCAAAGGAAACAAAATTCTTTCACTTATCAAAGCAATCTTTTGTAAATTCATACAAAATTACTAATTTTGCACCTATCATGAAGATATTAAAGACATTCATATTATCAATATTATCATTCTTGCCTGTCTGCCTATATGCGCAGAAAGTGGAATTGAAGGTGCAAGACAACTTCGATGAGATAGTCGTTGAGCAAACCCAGACAGAGTTGAAACCCGGCTGGACAGTCTTTGACATTAAGATGAAAGACAAGCTGGTTCATTACCTGAACGGTGCCCATGCCATGCAGATGACAAGAGACAATATGCCCCAGTTCCACATCATACCTGGGAAGGACGAGGTACTGGCAGATTACGCCATCATCCGCCTGCAAAGCAAGAAATACTATCGCAAACTGCCTAAGAGTAGCGTACGCGAAAACGAATACAAGAGAATAGAACCTGCAGACTTCTATATAAAGTCCGACGGAGACAATGGTTTCATCTGTCAGCCGTTGGAAGCATTGGCTAGGGGTGAGTACATCATACTGAACCTAAGCCAACCGCCTATCGGACCTCTGCAAGACTTAAAGGTCTATCCCTTTATGGTTCCATAACAGATTGCTAACAATAATGGCTGATTCTTGCACAAAACACAAGATTTCAGCCATTTTTGATTACATTATATTTGCCATAAAAATAAATTGCATTAACTTTGCATCGGTATTCATGTATTTAAGGTAAAAGATGAAATCATTCAAGGTTAATGACGAAGGCTTTTACGGTCAATACGGTGGGGCATATATCCCAGAGATATTATACAAAACGGTAGAAGACCTAAAAGCACAGTATCTCTCTATCATTGAGAGCGAGGAATTCCTAAAGGAGTATTATCAATTGCTGCGCGACTATGTCGGTCGTCCTTCTCCACTCTATTACGCCCGTCGTATGAGTGAGAAATACGGCTGTCAGCTGTACCTGAAACGTGAAGACCTAAACCATACAGGAGCCCACAAGATTAACAACGCCATTGGTCAGATTCTTCTTGCCCGCAGAATGGGAAAGAAGCGTATCATTGCCGAGACGGGAGCCGGACAGCATGGTGTGGCAACAGCAACCGTCTGTGCCCTCATGAATATGCCATGCCGTGTTTACATGGGTGCCCTGGATGTTGAACGTCAGCACGTCAATGTAGAGCGCATGCGCATGCTGGGTGCCGAAGTTTTCCCTGTTCAGAGTGGAAACAAGACGCTGAAGGATGCCACCAACGAAGCCATTCGCGACTGGTGCTGCCATCCCTCAGACACATTCTATATCATTGGCAGCACCGTAGGGCCTCACCCCTACCCCGAGATGGTTGCCAAGTTGCAAAGCGTTATCAGCCAGGAAATAAAGTTCCAGCTACAGGAGAAGATAGGACGTGAATACCCTGATTATCTGATTGCCTGCGTAGGCGGCGGAAGCAATGCTGCAGGTACTATCTACCACTATCTGGATGACGAACGTGTAAAGCTGGTGTTAGGCGAAGCCGGCGGAAAAGGAAAAGACACAGATATGACAGCAGCCTCCCTGCACGTGGGAAGCGTTGGCATTCTGCATGGCAGTCGCATCAAGGTTATGCAGACAGAGGACGGACAGATTATAGAGCCCTATAGCATCAGCGCCGGACTGGATTATCCCGGTACAGGACCTATGCATTGCAACCTGTATGAGACCGGTCGTGCCAAGGTTTTTTCTATTGATGACAAGGAAGCGCTGCAGGCAGCCTTCGAGCTGACTCGCCTGGAAGGCATTATCCCAGCCCTCGAGAGTAGCCACGCCTTGGCCATACTGCCCAAGATGAAGTTCAAGAAGGAAGATGTGGTAGTACTTACCGTCAGCGGTCGCGGCGACAAGGACCTGTCTACATACCTTTCCCATAAAGACGAGATTGATTATGACGCAATATAATTACCATACGGCCAGCCGGAAGATTCTTGGCGACCTGATAACGCCCGTCAGTGCCTACCTGAAACTGAGGGATGCCTATCCACAAAGTGCCCTGATGGAGAGTTCCGACTACCACGGGGGCGAGAACGCCAAGTCGTTCATTGCCGTTCATCCCATAGGAAGTGTCAGTATAGAACATGGCATGGGCATCTGTAAATACCCTGACGGAAAGACTACACAAACTCCTGTTAGTGAATCATTTACATCTGCTGACCTAATCAATCAGTTCATAGGTTCTTTCAGCATCACAGGGCCCGACAGCAACTATTGCGGTTTGTATGGATACACCTCGTTCAACGCTGTCCGTTACTTCGAGAATATCAACGTTAAAGACGAGACGCAATCTCTGAATGATGCGCCCGACCTTATATATATACTGTACAAGGATGTCATTGTCTTCGACCATTTCCGCAACGAGCTTACGCTCATAGAAATGTTGGCAGAAGGCGAAGAGGATGATTTGGATGTACTGGAGCGTGATGTCAACAACCGTCCCTACCAGACGTATGATTTCCATCCTGTAGGTGACTTCTGGAGCACGCTAACTGATGACGAGCATCGCGAGAATATTCGTCGTGGCATTGCCCATTGTCTCAGAGGCGACGTATTCCAGATTGTGCTCTCTCGCCGTTTCAAGCAGCGTTATGAGGGAGACGACTTCAAGCTCTATCGTGCCTTGCGTAGCATCAACCCCAGCCCCTACCTGTTCTACTTCGACTTCGGAGGCTTCCGCATCTTCGGTTCCAGTCCTGAGACACATTGCCGTATAGAGGGTCGCAGGGCTTATATTGACCCAATTGCAGGAACCACCAAGCGTACAGGTGATGCAGAGACAGACCGCAAGAATGCCGAGTATCTGCGTAACGACCCCAAGGAGAATGCCGAGCATGTGATGCTGGTTGACCTGGCACGTAACGACCTGAGTCGTAACTGCCATAATGTGAAGGTCGACTTCTACAAGGATATGCAGTTCTACAGCCATGTCATTCATCTGGTCAGTCGTGTCAGCGGCGAGCTGGACGAAGGGGCAGATTCCATTCAGGCATTTATTGACACCTTCCCTGCCGGCACCCTATCCGGAGCGCCCAAGGTTATGGCTATGCAATTGATAAGCAAGTACGAGCCCCACAACCGTGGTGCATACGGTGGCTGTATAGGATTCATCGGTTTCAACAAGAACCTGAATCAGGCTATCACCATCCGTACTTTTGTAAGTCGTAACAACGAGCTCTGGTTCCAGGCCGGAGGTGGTATTGTAGCCAAGAGTGATGTAGAGTACGAGCTACAAGAGGTCAACAACAAACTGGGTGCCTTACGTAAGGCCATTGAAATTGCAGGAAAGTTATGAAAGTAGTTATCATAGACAATTATGATTCCTTCACCTATAACCTTTCACATTTGGTAAAGGAATTGGGGGCCGAGGTTACCGTCCTCAGAAACGATAAGTTCCAGCTCCCTGAACTTCAGCAGTTCGATAAGATTATACTCTCTCCCGGCCCCGGCATCCCTTGCGAGGCAGGACTGCTGCTGGATGTTATCAAGACATACGCAGGCAAGAAGCCCATCCTGGGTGTATGTCTGGGCCATCAGGCCATAGGAGAATTCTTTGGGGGCAAGCTCACCAACCTAAGCAGCGTCTTTCATGGTGTAGCCACGCCTGCCAATATCTGTGCCGACGATTATATCTTTGCCGGACTGGACAAGACCATCGAGGTGGGACGTTACCACTCATGGGTTGTGGATACCAATGGTTTCCCTGCCTGCCTGGAGGTTACAAGCACCAGCCCCGAGGGCTATATCATGTCGCTTCGCCATCGTGAATATGACATACGCGGCATCCAGTATCACCCAGAGAGCGTATTAACCAAAGTAGGAAAAACCATCATCAAAAACTGGCTAGAACACTAATGAAGAAGTATCTTTCACAACTGATAGAAGGTGCCACCCTCACGCGCGAGGATACACGCACCATTATGCTGGGCATAACAGAGCAGAAGTACAATGATTACCAGATTGCTGCCCTGCTGATGGCCCTTCAGACAAGAGGCGTTACGGTTGACGAGATGTTAGGATTCCGCGACGGCTTGCTGGAGACGGGCAAGAGAGTGAATCTGGACGACTATAACACATTGGACATCGTAGGAACAGGTGGCGACGGCAAGAACTCCTTCAACATCAGCACCTGCTCGGCCTTCGTTATAGCAGGAGCCGGATACAAGGTTACCAAGCACGGCAATGGCGGTAGCACCAGCATCAGCGGAGCCAGCAATGTGTTGGCAGGTCATGGTGTCAAGTTCACAGACAATATAGACGTCCTGCGCCGTTCTTTGGACGAGGCCAACATCTGCTACCTGCATGCTCCCCTCTTTGCTTACGGCATGAAGTTCGTCGGTCCCATCCGCAAGGCACTGGGCATTCCCACCTGCTTCAACCTCATAGGCCCTCTGGTCAATCCCTGCAACCCCAAGAACTCACTGCACGGAACAGCCAATCAGAGCCAGCAACGTCTCTACACCAATATTCATCAGAAGATTGGAGACAACTATGGCGTTGTAACCAGCTATGACGGATATGATGAGATTTCTCTGACCAGCGGATTCAAGATCAACACCAGATACTACGAGAAGGTTTACACCCCCATTGATATGGGACTGAAGTACGTCAAGCCCTCTGATATCTATGGTGGCAATACGGCAGAAGAGGCCATGCAGATCTTCGACAATGTACTCCGGAACAAGAGCACCGAGGCACAGAAGAACGTCATCCTTGCCAATGCTGCCTGTGGTATCAGCCTGATGGAGGAAGGTCTTACCATCTCAGAGACCATCAGCAAGGCACGTGAATCCTTAGAGAGTGGCAAAGCCTTGGAGTGTTTCAAGAAGTTTGTTGAGATAAATTCGTGAGTAATGGTTATTGGTTATAGGTTATTGGTTATAGAAACGGTAAGAGGTTAGCGAAAAACAGATATTTTCAATAACCAATAACCTATAACCAATAAACTTTCAAAAATAAATGAAAGACATATTAGAAGAAATAGTCGCCCACAAGCGCATAGAGGTTGCTGAGCAGAAAGAGCAAGTGCCTGCACGCCAGCTTTATGCCATTGTCGAGAAGATGATGGCAGAGGGTGTAGAGGCTCGCAGCATGTCTCAGGCACTTAGCCAGGATGCACACGGCATCATTGCCGAGTTCAAACGCAAGAGCCCTTCCAAGGGCTGGATAAAGGAAGAGGGCAAACCAGAGGTCATTCCCCCATCCTACCAGCAGAACGGAGCAGCAGCACTTAGCATCCTCACAGATGAGCAATACTTTGGCGGTAGCATGGATTTCATCCGTACGGCACGCCCCCTGGTAAGCATCCCCATCCTGCGCAAGGACTTCATCATAGATGAATACCAGCTCTTCCAGGCCCGTCAGATTGGTGCCGATGCAGTGCTGCTTATAGCTGCCGACCTGAAGAAGCAGGAGGTAAAGTCATTGGCAGCCCTTGCTCACGAGCTGAAGCTGGAGGTACTGTTAGAGATGCACTCCCTAGAGGAACTGGATTATGCCGAGTTGGATGTAGATATGCTGGGCATCAACAACCGCAATCTGGGCACCTTCCATACTGATGTGCAGAACTCCTTCAATATGATTGCACGCCTTCCAGAGGATAAGGTGAAGGTCAGCGAGAGCGGCATTGGCAACCCCGACACCATCAAGCTGCTGCGTCAGGCAGGCTACCGTGGTTTCCTAATGGGTGAGCACTTCATGAAGCAACCCAACCCAGGAGAGGCGCTTGGCGATTTCATCGCCCAGCTATAGCGGTTAGCGGTTAAAGGTTAGCGGTTAGCGAAATTTTTGAATTTTGAATCTTGAATTTTGAATTTTTGAAAATAAAAGTCTGTGGTATGCGCGAGCCCCAAAACATACGCGCTGTTGAGGAAGCCGTCCACCCGGATATGATGGGATTCATCTTCTGGGAGGGCTCAAAGCGTAATGTCACCGCAGTACCAGAATACCTGCCCCAATGCACAAGGGTTGGCGTCTTTGTCAATCCCACGGCAGAATATGTAATAGAAAAGGTAAAGGCCTTTGGGTTGGGAGCCATACAACTGCACGGAGGAGAATCTGCCGACTTCTTCCGCACCATAAAAGAGCGCACAGGATTGCCAATTATCAAGGCTTTCAGCGTCAGCGATGCGGCCGACCTTGCCAACACCACCCAATACGAGGATGTTGCTACCCTCTTCCTCTTCGACACCAAATGCAAGTGTGTAGGAGGTAGTGGCGAGCAGTTCAACTGGGACATCCTGCAGCACTACAAGGGTAACACCCCTTTCCTACTCTCTGGCGGCATAGGTCCGGGTGATGAGGAGAAAGTCAGACGATGGCGTCACCCACGATGGGTAGGCATAGATCTCAACTCGCGCTTCGAAACTTCCCCCGCCCTAAAAGACAAGGAAGCATTAGTAAAGTTCACAAAAAGCCTCTCCCCAACCCTCTCCTAAGGCGAGGGAGAAATAGACCAATAGTAAATAAATCGTATATTGTAAATCGTCAAATAGTAAATAATCGCGATGAATAGAATCAATAAGCTTTTTCAGGAGAAGAACTCAGGTCTCCTTTCATTATATTTCTGCGCCGGTCATCCCACAGTAGAGAGCACATGCAGTATCATCAAGGCTATAGAGCAGAACGGCATAGACTTCATAGAAGTTGGTATTCCCTTCAGCGACCCCATGGCAGACGGTCCTGTCATCCAGGATGCCGCCACCAAGGCACTACGCAACGGCATGACCCTGCGTAAGCTCTTTGCTCAGATTACAGAGGTCAGAAAGGAAGGCGTCAAGCTGCCCCTAATACTGATGGGCTATATGAACCCCATCTACCAGATGGGTTACGAGGCATTCTTCCATAATTGTAAGGAAGCTGATGTAGATGGTGTTATCATCCCCGACCTCCCCTTCCGCGATTACATGGAAGAGGTAAAGCCCATTGCCGACAAGTATGATATCCGCGTCATCATGCTTATCACGCCCGAAACATCCGACGAGCGTATCCGCTTCATTGATGATAATACAGATGGATTCATCTATATGGTCAGCTCAGCAGCCACAACAGGTGCCCAGAAAGAGTTTGATCAGGCCAAGCAGGCATATTTCAATAAAGTAAATCAGATGGGCCTGAAGCATCCCCGCATGATAGGCTTTGGTATCAGCAATAAGCAGACATTGGAAAGCGCCCAGCGCAATGCCGCCGGCGCCATCATAGGCAGTAAGTTCGTCACCTTAT
Organism: uncultured Prevotellaceae bacterium; assembly: GCA_946415645.1. Lineage (GTDB taxonomy): Bacteria > Bacteroidota > Bacteroidia > Bacteroidales > Bacteroidaceae > Physcousia. The sequence goes on from CAMKTJ010000033.1 coordinate 24,862, forward strand.
TGGATGAGCTAAAAGACCCCCAGAAAGCCGTTTCAGCATTATTATCAGCAATAAAGTGCTAATTTGAAAGGTTATTGGATATAGGTTATTGGTTATTGAGATTTTTATTTTGCTAACCACTAAACCTTTAAACTTCTTAAACCTTTAAACTTCTTAAACTGCCTCTAAACTCTACACTTTCAACTCTCAACTATTTTTAAGCCGGCATTGAGCCCGGCTTAAAAATTACTTTCACCTTCACAATGCGGCGTTCATCCATCTCCATGATTTCAAAGGAGAAGGCCTTGTACGCCATCTTCTCGTGTAGCTGAGGGAACTCACCCTTTATCTCCAACAGAAGGCCAGCCAGCGTATCTGCCTCCCCTTCCACCTCTTCAAAGTAATCATCATCCAGGTCGAAGAGCTTCATGAAGTCGGCCAGCAATATCTTAGCCTCAAAGATGTAGGTGTTCTGGTTCAGACGCTGATAGGGTTTCTCCTCATCATCGTACTCATCGTTAATCTCACCTACTATCTCCTCTATGATGTCCTCCATTGTCACCAGTCCGCTGGTGCCACCGAACTCATCCACCACAATGGCCATGTGAACCTTGTTGGATTGGAAGTCGCGCAGCAAGTCGTCTATCATCTTGGTCTCAGGAACAAAGTACGGAGGCCTTATCAGACTCTGCCATCTGAAGCTTGAAGGCTTGCCCAGATGAGGCAGCAGGTCCTTGATGTACAGCACACCTTTTATCTTATCCTGCGTACCCTGATAGACAGGGATACGGCTGTAGTTATTCTCAACAATACACTTCAGCACATCAGGGAAAGGCGTGTTTATGTCCAGTGCCACTATGTCCACACGGCTGGTCATAATCTCCCTCGCCATCTCACCGCCAAAGCGGATGATACCCTCCAGCATACTGCTCTCCTGAGCGATGTCCTTCTGGTCGGTCAGTTCCATGGCCTTCTCCAAATCGTCCACCGTAAGGCTTTGTGTATCAGCATGAACAAAGCGTCTTGTTACAACTTTACTTCTGATTAGCAGATTACTAAAAGGCGACAGAATCTTACTGATTTTGCGCAGCTTGGGGGCAGCAAAACGGCAGAACGCCAATGTATGCTGCGAGCTGTAAATCTTAGGTATCACCTCGCCGAAGAGCAGCAGCAGGAATGTCAGCACCACCGTCATCAGCAGGAACTGCAACACATCTGAACCGCCAAAATCCATCACCTTCATGAACACAAAGTCCAGCAATGTGATGATGGAGATGTTAACCAGATTGTTGCAGATAAGGATGTTGGCCAGCAGACGCTCGCTGTCATCACGCAATGCCATGATACTCTTGTCTGAACTATGTTTCTCCTCCTCCACCTCGTTGATGTCAGAGGGGGTAAGGCTAAAGAAAGCAATCTCGCTGGCAGATACAAAGGCACTACACATCAGCAGGAAGATAGCCAGACAGAAAGCCACTATCACGCCCATGGTGGGCTCGTGAAAGTGTATGGCGCAACAGGCATCGCCCAGCGCCTGAAAATACGACGCTATATCCATTATACGTTATTTTCTGGTGTATCCTGAGACTTAGGCGTAAGCATCTCCATAGAGTCTGCCCAAATCTCTGTAATAGAACGCTTAATGCCGTTGCGGTCGTCCCATGTACGTGTATGAATCTGTCCCTCTATGTACAGCTTGTCACCCGTATGGACGTATTTCTCCACCACCTCGGCCAGTTTGCGCCACAGTATAACGTTATGCCACTCCGTACGGTCAGGCACCTCGCCCCCGTTGGGCAGCTTATAGCCACGTTCCTTGGTAGCCAGTCTTACGCTTGCCACACAAACGCCGGCATCCACGTAGCGTACTTCAGGCTCTTTGCCTACATTACCTATCAGCATTACCTTGTTCATAATACACTCTTTTAAATCTTTTGGGCAAAGATATTACTTTTTTTAATTCCCCGCAAGTATATGACAGCAGAAGTGAAAGTTTGCAGCCCCAGGAGTCTGCACGTGTTACCCCCAGGAGTCTACACGTGTTACCCCCAGGAGGGTACAAATGTAAGCTCGTAGTTCCTATTGTAAACACGCCTTTTACCCCTTGTTTCTGAACCTTGAGGTAACCTTGAGGTAACCTTGAGGTAACCTTGAGGTAAATATGAGGCACTCCTTAGGTGGATCATTGCTCCTCCCTTGGCGTTCCTTTCCCCTTTTTTAGTATAGGCAGAGCGTAGACGTAGCATAGGCGTTCGGGTATCCAAAGGTAGCTGAAAAGTTTAAGTTTACGTTGACGTTATCGTTTTAAAATTTTTCAATTCTCAATTGCGGCATAGCCGCCTCAATTCTCAATTCTCCGCTCGGGAATAAAAATAAACGAGATTTATTTTGTATTCCGCTCACTTAATCGTATATTTGCATAGAAGAATCAAGGGGGTGGTTCTTTGATTCTTTTTTTTCTGATCAAATAAAAATAAGTAATGACGGATGAAGTGAATAACAGCGAAAGAGTATTGCTTGAAGGTGCAAACTGGAGGGAACTGCGGTTCTATCAGAAGTCGGAGGCACTCTACCAGATGACCTTCGTGTTCTGCGAGCGTTTCCTGCCCAAGTACGGCGACAGGACCGTTGACCAGATGGTGCAGGCAGCCCGCTCTGGCAAGCAGAACATCATTGAAGGCTCGGAAGACGGCAAGACCTCTACAGAGATGGAACTGAGACTGCTGAATGTGGCTCGTTCGAGCATTCATGAGTTGAGAGAAGACTTCAAGGACTATCTTCTTTCGCGCAAGCTGCCCCTTTGGAACAACAAGCATCCCCGCTACCTTGCGATGCGCGAGTTCACAAAAGCGCACAATCGCCTCGCTGATTATGAGCCATTCTTCCAGAAGTGGAACGACGAGGAAATGGCGAATACCGGTTACACGATGTGCTGCCAGATAGATGTACTGATGAACGGTTATCTCGCCACCCTGGAAGACCGCTTCCGCAAGGAGGGAGGGATGAAAGAGCGGATGTATAGGGTGCGCACGGGATATCGTGCGGAGCAAGACCGCAAGATGAAGGAAATGGAAGCCACAATCAAACGACAGGAGTTGAGAATTAAAGAACTAGAGACAGAGCTGAAGAGAATAAGAGAGAAAGCAAGATGACGAAAAGAGGACTGGTGAGGAAAGTAGAGGAAACAAGAGGACGTCCTCTAAAATCATATAAAATCCTCTTGAATCCTACAAACAATCAATTAACAATATATAATACGGAACAATCAGCACCCCACAAGGTGCTGATTGTTGTTTAGTCGTCAGCATTTTACTGCTATAAAATTTGGCTTTTCTCTCGGTTTTCACTATTTTTGTAACCAGATATCGCTCATAAGTCTTTTTAGACGCACGCCAAGGTGTGTTCCCTGAGCGCAGGGAGGCGGTATAAATAATCAGAAGATGAACAAAGAAAACAAACTGATACTCTATAAGGATGAAGAAGGCAAACTCTGTGTGAATACATTGTTTGCCGATGAAGATGTGTGGTTGACGCAAGCACAATTGGTAGATATATACCAGTCAAGCAAATCAAACATTAGCGAACATCTGACAAACATCTTTGCTGACAAGGAGTTAGACAAAGAAGTGGTTGTTCGGAAATTCCGAACTACCACTCAGCATGGTGCCATAGAGGGTAAAACACAAACTCATACGGTATTGCACTACAATCTCGATGTCATCATTGCCCTTGGTTATCGCGTGCAATCGCCTATAGCAGTTCGTTTCCGTCGCTGGGCAACCAAACTACTGCATGAGTATATCCAGAAGGGATTTACCATGGATGATGAGCGATTGAAACAGGGTGGTAATCGCTACTTCAAGGAACTGCTGCAACGCATTCGCGACATCCGCAGCAGTGAGCGCAACTTCTATCAGCAGGTGACGGACATCTATGCCACCTCTACCGATTATGATCCTCGTGCCAAGATTACCAAGTTGTTTTTCTCTACCGTGCAGAACAAGATGCACTATGCTGTACACGAGCATACTGCTGCAGAACTGATTTATGAGCGTGTGGACAATGAGAAGCCTTTTGTGGGAATGACTAACTTCAAGGGTAACTATGTGACGCGTGACGACGTGAAGATTGCTAAGAACTATCTGACGGAGTTGGAACTTCAGCGTCTGAACCTCCTTACTTCCCAGTTCCTGGACTATGCCGAGTTTCAGGCGTTGGAGCAGAATCCTATGACGATGGCCGATTGGATTCAGGCTCTTGATGACCAGATACTGCGTCTGAGGAAGAATATTCTGGAAGGTAACGGTACCATATCGCACGAAGAAGCTATCAAAAAAGCTGAGCGTGAGTTTGAAATCTATCGTGAGCGCGAGATGCGACTTTTGGAGAGTGACTTCGATAAGGCCGTTAAAGCCTTGTTGGATAACAAGAAAGAAGAATAATGAAATCGGTAACTACTGAAGTTATACACGCCACCCTATAATAATGACTAATCAGCACCCCACAAGGTGCTGATTTTTGTTTGTACATTTAAAGACCCCCTTTTTGCTAAGGCTTTGTCTCGAAACAAGGAAGTGCTGCAATATAATTTTCAATTATCAATTTTCAATTATCAATTTTATTTGTATCTTTGCAAATGAATATCGCCCATAAGTCTTAAAAGACGCACGCTAAGGCGTGTTCCCTGAGCGCAGGGAGGCGGTGTGATTTACCATGAAACCAAAACTATGCATATACCCCAATCAGATATACTAACCACTA
>CAMKTJ010000034.1 GCA_946415645.1 uncultured Prevotellaceae bacterium
GCCAAAACGCGACGACCATTAGCGGTGGTCATTCTCTGACGGAAACCGTGCTTGTTGTTACGGCGACGGTTGTGGGGCTGAAATGTTCTTTTCATATCTTTATTTTGCTTTTTATTTGTTTGTCTATATCGATTCGGGGTGCAAAATTATGACTTTTTTTCTGATTACGCAAGAGATAACGTTTAATTTTTCTCTTTTCACTTTTCTCTTTTATCTTTTTTTCGTACTTTTGCAGCCGAAATAGTATAAAACAGTACAAAATAAAGGTATTTTTATGATTAATTCACAAGACATTAAGAAAGGTGTTTGTATCCGTATGGATGGCAAGCTGTACTTCTGTATCGACTTCCTGCACCGTAAGCCCGGTAAGGGTAACACCATTATGAACGTAACTCTGAAGGATGTTGTTAACGGTGGTGTTATTGAGAAGCGTTTCAATATTGGTGAGAAGCTGGAGGATGTTCGCGTAGAGCGTCGTCCCTATCAGTATCTTTACAAGGACGGTGAGGACTTGGTATTCATGAACAACGAGACCTTCGAGCAGATTAACATTGCTCCCTCTTTGGTTAACGGTGTTAACTTCCTGAAGGAGAGCGAGAACGTGGAGGTTGTTGTTGACTCAAGCACAGAGACCGTTCTTTATGCTGACGTTCCTGTTAAGGTTCATCTGCAGATTACTTGGACAGAGCCCGGCCTGAAGGGTGATACTGCTACCAACACTCTGAAGCCCGCTCGTGTTGAGACTGGTGCTGAAATCCGTGTTCCCTTGTTCATCGAGGAAGGCGAGATCGTAGAGGTTGACAGCCGTGACGGTTCATACCTGGGTCGTGTAAAGGCATAAAGTTCTATTATACTTGATATAAAAAAGGTTTTATCGTGTGATAAAACCTTTTTTTTCGGCCTTTAAAATTATTTTCAAGCCTTGAAAATAAATTATCAAGCCCTGAAAATAAATTATCAAGTCATGAAAATATATTTTCAAGCCTTGAAAAAAGTTTTTCTTGGCGTGTTACAATGTTTTGTCTTTAGGCTTAAAACACTTTGTTGCGCCTACTTCTGTTTTTTCTTTCCGTATATATCTATGGGCTTAACCTTATAGCCTTCCTTGCGGAGCAGGTTTATCACTCCTTCTTCGCCTGGAAGATGACCTGCCCCAACGGCAATCAGGCAGGAACTCTCTTTGATGTTGGATTTGATAACCGGTATCCACCTTTTGTTTCTTCCTTCAACAAAGTCATAGATTTCCTTCTGTTGGAAATCATCTGAAATTTCTGCAGGTACACTTCTTGACTGTATGCGCTCTTTATACAGCCTTTCCAGATCACCTTTCCTGTAAAGTGTGTTGAGGTCTGATTTCTCGCCTTGGTTAGTAAGAGCCGTAGTGTCTGTTTCTGATTTCTTCTTTTTCAGCTCTACGTACCCCTTACAGGTCAGGTATAGCATATGGCTTTGTCTGGTCAGGTTGCAGGTGTCAATATACAATGCATTCTCATTGTCATCTATCCTGTCTTCCAAATCTTCCAGGAAGAAAAGACGCTTCTTCTGTTTTCGCCCCTGCTCTTCAATACCTGCATCCATCTGTATATAGTTGGCTGGAAGGTTGTTGTCGCCATACGTTCTCTCTAACGAACCCATAAACCTGTAATATGCATTTATTATCATCATGGTTTGCGCCGGCCTTATTTTTTCCAGTTTAAAATTAGGCGCGTTAGGTTCTTTTATGAATTGGTTGAAGAAGCTGTCTACAAGATGATATTCCTCCTCGCTTGTATATATACTCTTGTAGTCTTGTCCTCCATTTGGCATGAAGGCATACGAGGGTATTTTGTTGTTTTTAGCCTCGAAAAATGGTCGTAAATATTCTTTCATAAGTTCGCGTCCATCGTGTTCTGTTGCAATGGCATCAACATTTTGTATTATTGACACGAACTCTGGAATAGAATCCAGATAATGGTAGTCAACAATATGACAGGTTCCCAATAGGTAGGATTTCTTCTCGATATCTTTCTTTGAGATCTCCCAGAGGATGCTGTTAACCTTTGCGGATTTGTTTCTATAGGTGCTGCATCCGCTAAAGACACATAGTAATAGTATGTATATAATTAGTGCGTATTTTTTCATCTTGTTGTTTTGTTTGAGGTTTAAAAAAGTATACCCCAAAAGCTTTTCCTTTGACTTTTGGGGTATACTTTAAGTCATAGGACATTTTGTCCTCTTATACCTTATATATTAATAAAGGGACTTAATTCAGGCGGTAGCTGATGGGAAGATTAAAACGACAGCGAACCTTCTGCCCCTTGTCCTCTGCAGGCTGCCATTTGCCGGAAGTTGTAAGTACCACTCGTATGGCTTCTTCCTCCAGCGCCTTGCGCGCTGTATTGAATTCGGCACGTGTTAAGTACTGGGTATCACCTTCTTTTTGGGTGTAGCTTTCTACAGTAGCATTAGGGTCTTCGCCCTCAACATCACGAACTTCAACGTTTGCACCAGCTTTATTGCTGTAAATTGTAACGTTAGAAATGGTTCCGTCCCTTTCTACTACAAATCTAACGGACACTCTTCCCTGTACCTCACATTCTTTTGCAATCTGGGGATACTTCATATTTTCGGCTATGAGTTTATACATAGCTTCGTATCCACCTTCGAATTCTGCGTTTTTCTCAGGTATGTCAATTATGCTGTCATTGGGGGCGGCAATGGTTTCTGGTGTCTCTTCGGCAACGGTCTCCATTTCGGGTTCTGTTGTCTGCTCTACTACGGCAACAGGTTCCTCTGTTGTCTGCTCTACAACGGGAGTCTCAACGTTCTTGATACTCTGCTCTATGGCAGCCACTTGGCTCTTCAGTTTCTCTACGACCTTACTCTCTGGTGTTGCAAACGCGTAGATTGCAAAACAAGTCACAGGAAGGATGGCTACGGCTTTCAGCATTAGCCAACGGTTGGATTTCTTTTGGTACATCATAATAATACGTTTTTTTAGTGAGCCTCGTCTGAGGTTATTGGCAAATGGCTGCAGACGATTGCCGACGGCCTTCACGACGAGAAGTTGTTGATATTGTTTTGCATCGATGCCTTGGTTGATGACGGCCTCATCGGCCTGGTATTCGTGTATAGCTTTCAGGTCATTTTCCAGAAGCCATACAAAGGGATTGAACCACTGAAGCGTTTTCACTGCCTGCAGGAGCAATAGGTCATAGCTATGTCCCATGCGGATGTGTTCCTGCTCGTGGGTTAGTATGTTATGGCGCTGTTTCTCGTAGTCCTCAACGCTCATAACAATGAAGTGGAAGATGCTGAAGGGTGACTTTACGTCCTCCTTTAGGATGACGGTGTTGCCGTACTCATCAGTATGACGCAATCCGCCTTGCATAATATGATATGTCTGTATAATCTGTATGAGCAGATAGAATAGCATTATGCATAGGCCTGCCCAATAGATGCCTGCCAGTACATCGCTCCAGGTAAACAGAGGTGCCTCTGATTCAGCTGTCACCACAATGGCAGGCAGTGTGGTAATATAGGTGGTACTTGCCGTTACTGCCTTGTTCACAGCTGTGGGGTGTGAGGTGGAGATATGCACCAGGGGTAGCAGCAGGGATGTCACTAAACTGAATAGCAGGCACAAGCGGTTGAACCTGTGGAATGTCTCCTTTCTGAGGAAAAAGAAGAATAGTGTGTATAGTAGTGATAGCGTTAAAGCTGACTTTAGGATGTATTCCATATTGTTTGGTTAGCGGTTAATGGTTAGCGGCTAGCGAATCATTTTCATGATTTCTTGCAAGTCTTCGTCAGAGAGTTTCTCTTCTTTTGCAAAGAAGGAGATGAGGGATTTTACTGAGCCTCCGAAGAAGGTGCTCTTAACCTGACTCATGAACTTGCGGGTATATTCCACACGAGTGATGAGAGGGTAGAAGTAGAAGGTCTTGTCGCCCTCTTCTCCCTTGCGGAAAGAAACAAACTCCTTCTTGGTAAGGATCTTCATGAAGGTAGCAATGGTAGAATAGGCAGGCTTAGGTTCTGGATACTTTTCTATAATAGCATGCGTGCTCATAGGCTTAGCCTCGTCCCAGAGGATATTCATAATCTCCATCTCGGCCTTGGTCAAAGTGTTTATTTCTTTCTTATTCTTTATCATTTGATTTAATGTTTTCGATTTATCTGTTGCAAATGTAATTTAAAACATTAAATCACTCCAAGAAAAAAGTAAGAAAAATGCATTCTGCCTATGAATTTTAACATTTATTGTTAGATATTGCCCCCTAATAAGCGGTTAGTGGTTATCGGTTAGTGGTTAGTGGTTATCGGTTAGTGAGTCTCTAATTCCTAATTCCTAATCCCTAATCTCTAATCCAATATATACCTTATTATATATATAAAGAGAAATCCCCCCTTGCTTGGGTGCAAGGAGGGATTCCAATATTAGTGTTTCAGTAAGTTATGCTTACTTGATAACAGTCTTCTGACCGTTAATGATGTAAACACCCTTCTGAGCCTTGTTGACGCGAGTACCGCTGATGCTATAAATCTCAGCGTTCTTGTTGGCATTGATACCGTTGATAGCTGTAGGATCATTGAATTCTACATTCTCAATAGCCTGGTCTACAACCAATGACAACAACTCTGCGCCTGTGTAGCTCTGTACGATATTGTCTTTGTAGACAACACCATTGAATGCAGCACTACCACCATAGATGACAACTACATACTTGGCGTCAGCCTTAACATCACCTACATTAGCTCTTTCAAGGTCACCCTCGAAGATAGGCTGTGCAGTGTGTCCACTGAAGCTGGTGAAATTAATCTCAAGTTTGCCATCGTCTGTAATGTTGAAGTTGCCATTCTTAGCTACTGCACCAAAGAGATGCTTAGCATTGAAGATTCCGTTGGCTTCATAGTCTTCCTTCTCCATGATGAGAGCAACTGCGTTGTTTGTGACATTGGTAGCAGCTCTACTGAACTCAAAGGTTCCCTTAACGCCAGCTTTCTCGGTGTTTTCAAACTCTTCAGACATAACTTCGAGCAGATTGTAGTATGCATTGTTCTCTGCGTCATAGAAAACTTCCATCTGACCGCGGAAGTTAGGATATGCTTCCTTGCCCAACCACTGCTTCAAAATTGTTTCACCAGCATTCTGGTTAAAGATGTAGCAAAGCTTACCATTCTTAACGTCTGCGTCAGTAATCTTGTTTACATCGTTCTGCTTACCTATGCCTTCAATCTCGTAACAGTTGATAACGGCTGTGCTACCACGAGTGAAAGAGTTGGTGCCGTAAATGCCTTCCAATGGAGCAATACTCCAACAGTTGGTAACCTTAGACTTTCCACTTGACCAAGAGCAGATGGTAGCTGACTCACGATTACCCTTTACAGCACCTGTTACATAACAATTGATGATGAACATATCCATAGCACCATTCATGTCACAACCAAGGATACCAGATACATTCTGTGCAGAACCTGTAACGGTACCTTCGTTACCTACATTGGTAATGTATACCTTACCAGGGCCGTTTGTTCCACCAATTGCACCAACGAATGCGTTACCATTGATAGAGCAGCTCTTATCCAAAACAAAGTTCTTGACAATAGCACCGTCACCAATAACGCCAAGCAGACCTGTGTAATCAGCACCACTGACAGTCAGGTTGCTGATGGCGTGACCCTGGCCGTCGAATTCACCAACAAAGATGTTTGCTTGACTACCGGCAGTTGTGTATTCGGTGTCCTTCATGTCAATATCTTCATACAAGCGTGCCTTTGTGCTGGTTTTGCCCTCATTTACTAACTTGGAGAACTGAGCCAGAGACTTGGCATTTGCAATCTTCTTGTAACCGTCATTGTCTTTCTCAAGGTCGCCACAGTTCTTGCATACGCCGTCTTCGAACTCATGGTTAGGAATGGTAGGAAGTGTGTTGCTGTATGTGACATCGTCACTCAGAGGCTTACCGTCACAACGTAAATTAGAAGCAACTGTATAAACAAGTGCACCTTCCTTGGCAATAGGAGTGGGATATTTGTCTGTGCCAATCAACTGGTAGAAACGCTCTATGGCATTTTCCTTGCCGTTCAACATATAAGCCAGTTCACCGTTTGCTACGGCTTCTGCGCTTGTCTTGATGTATTTGCCTCCATCAGAACCGTTGTACTCGTTCAGGCTATATACATTTCTGCTCGTAATCTGACCGTTGTTACGGCTAATGGTGTGTGAGTCACCACCAGCATTGGTCAATGTGCCCAAGAATGCACAATTGGTGAGGCAGTTATTACCGCCATTTGCCCAACCGATAAAGCCTGCAATACACTGGGTTCCATCAACACCCTTGAAATCGCCTGCATAGATACAGTTTTCAAAAGTAGCATTGGCTGCAGAAATACCTACGAAACCGCCACTGGTGTTATCGTTTGTCTTTGTACTATTGATGGTAATATCAGAGAATACGTTACGGATCTTCTGGTTGTTACCATAGAAACGACCTGCAATAGAACCTGCATATTGGTTGGCAGTGCTAATAGAGCCGTGCATGATAACGTTCTCGAAGTCACCATCGAACATGGGCAGGAATGCTGCACAGTTTTCTTTAATGTCAACAAAGTTGATGGTGATTGCATGTCCGTCGCCATCGAAGTTGCTGTCCATCCAGTCGCTACTGTTGAAGATAAGCTGACCAGTGGGAGGGGTGCAGGTAATGTCGTTCACCATCTTCATGTTCAGCTTGAAGCCGTTCTGCAAACGGTTCCATCCTTCTGCCAAATAGAGGTCATCAGCATTGCCAAGAAGAACAGACTTGGTAGCGGGGTCAAATCTTGTGGGATCCTCGAAACTGAAGCAATTCCAATTAAACTGACCGCAAGTTGTGCAGACACCATACTTGTCGTATGTGTGTTTTGTGATTATTACATCGGCAGGAACGTTACCATAGGTAACTTCGCCATCAGCCTTACCCTGGCAGTTGGTAGGTGCAGAAGCATAAACTTGCTTCTTATCTTTGCCGAATACAGCAGGAACAGGATATGGATCGCCAATGTTCTGAACCCAGCCGATGTGGCTTTGGTCGCTATTCAACTGATAGCAAATCTTACCGCTTTTCAACTCCTCTGCAGTTACAACAGTTGTACTCTGGTTAACAGCACCACCCCAGTCGTTGGTGATGTAGTTGTTGGCATTGGCGCCTTCAGGACGGTTCTTGTAGCTATCTGCATTGTATGTTGACAGGTTGACGAATTTTAACTTGTTGTCGCCATCACGTACAAGACCAGCACTTTTGCCGTCTGAGATGTCGAAACTGCAGTCGTCATTGATGACCAGACAGTTTGCAATGTTGATACGGTTAGCATCAACCCATGCAGCCAAACCACCACACTTGTGAGAGTCGGCACCTGTGATAACAACCTTAGAAAGACAGTTCTCGATAATGGCAGGTCTGTTCAGCTGGCCTACAAGACCTGCTGCACTGGCATCAGCTAAGCCGCTTAACTCGAACTTCAAGTCAGCGAAGCAGTTACGGATAAGTGCTGCACTGTAGTTGGCAATACCAGCAGCATGCTGCTTTGATGTTTTAATGGTACCCTCTACCTTCAAATTCTGAACGATACCACGATTACCAATTGAACGGAAAAGGGCAGGACCCTGACTTTCTGTGTCTGTCAGGTTAATGGTAATGGTGTGTCCTGCGCCATCAAAGATTCCCTGATATTCACCGCTTTGGGCAATTTTGGTGCCGTCGTTACCCTTGTCAATGTCAGCCGTCAGGATGGCATTGGCAGTGTAATTACCACCATTTACTAGTTCGGCAAATGCCTTCAAATCAGCTGCTGTACCAATCTGGTATACGCCATTGATCTGATCAATCGCTAACGCAGATGAACCAAAAGCTGTCAGCATTGCAAGTAATGAAAACAGATGTTTTTTCATACGTTTTTTAGTTTAAGTTAGTTAATAATATTTTTCTTGATTTAGTTTCTCGATTTACTGTCAACGATGTCCAAAAGTAGGAAAAATTCATTAAATATTATAAAGTATAGGCAAAAAGTTTAAAAAAAAGGTAAAAATTGCCTCTTTTAGGCCTTTTTTTGTTGCTTTTGAAATTCAAAAAGGAACTTTTAGTGATGTTAAAGAATACTCAATCTTGTTTGTTGTTGAATTTATTGTGTATCTTTGTCAACCGAAGATGCCTAAAATGCAATGATACAATGAAAATATATATAACAAGCCTTCTAATACTCTTGGTTCCAGTTACTGTTTTGGCGCAGGAACAGACTGACAGTCCCCTTTTAATCAACGAAATTCAGGTTGCTAATAATGACCTGTATCTGGATCATGCCAACTGTTATGGTGGTTGGATAGAGATATATAATCCGTCTTCTACTAATCAGCCTCTTAGGAATATGTATGTTTCGGACGGAGTGAATGAGACACGATTGCTCGCTAACCATGGTTCTGTCCCTGCCAAAGGCTTTAAGGTACTGTGGTTTGACCATCATTTTAATTCAGGTTCCTTCGGCTCTTACTCCAGATTGCAGATGTCTTTTAAACTTGATCCTGAGGGAGGTACCATCAGTTTGCTGAATACTGATAAGTCGCTTATCACCTCGGTTTCATATCCCCCAGCTATACCCCGTTGTTCATGGGCACGCACTCAGGATGGTGGCGAAGAATGGGAAACCACCAGTGAGCCAACACCGGAGGCTACCAATACCACCAGTCAGTTTGCCTCAGACAGATTGGATGCTCCATCGGTGGATACAGACAGTCGTGTCTTCTCTGAACCCTTCTCTGTTCATGTGCGAATTCCCTCTGGTGCCACCTTGCGCTATACTACAGACGGTAGTACTCCAACGGCTAACAATGGAGAAACTAGTTCTGATGGACATTTTACTATCGAGAATACCACTATCCTGCGTCTATGTCTCGTGCAAGATGGGTATTTGACAAGCCCCGTTGTGACACGTAGTTATATCTTCCGTAATCATGACTACTATCTGCCTATTCTGGTTGTTTCTTCAGCTCCCAAGAACTTCTTTGACAGCAGGGTGGGTGTTTTTGTAAAGGGTATCAATGGTGTTAGTGGAAACGGACAGAATACTGCCTGTAACTGGAATATGGATTGGGAACGTCCAGTGAATGTGAATTATATGGTTCCGGTAAAGGATAAGAATGGTAATATCCAGTATTCCGAGGTGTTGAACCAAGAGACCGACTTGGAGATCGCTGGAGGATGGACAAGAGCCTACGGTAGTGGAACGGTAGACGGAAAATATTGGGAGGCAAGAAGCTCCTTCCGTATTAAGACCGATAAGAGATACGAGGGGGTAAATGTAATTGGTTATCCCGTCTTCCCTTTCAAAAAACATAACAAATATCGTTGTTGGCAAGTCAGGAATGGAGGTAATGATACTTACTCACGAACAAAGGATCCCGTTTTTCAGTCTATTGTGTTGAGGAGCGGATTCTATGTAGATTGTCAGGACTATCAGCCTGCACATGTCTTCCTGAACGGAGATTATTACGGTATGCTTAATATCCGTGAAAGTAACAATAAACACTATGCTTACAGCAACTATGGTATTGACTTTGATGATATGGATCAGTTTGATCTGAGCAATGCCCAGTACAATCAGAAGGTAGGCGATAATAAGGCGTGGCTTCAATTGGTGAATTTGTCTTCTACTCTGGCACGGACAAAGTCCAGTGATACTTATAAGCAGATTTGCGACCTTCTGGATATTGATGAATACATAAACTATATGGCGTTGGATTGCTATATGGGTCCCTCGGATTGGATAACAAACACCAATAATGTGAAAGGCTTCCGTAGTCGCACCGATGGTAAATTCCATTTCGTCCTTTTTGATACTGACTCAGCATTTGATCGTTTTGATATGCTTACGGCGGTATTGAATACCAGTGGAGGTGGCAACGTGGACGATCTGTTTCGTAATTTGATGACGTACGACCCCTTCCGTCGTCAGTTTATGGATGCCTATTGTATTGTGGACGGAAGTGTGTTTGAGCCTACACGTTGTGAGCAGATAATAAAGGAAATCTACAACAACATCAATCCTGCCTTGAGTTTTGAGGGCAGCAGTTCCAGTACAAGTTTGATTGGTACTATACGGTCGGCATATAATGGAAGTCGTATCACTACCTTACGAAACTATTACGGTCTCAGCTACGGCCTTTATGCCAATCTTTCCGCCAATATACCGGAGGCTTGTCTGGCAATAAATGGACAAGGGATTCCTACAGGTAAGTTTGCCGGCTATCTTTTCTCGTACGGAGCACTTCCCATACAACTTACAGCAAAGGCTCCTGCCGGTTATACTTTTGCCGGTTGGCAGTTGCAGGATCTGACTGCATCATCAACAACACTTATATCCTATGGTGCCGAATGGAAGTATTACGACCAAGGTTCCATGGATGCATATGACTGGAAGTCTGCTGCTTTTGTGGATGAACAAAACGGATGGCGAACGGGATTGGCTCCCTTCGGTTATGGCAATGCTGGGTACTATATGCAGGATAATTCTGTTACCAAGCTTGATTATGGAGGCAATAGCAGCAAGAAGCGTCCTACCTATTATTTCCGCAATACTTTTACGCTGAATTCCCTGCTTTCTGATGATGATATTCTTACCTTTAACTACCAGATAGATGATGGAATGACGCTTTATGTAAATGGTCACGAGGTTGGTAGCTATTACATTGCCAGCGGTTCTAAGTACGATGATTTTACAGTAGGCGGACATTATGAGGGACAGGAACCTTGTCAGGGTAGCTTTGTTATTCCCCATGAGTATCTTGTTAAAGGTGCCAACCAGATAGCGGTGGAGATTAAAAATTGCTCGGCCTCAAGTACGGATATGTGGTATGATGGTAGTCTTGTGCTGACCAGTACAGGTGGGCAGATGCTTACTGCGAACGCATCCTTTGATTTGCACGAGAATTTCTCCAACAATAGCAAGATTGTGCTGAAGGCTATGTTTGAACCTGTTACTGACGAACAGGAGCGATGGGCGAGCGGAGCTTCTCCTTTGCGTATCAACGAGGTAAGTGCCGGCAATGACATATATGTCAGTGAATACGGTAAGAAATCCGACTGGTTGGAACTTTACAACACCACAGATCAGGATATCAGCCTGGAAGGGCTTTATCTGAGTGACAATCGCAGCAAGCCTCAGAAGTACCGACTGCAGAGTGGTGTTGTGCCTGCTCATGGAACTTGCATCGTCTGGTGTGATAATAAGGATGCCGTCAGTCAGTTGCATGCTCCTTTCAAGTTGGACAATGCTGATGGTGCCTGCGTAAGCATTCAGGCTAAGGATGGCTCCTGGGCCGACTGTATGGAATACTTGGAACAGGGTAAGTGGCAGACTTATGGCAGATATCCTGATGGAGGCAATATGGCTACCATCCTGAATCAGCCCACCATAGACAAGACCAACAAGATAGGAATGAAGGATTATAACTCCATTACCAATGCTGGTTGGCTTGGCAATGATAAAACCATCACCTTGGCTTTGGCTGAGGGCTGGAACTGGACTTCGCATAATATGGCCCAATCTGTTGACAAGAGTCGATTCCTTGCGAATGCGCTTTGTCTGCGTAGTCAGAATGACAGTCTTGTTCTTCGTGATGAGGCTGGCTGGCAGGGTAAGTTGCAGGCTTTGGAAGCAGCCAAGGGCTATAAGATCAAGATGCAGCAAGCCTCTGATGTTATCCTGCGTGGTGTTGTCTATGATGTGAATAAACCTGTTACCCTGCAGCAAGGTTGGAACTGGATTGGATGTCCGCTCTATAATTCCACAACGCTGACGGCAGCTCTTGCCAATTATGTTCCGCAGGAAGGTGATAAGGTGGTAGGCCTTGATGCCTTTGCTACCTACGAGGACGGAAAGTGGCAAGGTTCCCTTACTATGTTGCAGCCTGGACAGTCATATCTCTTCTATACCGCACAGGAGCAAGGATTCTGTTGGCAGAGCCTTAGTCCGTTGAAGGCAAGCGGTCGCCGTTATGCCCCAGCTGTTCAGGCAGAGGATGGAGCTTGGCAGGCAGATATACATGCCTATCCGGATGTTATGACACTAGTAGCTGACGTGCAGGCAGATGAAAAAGTCTCACTTGACGGACGTTATTATGTAGGTGCTTTCTGTGAAGATGAGTGTCGAGGCGTAGGTGTGTTGGATGGGGATTTACTCTTTATGAATATTCATGGTGAGGGAACTGACCGTATTGTGTTCCGTCTGTTGGATGCACAAGGCGAGGTTTATGGTTCAGCCAATGCGGCATTGTTCCAGGCACAAACCCAATTGGGGACAGTGCAGCAACCATACTCGTTGTTCTTTGCCAGTCAGGATGTTATAGATGAGATAAAGCCTGTTATAGCCTCTTCCTCTAAGATTCGTTCCGTTGAGTACTACAATCTGTCAGGCCAGAGAATATCTAACTCTCAACTCTCAACTCTCAACTCTCAACTAAAGAATGGCGTAATTATCCGTAAGGTAACCTACGAGGACGGAAGCGTCAGGGTTTTCAAATCTCTATAACTTCCAGGTCTTTGAATTCTCCCTTGTCGACAGAGAAGCGTACAAGGGTGCGAACCGTCTGCCAACCTTGCAGTCCGGCTGCTCCTGGGTTGATGTGCAGGAGTTTCAACTGAGGGTCGAATTGCACCTTCAGTATATGGCTGTGTCCGCTGATAAAAAGTTTGGGAGGTTTTGCGTATAGTTGCTGTCGGATGCGAGGGTCGTACTTGCCAGGGTATCCGCCTATGTGAGTCATCAGTATATCGGCACCTTCGCAAGTCCAGCGCAGTTTGTCAGGGAACATGCGCCTGACGTCTCCTCCGTCTATGTTTCCATGAACAGCTCTAAGGGAAGCAATCTCTTGCAGGCGCTCTACTAGCTCCATGCTGCCGATGTCTCCGGCATGCCAAATCTCATCACATTCACTGAAGTATTTGGCATAGCGCTCATCCCAATAGGCATGGGTATCACTTAGCAGACCAATCCGTTTCATGTTTCTTTATCTTGGGTACCATATAGGCCAGAATGCCGGCTGCCAGAAAGAAGCTGATGGCATCTGAGATAGGCATACTGTACCAGATGCCGTCCTGTCCCCAGATGGGGGGTAGAAAGTATACCAGAGGTACCAGTATCAACATTTGTCGGGTCATACTCAGGAAGATACTCTTACCTGCATGACCAATGCTCTGGAAGAAGTTGCCAATCACTATCTGTGCACCTACCAGTGGGAACATGGCAACAATGATGCGGTAGGAGTAAGTGGCAATGCCAGTCAGTTCCTCGCCTGTTCCGAAGATGCTGATAATGTATTCAGGAAACAGCTCGCCCACCAATGTCGCAAAGCAGGTGATGCAGGTGGCTACGCCAATAGTGTAGCGCAGCACACGCCAAACGCGGTCGTTCTTGCGTGCTCCCCAGTTGTATCCGGCTATCGGCTGCATACCTTGTACTAGACCTATTACCATCGTCACGAACAGCATGACAATTCTGTTTACAACTCCATGAGCTCCGATGGCCATGTCGCCTCCGTAGTCCCTTAGTCTGTTGTTGATGAAGAGTACCACAATGCAGGCACAAGAGTTTACAAGGAAGGGACTAAGTCCAATAACAATACACTGGCGGATGATGTTCAAATCTGGCTTGTAGATGCCTCTGCGCAGATGCAGTAGTTCTGTAGGTCTGCTGAATAGCTTCAGTTGTACGCATAGTGATACGGCCTGGCTGATTACTGTAGCCCAGGCTGCTCCTGCTATTCCCCAATGGAAGACAAAGATGAACAGAGGGTCCAGAATGGTATTGATGATAATAGTCAGGAAGGTGCAGTTCATAGCTATGGCAGGATGTCCTGCACTTCGTAGAATAGCGTTCAGACCAAAGTAAAGATGTGTTACCACGTTGCCCAGCAGAATGATGAACATATATTCGTAGGCATAGGGTAGGGTAGCATCGCTGGCACCAAACAGCATTAGAATATCATTCAGGAAGTAGATGCATACAGCGGCGAAGATTGTTCCCAACAGCAGGTTCAGCGATATGGTGTTACCCAAGATATGTTGGGCAGTATCATACTTTCCTTGTCCCAGTCTGACACTGATGGTAGTGCTGGCTCCTACGCCTACCATAGCGCCAAAGGCGGCAGACAGGTTCATGAAGGGACTGGCCACAGCCATTCCGCTGATGGCAATATCGCCTACTCCCCAACCCACGAAGATACTGTCGGCTATGTTGTAAAGGCTACTGGCCACCATGGCAATGATGGCAGGTGTGGCATATTGCCACAGCAGCACTCCTATTTTCTTTTCTCCTAACTCGGTAGGTACGTACTGTTGCTTGCTCATTTTCCCTGAAAACTTTTGTGGCTGCAAAGGTACGATTAAGTGAGCGGAATACAAAATAAATATAGAATTTATTTTTACTCCCGAACGTGAGTACTTTCGAAACGTAGTTTCAAAGGTGGGAAATTCTTTTCAAAAAAAAGGAAAAGTAGACTCATTGTATCACTTTTTTTTGTACTTTTGTGCGCGAAATATTGAAAATATAACCTTATTTTATAAAGAAATGAGTACTCAAGTAGAAAAGATTAAGGAGTTGGTTGAACTCCGTGCCAAAGCCCGTTTGGGCGGTGGCGAAAAGGCTATCGAAAAGCAGCACGAGAAGGGCAAATATACGGCCCGCGAGCGTATTGCTATGTTGCTGGACGAAGGTAGTTTTGAAGAGATGGATATGTTTGTACAGCACCGTTGTACAAACTTCGGTATGGAGAAGAAGCATTATCTGGGCGATGGTGTAGTAACCGGTTGTGGTACTATTGATGGTCGTCTGGTTTATGTTTTTGCTCAGGACTTCACCATCAGTGCAGGTTCTTTGTCAGAGATGTTGGCAAGTAAGATATGCAAGATTATGGATATCGCTATGAAGGTAGGTGCTCCTGTTATCGGTCTGAACGATTCAGGTGGTGCTCGTCTGCAGGAGGGTATCAACGCCCTTGCCGGTTATGCCGAGATTTTCCAGCGTAACATCATGGCCAGTGGTGTTATTCCTCAGATCAGTGCTATCATGGGTCCCTGCGCCGGTGGCGCTGTTTACAGCCCTGCACTGACAGACTTTACCGTCATGATCGAGAATACCAGCTATATGTTCCTTACCGGTCCTGGTCCTGTTAAGGCAGTATTGGGTGAGGTTGTTACTCAGGAGCAGTTGGGTGGTGCCAGCGTTCACTCTACCAAGAGCGGCGTAACACATTTTACAGCCAGCACAGAGGAAGAGGGTATTGCTCTCATCAAGAAGTTGCTCAGCTACATTCCTCAGAACAATATGGAGAAGACTCCTGTTGTAGAGTGTACAGACCCCATCGACCGTAAGGAAGACTTCCTGAACGAGATTCTGCCTGACAACCCCAACCACCCCTACAATATGTATGAGGTGATCGCAGGTATTGTTGATAATGGCGAGTTCCTTGAGATTCAGCCTAAGTTTGCCAAGAATATCATCATCGGTTTTGCTCGTTTCAATGGTCAGAGCGTTGGTATTGTTGCCAACCAGCCCAACCAGTTGGCAGGTGTGCTCGATTGCAATGCCAGCCGTAAGGGTGCCCGCTTCGTTCGTTTCTGCGATGCGTTCAACATCCCCATTGTAACCCTTGTTGACGTTCCTGGATTCTTGCCCGGTACAGGTCAGGAGTACAATGCCGTTA
Organism: uncultured Prevotellaceae bacterium; assembly: GCA_946415645.1. Classification (GTDB taxonomy): domain Bacteria; phylum Bacteroidota; class Bacteroidia; order Bacteroidales; family Bacteroidaceae; genus Physcousia. Next base: position 15,716 of record CAMKTJ010000034.1, read on the forward strand.
TCCTGCATGGTGCTAAGTTGCTCTATGCCTACGGAGAGGCTACTGTGCCCAAGATTACCGTTACCCTGCGTAAGAGCTATGGTGGTAGCCACATCGTGATGAGCTGTAAACAGCTGCGTGGTGATGCCAACTATGCATGGCCCAGTGCTGAGATTGCCGTTATGGGTGCCAGCGGTGCAGCCAGTGTTCTCTATGCCAAGGAGGCTAAGGAACTCAAGGCAGAGGGTAAGGAAGAAGAGGCTAAGCAGTTCATGGCCGACAAGATTTCCGAATACGAGGATCTGTTCTCTAACCCCTATCAGGCAGCCAAGTATGGTTACATCGATGATGTTATCGAGCCTCGCAATACTCGTTTCCGCATCATCCGCGCTTTGGAGCAGTTGAAGAACAAGAGGTTGACCAACCCTGCCAAGAAGCATGGTAACATACCTTTGTAATCAAGTAAAAGATTAAAGTTATGACAGTATTAACAATAACTCCAGAAGCATGGTCTATTGCTGGTATCAGCCCATGCGTGGTGTTTGCCATACTGGTTCTGATAGTGATGGTATTGGTATGCTTTGGCTACATAGCCAAGCGTGCCAATAAGCATCAGGCCGAGGCCAAGACACCCGCTTTGGCTCCTGGCAAGCATGCTGATGCTGCTGAGGGTGACGACCTGGTGGTTGTTGCCACAGCACTATACCTTTATCTTAACAGTGCCCATGACGAGGAGAGCGGCGTTCTTACCATTAAGAATACCCAGCCCTCTAACTGGCACGCAGTATTAAACCCCAGATTATAAAACACATTAAAGATGAAAGAGTTCAAGTTTAATATAAGTGGTAAGGAACATTCTGCTCATGTTGTTGAGCACGAAGATACCCTTGAGGTAACCGTTGACGGTAAGATTTACACCGTTACACTTCCTGAACGTAAGCCTGCTGCCAAGCCTGTTGTTAAGCCCGCTGCTCCTGCAGCTGCTCCCGCTGCTGCACCTGCTGCTTCAAAGCCCGCAGCTGCTCCTGCCGGTAGCAATGTGGTAACAGCTCCTCTGAACGGCAAGATTACTCAGGTATTGGTTAAGGCTGGCGATCAGGTTGCTGCTGGTGACACTGTAGTAATGCTGGAAGCCATGAAGATGGAGAACAGCATCACAGCAGAGGCTGCCGGAACTGTTAAGGCCGTTCTTGTGAACGTTGGCGATCAGGTTGACGGCGGTCAGGCTCTTGTTGAGCTGGCTTAAGGCGATACAAAATATGCAGATAGTAAACACATAACTAAGTATTGCCATGAAACAGATTAAGATTCTTTGTATCCTGGGCCTGATGTTACTGGCCTGCATGCCAGCTATGGCAGCCGGCTTCAGTGCTGAGGAAGGTATAAGCAAGTTCGTTGAGGAGATGGGCTTCGTCTCATTCTTCGTAGGCGAGGGCTGGAAGTGTGCCGTTATGCTTCTTATCGGCTGCTTCCTGCTTTACCTTGCTATCAAGAAGGAGTACGAGCCTCTGCTTTTGCTTCCCATTGCCTTTGGTATGATTCTCACGAACCTGCCTGGTGCAGGTATGTTTGATTCAGAGATGTGGAACAATGAGTTTCTGAATCCTGCAAGCCCCAACTACCACAGCTACGGCTATATCATGGCCCACGGAGGACTGCTTGATATCCTTTACATTGGTGTCAAAGCCGGAATCTATCCCTGCCTTATCTTTCTGGGCGTAGGTGCAATGACGGACTTTGGCCCGCTGATTGCCAATCCCAAGAGCCTTCTTCTTGGTGCTGCGGCCCAGTTGGGTATCTTTGCAACCTTCTTGGTAACACAGACAGACCTGCCGATTTTTGGCTTCACTGCTGCACAGGCTGCTTCTATTGGTATCATCGGAGGTGCTGACGGTCCTACCGCTATCTTTCTGACTAGTAAGCTGGCTCCTGAACTGTTGGGGCCCATTGCCGTTGCTGCCTATAGCTATATGGCTCTGGTGCCTGTTATCCAGCCTCCTATCATGAAGCTGCTTACTACTGAGAAGGAGCGTAAGATACGTATGTCTCAGTTGCGTGATGTCAGCAAGAAGGAGAAGATTCTTTTCCCCATCATTGTGGCCATCATTGTTTCTCTGATAGTTCCCTCTGCCGGTACACTTGTGGGTTGCCTGATGTTGGGTAACCTGATGAAGGAGAGCGGCGTGGTTGACCGTCTGAGCAAGGCTGCACAGAACGAATTGAACAACATCGTTGTCATCTGTCTGGGTCTTACAGTTGGTGCTACTGCTACTGCTACTTCGTTCATGAACTGGCAGACACTGGGCATCCTCTGTGTAGGTATCGTGGCCTTTGGCATCGGTTCTGCCGGTGGTGTGCTCATGGCTAAGATAATGAATCTGTTTCTGAAGGAGAAGATAAATCCCCTCATCGGTTCTGCCGGCGTAAGTGCTGTTCCTATGGCAGCCCGCGTTAGTCAGACCGTTGGTCAGGAGGCAGACAAGCGTAACTTCCTGCTCATGCACGCTATGGGCCCCAATGTGGCAGGCGTTATCGGCTCTGCCGTAGCAGCAGGTATCCTGCTTAGCTTCCTTGGTTAACAACGCATGGCGTTATGCCGAAATAATATGAAAATACACAACAAAAGAATGAAGAAAAGATTATTTATATTCATGCTGGCAGCCTCTACGACTGCCAGTATGCTCTTTGCCCAGCAGGACTGGAGCAAGGCTCGTCAGGAGATTCATGATAACATCCGTCTCTCTGCCAGTAACCTTCTGGCATACGTTGACCCTACAGAGGCTGATGTGCTCACCCCTACACCCAAGGGCTATGAGCCCTTCTATATGTCGCATTACGGACGTCATGGCAGTCGTTGGCTATGTGGCGACGGCGAGTATACGGATGATGTGCTTGTGCCTCTGCGTAAGGCTCGCGACTTGGGTAAGCTGACGGCTACCGGCCAGCAGTTGCTTTCTGATGTAGAGAAGTTCTATGTTTGCTGCGATAAGCGTGCAGGCGACCTCACCACTGTTGGCGAGCGTCAGCATCATCGCATAGGCAAGCGTATGACAGAGCGCTTCCCTGCTATCTTTGGTTCCAAGAACAGTCAGGTGGATGCCCGCAGTACTGTTGTCAAGCGTTGTATCATGTCTATGATGGCAGAGTGCGAGGAGCTTACCGCCTTCAATCCCAAGCTTAGGATTCATAACGATGTGGGCGACTGCTTCCAGTACTATCTGGCACCAGCTGCACCAGCCGAGATTAAGAAGGCCATCAAGAAGCGTGGTGATGTGGTTGATGAGTATCGCAAGAAATTCATCCATCCAGAGCGTTTCATCAACACAATCTTCAATGACCAGGTTTATATCCGAGACAGTGTAGAGCAGATTCCCCTGATGCGTCACATCTTCAATGTCTGCAGCAACATGCAGAGCCACGATAACGGCATAGACATGTACCGTTACTTTACAGAGGATGAGTGCTATGATATCTGGCGCGCGCATAATATAGAATGGTATACAGGTTATGGTGCCACTCCGCTTAGCGACAAGAGGGCTCCCCTGCGTGTCAGCGGTCTGCTGAAGAACTTCATTGAGACTGCCGATACTATTGTGGGTAACAAGAGCTTTGTAGGTGCTACCCTGCGCTTTGGTCACGAGGTCTATGTTCTGCCTATGGCTACCCTGATGGAGTTGGGTGATGCAGGTGTTGAGGTGTCCGACCTCGACCGTCTGGATTACCAGTGGGCCAACTATCGCATTTTCCCCATGGCTAGCAACGTACAGCTTATCTTCTATCGTCCCAAGAAGGGCAAGGACGGAGATGTTCTGGTAAAGGCTCTGCTCAACGAGCGCGAGGTTACTCTCCCTGGCACTCCTGTTACAGGTCCTTACTATAAGTGGGACGATCTGCGTGCGTACTATCTGCAGAAGATGGCAACAGTTAAAAACTAGAAGATAAAAGTGATAATCGGAGTACTCCGATAATGACCTCTAACAACCGCTCACCCAATCTCCCCTCCATTGCGGGAGGGGACGGACGTGGGTCTCTAATTTATGAAAATACAAGGTAAATGGCTGCTTTTCTGCGGTCTGCTCTTCTGTTTGGCTGCTAATGCGCAAGATGGTCCGTTGACGATGCGCATCCTGACGTACAACATCCAGCATGGTGCTGGTATGGATGATGTGGTAGATCTTGACCGTCAGGCAGCGGTTATTGCGAATGCAGCACCAGATATAATAGGGTTGCAGGAGGTTGACAGTTGTGTCAAGCGTTCTAACAGGATTCATGAGGCTGGCTATCTGGCTCAGAAGCTGAATATGTACAGTACCTTTGGTCCTGCCATTCCTCTGACAGGTGGCAAGTACGGCGTAGCCATCCTTAGCAAAGAGAAACCCTTGTCGCACCGTGTCATCCCTTTGCCAGGGAATGAAAAGAGAACCCTTTTGGTCTGCGAGTTTCAGGAGTATGTCTTTGCCACTACGCACCTTGCTCTTGAAGAAGATAATCGTATGACCTCTCTGGATATTATTCTTGAGGAGGCTGCCCGCTGGGATAAACCCTTCTTTATTTGTGGCGACTGGAATGACATTCCATCCTCTACGCTCATTACTAAGATGAAGCGTTCCTTCCGTTTTCTGAATAATATCACAACTGCCAGTTCTAACTATACATTCCCTGCCGGCACTCCCAGTAAGATTATAGACTACATAGCCCGTTATGGTCGTGCTGGAACATCTGTGAATAAGCGTCAGGTTATCAACGAACCCTCAGCCTCTGACCACCGCCCCGTTCTGGTAGAGGTAAGTTTTGATGGCGCAACGGGCACCCTTCCTGTAAGACGGGACAATGTAGAAGTTTTCAAGTTTCAGGTTTCAGGTTTGAGGTCCAACGGACAAAAGAAAGGAATCTGCATCATTAATGGAAAGAAAGTTGTATTAAATAAATAAGGTATAGCCTGCCCATTAGGGTGGCTTTTCTTTTTTTCCTTGGGACGTAATGTTCTATAATATGGAGAAAATAGTTGTCTTGTGACACGAAAATACCACGTTTATGGTATAAAATGTATAAAAAGTTTGGTATTTTATGACAAATATTTGTTAAATTCTGTTATTCTCCGTACTTTTGCGGTCGAAAAATATGCGGCTTGTTACAAAATGGTATTAGATAAACACTACAAATTAAACACTTTATTTTTAACAACAATGAAAAAGATTCACAATCTCAAATCCGTTAGTCTGGCTTTGGGCTTGATTCTGACATTGGGTGTTGCTCCCGTTCAGGTTGTAGCACAGAATGCAGCATCGGCACAGACTCAGCAGTCCTACACTATCAAGGGACATGTGATTGACGACGAGGGCGAGGCCCTTCCTGGAGTCACCATCAAGCGTAACGGACAGGCAGTTGGCGTAACCGACGCTAAGGGTGCTTACGAAATCAGTGTACCTGCAGGTAGCAATGAGCTGGAGTTCCGCTTCATAGGTATGGAACCCTCCATTGTCAAGCTCAAGAATGTGGTTGCCAACCAGGCAGTAGAAGTAACCATGAAGTCTGATGCCGGCCAGCTCAACGAGGTGGTAGTAACCGGTTATCAGGATATTGCCAAGCCTAAGATGACGGGTTCTGCCGTCACCATCAGCGGCAATGACCTCATGGAGCGTTATACCCCCAATCTTCTGTCCAACCTGGAGGGTAGGGTAGCAGGTCTTTCTACTTACGGAGGCGAGCTCAAGGTTCGTGGTACTTCATCTCTCTATGCCGAGACCAGTCCTCTGCTTGTTGTTGACGGACTGCCTGTTGAGGGTCGCTTGGAGGATATCAACCAGTATGATATTGCCAGTATCAACGTCCTGAAGGATGCCGCCGCTACCGCTATCTACGGTGCCCGTGCCTCTAACGGTGTCATTGTTGTAACCACCAAGAACGCTCACCAGAAGGGTAAGATTGACGTAGCCTTTACTGCCAACCTCACCCTGAAGGAGAACCGCAACATGGACTATAACGATAACTTCTATATGAATGCCGAGCAGCAGGTTAAGAAGGAGAGTGAGTACTACGACTGGTACTACACCAGCGGTACCCAGTCAGACCCCGTAGGTTCAACCCTCTCTGGCTACAACTACGGTAACGGTCCTGTATCTCCCCTTAGCTACGCCTACTATCGTGCCTACAAGGGCGATATCACTATGGACGAGCTTGCCCAGATCAAGCAGCAGCTCAGCAAGAACAACTTTGCCAAGGAATATGCCCGCGAGGTATATCGCCAGCAGGTGATGCAGGAGTACAACCTGTCTCTGCGCAGTCGTTCAGAGAAGAGCCAGAACAACCTGACCCTGAACTTCGCACATGACAATGCCGGTATCATCAACACTATGGATCAGCGCTTCACTGCCAACTACAAAGGCTCTTTTGATGTTACCAAGTGGCTGACTACCAACGTTACCATCAACGGTGTCTTCAACAAGAGTCGCGGACGCGGTGATGACGCTACCTCTCTGGCCAACGATGTCTGGAGTCATGCAGCCTACGAGACCATGTACAATGCCGACGGCTCCATCCGCAATATGTATGGTATCTGCGAGGGTAACGAGCTCTGGGGTGGCGGTGGCGAAGGTACTGTTGACCTCTCCAGCAACCCCATAGACGAGTTCTATAACAATACGGTTAACTCACGTCGCACTCACCTGCGTTTGAACGGTGAGCTGTTGTTCCGCATCCTGCCCGGTCTGACTGCCAGTGTGATGGGAGTCTATGAAAGCGACCAGCAGCGACGTGTATGGCTGGCTACTGAGGACAGCCACCCTGCACGTGTCCTGCACAATGCCTATTATGATCCTAATCGTCTTACCAACCCCCTGATTCCTGCTACTGGCGGCTTCCGTCAGACACGCAACACCCAGGGCGACTACTGGACTACCCGTGGTCAGCTCAACTATGGCAAGAAGTTTGGTAAGCACGAGGTTAGCGCTATTGCCGGTCTGGAGTTCCGTGGTACACTCAGCAAGGGTACCAATTCCCTCCTGTTGGCTTACGATGACCAGCTGCAGACGGGTCGTGCCGCCGACATCAACTTCTTCGACCTCTACGACCAGCAGTACAGCCCTTACTACAAGTCGGGTAGCGGTGGCTACAATGCACGTAGCTACGCCTACAATCCTTATATCAAGAATGGTATGGACAATATCCTGGAGGTTGAGCACCGCTACGGCTCAGGTTATTTCAATGCCACCTATACCTACAATGACCGCTATAACGTTTTCGCCTCTTTCCGTAAGGACTATGCAGATGTCTATGGCCTTAACTCCAAGTACCGTGGCAAGCCCCTCTGGTCTGTGGGCGGTGCCTGGAATATCGAGCAGGAAGACTTCATGAAGGAGGTTAAGTGGGTTAACTTCCTGAAGCTTCGCTATAGCTACGGTGCTACTGGTAACATCTACCAGGGTGCAACCTCTTATCTGACAGCCACCACAGGTTCTACCAACTCATACACCAAGCTGCCCTTGGCAACCATACAGTCACCTGCCAACCCCAACCTGCGTTGGGAGCAGACACGTACCAACAACGTGGGTATCGACTTCTCGCTCTTCAATAACCGTGTTCGCGGTAGCATCGACTACTATCACAAGGCTGCTCAGGATGTCTTTGCCAACAAGAGTCTCGACCCCACCACAGGTTACAGCTCAATGTTCGTCAACAGTGCCAACCTGCGTAACAACGGTATAGAGTTGCAGGTAACGGCCGACTGGTTCCGTCCTACCACACGCAAGCAGATCGGTTGGTCAACCAGCCTGACACTGGCTCACAACAGCAACAAGGTTACCAACGTCTATAACCCCTCTACCTATGCTTACCAGATGCTCAGCAATCCCTTCGTAGAAGGTTATCCTGCCTCTGCCCTCTGGTCTTACCGCTTTGCCGGTATTGATGACGGTTCTGTCAGCGGTCCCGGTGAGACCCTCTGGTACGGAGACGGTGGTACCATCACTCACTCTGTTCAGGGTGCCAGCACAGACGTTATGGAGTACAGCGGACAGACAGACCCCAAGGTTATCCTGGGCATGGACAACCGTCTGGAGTGGAACGGCTTCTCATTCTCTATCATGCTTGCCTACTACGGCGGTCATGTTATGCGTTGCCTGCAGGAGCGCGAGGTCACCTCTACTTCTATGGGAGGAACACAGCCCCTCTACCTGCTCAACTCATGGACACCTGAGAATCCCACCACAACACCTGGTTTCGGTCAGTACGGTTCCAGCTCTATCGGCAACGAGTCATATAACGGTAATAACTCTGTTTATGATGCTTCGTTCCTCAAAATCCGTAACATTGTCTTCGGATACGAGTTCCCCCGTACCATTGTTAACCGCCTGAAGCTTAGCCGTCTGGCTTTCAACTTCCAGATAGATAATCCCAAGGCTCTCTGGACAGCTAACGGCAAGGGTATAGATCCCGAGACTCTGAGCGTCCGTACCCGTTCTAACTACACATTCAGCCTGTTTGTAAATTATTGATGCAATTATGAAAAAGAATAGATTATATACAGCCATCCTGATGGCAGCTGCCCTTGCAGTCACTTCCTGCTCCGACTTTACGGACATCAAGCCCAAGGGAAAGAACCTGCTCTCCACAACAGACGAACTGGAGTTGCTTTTCAATAACGACATCGACATCAGTCTCTCTGACGTTTATAATATCGGCGGTAGCGTAATCAGCGGTGCCAATCAGATACCTGCCGAGCTGGCTATGCCCAACAAGGAACGTAGCACTCTGCTCTGGTCTTATTCCGATAGTCCTGCCGATATCCAGCGTATCCAGCAGCTGACCTCCAGCGACGGCTACTACTCTAGCTGCTACAAATGGGTAGGTCGTATCTGCAACCCCGTCATCAACAACGCTGGCATGGCCAGTGGTACAGCACAGAAGAAGGCTGCTCTGGTGGCAGAAGCCAAGGCCCTGCGTTCCTTTGCCCACTTCTTGTTGGTCAATAAGTTTGCCAAGGCTTACAACCCTGCCACAGCCAAGGAGGACGGTGGTGTCATCTACATGACAGAAGATAAGTCCATCGATGAGATTTATGCTCCCAGTACTGTTGCTCAGGTTTACGAGCAGTGTCTGCGTGACGTTAACGATGCCATCAACTCAGGTGCTCTGCCCAAGGTTCAGCCTACCAAGACCCGCTTCAACCTGCCTGCTGCCTATGCCCTCAAGGCTAACATCCTGATGTGCATGCAGCAGTACCCCGAGGCAGCCGAGGCAGCCGAGGCAGCCCTTGCTCTGGAAGGCGGACTGGACGACTACTACGCCAACGTACGTCAGGAACCCCGTTGGTTGGAGTACATCCATATGATGCCCGACAACAAGTATGATTGCTTCACCTCTGATTATCTGGAGTCTGTAGAGAACTACTTCGTTGTCCCCAACTACCTGCTCAACCTGTGGTCAGAGCCTGACTTCGAGAATCAGATAGAGCCCCAGTATGGTCACTACTTCCTGAATCCCCGTATCAAGGAGCAGTACCAAGGTTTCTATGAGATACTGGCTGGTGGTATGACTGACCAGAGCACCAATATGATTGGCCTGAGAGGCTGGGATTCGCCCGATAATATGCCCGGCATGATGGAGTATCACAACGTAGCCGGTCTGGCTACTCCCCAGATGTACATCCTTTTGGCTGAGTGCTACGTACGTGGTGGTGATATAGACAAGGGTATGGATCAGTTGGATCACCTGCGTAAGTTTCGTCTGCCTGCCGACGCCTATGCACCCTTCAAGGGCAATGTTGCGGACGAGGCTGCTGCTATCGAGCACATCAGGCAGACCTCTCTGGGTGAGAATATCTGGACTGTCTGGAACTTCATCCAGCGCAAGCGTTGGAACGTACAGCCCGAGTGGCAGACAACCCTTACTCACGACTTCGGTTCGCTGGGTACCGTCACCTTGTCTCCCACCTCAGACCTCTGGGTATTCCCCTTCCCCCTCTCTGTTATTCAGGGTAACCCCAACGTTCATTACAACTACAACAAGTAATATATTCTCTCTGTTTTGACGGCAAGCCCCGAGAGTCAAACTCTCGGGGCTTGCTTTTTGCTTGTCTTTTTCACCCTTCACCCTTCACCCTTCACCCTTCACCCTTTCGCCGTTGCGCGTTGCAGCGTTGCAGTTATAAAAAGGGTATTTCTGTACCAGAAAACACTTCAATACTATATATTATTATATATTAAATAATTACCCTAAATATAGAATAGATTCTTTACCTTTTGATGTATCTGTTTTTGAACTGCAACGCTGCAACGCGCAACGCAGTAAAAAAATCAGACTAGGATAAAGTTTGTCATTTCTTCGTAGACCGCACCGGCTGTGTTGTATCTTTGTACTGTCAAAACAAGAAGAAAATAATCCTCGCCAACTGGGCAGAAAATATTCCCTAACGGGGAAGGAAAATCTTTCTAATTAGACAAGAATTTATCCCTTCTGAATGGGGCTATAAAACATTACAGATTTTCATAGAGCCTTGAACATTACGCTAACCGCTAACTTCTCCCTGCTTTCCTAAATTCACAAGTGAAATGCAAAAAGATGAGCATTTTTCTTTGAGTGAAAGGAAATTTTTCCTATTTTTGTGCCGTAATATGTGTTAAAACGAGAAAAAAATAAACTAAAAATATTAAACTAAAATGAAACGTAATTACTTTGTTTGTGGCTTGCTGGCTCTCTTTGGTAGCCTGAATATGCAAGCAGCTGTTGACTTCACGGTTAACGGAATCAACTACTCTCAGACGGACTCGGCCGTGGTAACCGTTGTTGCAGATGCCGAGAAACCTTACGAGGGTGCCGTCAATATTCCCGCAAGCGTTGCCTATGACGGCATTGACTATGCTGTAACAGCCGTTGGTGACAAGGCCTTCTACTATTGCACGGGCGTTACATCCGTTGTTGTCCCCGAGGGTGTGACAGAGCTGGGTTATTCTGCCTTCCGTAACTGTAGTGGCATGACTTCTATCAGCCTGCCTTCTACACTGAAGAAGATCGGTTCTTCTGCCTTCTATGGCTGTAAGAGTCTGGCTGGCATCAACATCCCCGCTGCTGTAGACAGCATCAAGCCTTATACATTCTTTGGCTGTCACTCGCTGACCTCTGTTAACGTTCCCAGTAACGTTGTTGCCGTTGGTGGCTCTGCCTTCTTCAATTGTATAGAACTGAAAAGCGTTGTTCTGCCCGAAGGTCTTACAGAGATTCCCAGCTATACTTTCTGTAATTGCCAGAAGTTGGAATCTATAAACATCCCTGCCGGTGTAAAGCAGATTGGTGACTATGCCTTTGAGCGTTGTATCTCACTGGGTGCTGTCAATATCCCCGAGGGTCTGACACAGCTTGGTACTGCAGCCTTTTATCTTTGCGGCCTGACATCTGTCAGCCTGCCCGCCAGCTTGCGGAATATTACAGGTTCTACCTTTGCAGGTTGTCTTTACTTGCAGAATATTTCTGTAGCAGACGGCAATGCCGTTTACAGTGCACCCGCTGGCAGCAATGCTATTATCGAGACTATCGTAGATGAGAAGACTCAGAATGTAACATACAGGTTGGTTGCCGGTTGCAGTAATACCGCTATCCCTGCTACTGTAACTGAAATCGGCAAATATGCCTTCTATGACTGCCTTGGACTGACAAATATCGCCATCCCCGCCTCTGTGATTGACGTTGACGCCTATGCTTTCAGTGGCTGTCTCAACTTGAAGAACGTAGAGATTTCTGAGGGTGTGAAAGGTATTGAAGACTATGTCTTCAGAAACTGTAAGAGCCTGGAAAGTGTAGAGATCCCCAGTACGGTAACTGCCATCAGCGAAGGTGCTTTCTACGGATGTAGCGCTATGAAGTCTGTTGTCCTGCCTGCAACCATTAAAGAGGTTGAGGATTATGCTTTTGCTAAATGTGAAGCTCTGGCAGACTTTGTATGTCTGGCAGAAGAATGTCCCAAGGTAACACTTGACGCATTCGAGGACACTGCAATAGAGAATGTAGCCCTGCGCGTGCCCGAAGCTGCTGTTGAGGCTTACGAGCTGCATGCTGTATGGGGTCTCTTCGCAAGCATCAGCGGTATGGTTGATGGCAACAATGTAGCTCCTAACAAGGATGCTGAGACTGCTATCGATAACCTGAAGGGCGATGCTAAGATTGTCAGCGTTTACAACCTGGGCGGTCAGCAGAACGCCAGAATGCAGCGTGGTATCAATATTGTCCGTATGAGCGATGGTACTACCCGCAAGGTGCTGATGCAGTAAGAGAGTGAGTTGACTCTTTACGAGCTAAATCATATTGTACGCTCAGTACTGGAAACCTCACTGGATGAGGAGTACTGGGTTGAAGGAGAGTTCGCCGATGCCTCTGTAGGCTTCGGCGGACACTTCTATGGTGAGCTGGTCCAGAAAGATGAACAGGGGCGTAACATAGTAGCACGTGCCCGTATCACCTGCTGGGCCAGGAACTATAACATCATAAGCCTGCGCTTCCAGAAGGAGACGGGCGAGACGTTGAGACGCGGCCTGCAGGTGAAGCTGCTGGTAAGGGTGACCTTCCACGAGCAGTATGGCTACGCCCTGAACATCATAGATGTAGACAGTACCTTCACGCTGGGTGATATGGCCAAGCGCAGAAGGGAAATCCTGAACCAACTGCAGCAGGACGGTATCATCAATGACAACAAGGAACTGTCCCTGCCACGCCTGCTACGCAGGATTGCCGTGGTGAGCAGTGCTACGGCAGCCGGATACGGCGACTTTCAGAACCAGTTGCTCAGTAATGACTATGGCCTGCACTTCCAGACGCAGCTCTTCCCTGCTATAATGCAGGGTCAGCATGTGCCTGAGAGTGTGATAGCTGCCCTGGAGAGTATCCTGCAAGCCGAGGAGTCCTTTGATCTGGTAGTCATCATCCGTGGAGGCGGAGCTACGGGCGACCTGTGCGACTTTGATTCCTACCCCTTGGCAGCCTGCATCGCACAATATCCTCTGCCTGTAGTAGTGGGGATAGGGCATGAGCGAGACGAGACGGTGCTGGACTTTGTTGCCCATACCCGTGTGAAGACTCCTACTGCCGCTGCTGCTTTCATTATAGACCATCAGGCACAGGAGGCAGCGTTGCTGGACGACCTCTACCGTCGTATCCTGCGTAGTGCCGAGAACAGCATTCAGAACGCCCGCCAGCGTTTGGAGCACATCCAGAAGGTGCTGCCCCTCTTGTTCGCAGGATTCAAGGACAGGCAGGAACGTCAGATGGAACTACTGATACATCGCTTGCTGACAGCCCTGGAGCGCCGCTGGGAACAGGAACACCACCGTCAGACCTTACTGCAGCAAAGGCTGAAGGGCTTGGATCCCCGCATCCTGCTGCAACGTGGCTACAGTATCACCACCTGTGGAGGTAGGGTAGTACGTTCGCCCAAGGATGTGGCAGAAGGTGAAGTGATAACAACAAGCCTGCAGGAAGGCGAAATATATTCAAAGGTAGTATTATGCAAGAAGAACTGACTTACGAGCAAGCTATGCAGAAGCT
>CAMKTJ010000035.1 GCA_946415645.1 uncultured Prevotellaceae bacterium
TTAGTAGCTTAGTAGCTTAGTAGCTTAGTAGCTTAGTAGCTTAGTAGCTTAGTAGCTTATTGGATTAGGAGATTGATAGCTTTTCTGAAAAAGAGTTACTTAAACCATTAATCATTTTTGCCACTGCATCAATGCGTGGCTTAATAATCTCAACGCTCTCTTCTGAAATATAACTCAGGTCTATGGCGATTAGGAGTTGGTTGTATGTCTCCATCAACGAACCATATGCTATCTCAAGAAATCGCACTTGTTCCTTTAATGACTTTCGTCCACTGCCTTCAGCAATGTTGGATGGTACAGAGACCACAGCTCTTCGAATCTGGTCACAAAGAGCATACTTCTCGAGCATGGGAAAATCATCTAGCAAGTGATACACATCAACCACTAACTGTTTGGCTTCCTGCCATACGTTTAATTTTTCAAATGAATAAATCACCCCCGCCATTTCAATTAAGCAACTAAGCTATTAAGCAACTAAGCTATTAAGCTCATAAACAACTTACTTCACCTGAACTACCAAATACTTGCCTGTGCTCCAGAACTTAGTGGGGTCAGAGATGTGCAGTTCATACATACCCTTGCTGTCCTTAACCATCTGATAGCTTCCGGATGGGTGGTTGGTAAGTATGTTAGCACTCTTGCTGTAGAACTTAATCACCTTGTCGTAGCGGATATCTATCTGGGTGAAGTAGTCCTTGTTGAAGTTACCGTCACGCAATACATCGCCACTCTGCAGAATCTTCTGCTCCTTCAACTCAGCCTTTGTACCGAACACAAACCATGCGGCATTCAACTGCTTCTCCTGAGAGGCAACAGTAGCAGCCTTGCTCTTGTTGTCCTCTGTAAGGGTGTTCACATTCTCGTTCAGGGTATTTATCTGCTCGCCCTGTGCAGCCAACTGAGCATCCTTTTCTGCTAAAGCAGCCTCCAACTCCTGGATGCGCTTGCCCTGAGTCTCTATCTGAGACTGCAGGTTCTCTACAGTCTTCTTCAGTTTCTCGGCATTGAAGCTGCTGGTGCGCAGTTTCTCCTTCAACTGAGCAATCATATCGCGGTTCTGCTGCATAGCCTCACGAATGAACTGCATGTTCTCACGTATTACCTCCTTACTGCTAGCACTCTCAGGAGAACCATCTGCGATAGTAACACGTCCCTCTGCCTCGTTTATACGTCTGATACCCTCCTGTACCTCATCAAAAGTACTCATGATATCATTTAACTCAATATCCTTCTCGTTGATAATTCTCTGTAGAGAATCACGTTCCTGCTCTATGGCAGACTCACTTGCTTGCTTGTTCTGACCACAAGAAGCCAGCAACAAAGCTACTACTGTAACAAATCCAAACTTTTTCATTACCTTATAATTTTGAATTCTCAATACTCAATGTTCAATGCTCGGCTCCACCCAAGACAATCACGAATTCACCTCTGGGTTCATTTGCCTTAAAGTGTGCCAGCACCTCTTCCACGGTTCCTCGGACACTCTCTTCATGGATTTTACTTATCTCACGACACACGCTTACGGGACGTTCCGCACCAAACACCTCCATGAACTGCTCCAATGTCTTGACAATGCGGTGGGGTGATTCGTAGAAAATGATGGTGCGCGTTTCCTCCTGCAATGCATTCAGACGCGTCTGCCTGCCTTTCTTCTGAGGTAGAAAGCCCTCGAAGCAGAACTTATCGCAAGGCAAGCCACTACTTACCAGCGCAGGAACAAAAGCCGTTGCACCTGGCAGGGTAATCACCTCTATGCCGGCACGAATAGCCTCGCGAGCTACCAGAAAACCTGGGTCACTGATACCCGGTGTACCTGCATCGCTGACCACTGCCACCGTCTCACCACCCTTCAGACGCTCTACCACACGATCGACGGTCTGATGCTCGTTGAACTTATGGTAAGAGAGCATAGGCTTCTTAATCTCGAAGTGCTTCAGCAATATGCCGCTGGTACGCGTATCCTCGGCCAAAATCAAATCGGCCGCCTTCAGTACCGTCAGGGCTCTGAAAGTAATATCCTCAAGATTTCCTACGGGGGTAGGTACCAAGTACAATGTTCCCATATTGTGACGCTTCTATTTTAGTCAGCAAATGTATACATAAAAAACGGTATAGCGGACAAATAGGAGGAATAATTTTGATTATTTCAGTATTTTTAAGCCCCTTTATGGGGCTAATTCAGATAGAAAGTGTATTTTTGCCAATAAATCAAAACACTAAAAAAATGAAAGATGTAGGCTCTCATAACGGGGAGATGATGAGGCGGGGTCGCGTAGAGGTTATCTGCGGCTCTATGTTCTCTGGCAAAACCGAAGAGTTAATCCGCCGTCTGAAACGTGCCCAGTTTGCCCATCAGCGCGTAGAGATATTCAAACCCAGCATAGACGTGCGCTATAGCGAGGAGGAAGTAGTCAGCCATCAGGGCAACAGCATCATGTCAACCCCTGTGGACTCCTCTTCCAGCATCCTGCTTTTGGCCCAGGATACGGATGTGGTGGGGATTGACGAAGCGCAGTTCTTTGACGAACATATTGTGGAAGTGTGCAACGAACTGGCCTCACGTGGTATCCGCGTTATTGTAGCAGGGTTGGATCTGGACTTCAAGGCACAGCCCTTTGGTCCCATGCCCCAGCTCTGTGCTATTGCCGATGAAGTGACAAAAGTTCACGCCATCTGTGTCCGCTGTGGTGCCCTTGCCTATGTCAGTCACCGTATTGTAGCAGGAGACAAACAGGTCATGCTGGGCGAGAAACAAGAATACGAGCCCCTATGCAGGGAATGCTATGAAAAAGCCGTTACCACATTGAACATTGAACATTGAAGCTGCGCTTCGAGCCTGCTCACGCTCGGAATAGCTGATGTGAGCATCGCTCTCCTCTCGCTTACTCGCAGCCTTGAACATTATATGATTCTTCACTCTTCATTCTTCACTCTTCACTTAATTAACGATGTTTGAACAAAAGATAACTTTTGACCGCTTCATCCGAAGCATCACCATCATCTGCCTTTGCGCAGGTGCCGTATGGCTACTGAACTCACTCTCCGGAGTCCTGCTACCCTTCTTCGTGGCATGGCTTCTGGCCTACATGATATATCCCTTGGTACGGTTCATACAATACAGGTTGAAAGTACGCAGCCGCATCCTCAGCATAATATTGGCTCTGCTGATTGTCATTGCCCTGCTGAGCGGGCTCCTGGCTCTGATTATACCACCCATTCTGGAGGAAACTGCTCACATATCCAATCTGGTAAGTCTGTATTTCAACGATGTGATGACGCAGACCAATATGGCCTCCTACATCCAGAACCTTATCAACCACTTTAACAACAAGAATGCCCTTGTCAGCCTGATGCAGCAAAGTTCCTTTATGGATGCTGTACAGACAGTGATGATACAAACATGGAATCTTGTCTCCGGAACAGTAAACGTAGCAATGAGCATCCTGGGCATCTTTGTGGTGCTGCTGTATATGTTCTTTATCCTTATTGACTACGAGAACATCTGTCAGGGCTGGGTAAACCTCATTCCTGAAGGCAAGCGCCAGTTTGCCTCTATGGTGGTTCAGGATGTACAGAACGGCATGAACGCCTACTTCCGCGGGCAGTCACTCATTGCCCTTATAGTAGGAATACTCTTCAGCATAGGATTCCTCATCATAGACTTCCCAATGGCCATAGGTCTAGGACTCTTCATAGGATTCCTTAATCTGGTTCCCTACATGCAACTCTTCGGTTTCATCCCCACCATACTACTGGCTATACTGAAGTCGGCAGAGACGGGCGAGAGCTTCTGGGTAATCCTGCTCTGCGCACTGGCTGTGTTTGCCGTTGTGCAACTTATTCAGGATATGTACCTTACGCCACGTATCATGGGACATGTTATGGGCCTGAACCCTGCTGTCATCCTACTCAGCCTCTCTGTATGGGGTAGCCTTATGGGTATCATCGGCTTCATCATAGCCCTGCCCCTTACTACCCTACTTCTCTCCTATTACCGCAGATTTGTACTAAAAGAAGGTACTCCAGAACCCGAAACCGCACCCGTACAGAACAAAAAAGCAGAGGAAAGTAAATAATTTTGAATTATGAATTTTGAATTATGAATTAAATTATATACCTTTGCACCGCAATTTACAAAATTGCCGTGCGCAACTGCAGAAATGCGTTGTATTTAGGTCGGTCCGCTAGCTCAGTTGGTAGAGCACAACACTTTTAATGTTGGGGTCTTGGGTTCGAACCCCAAGCGGGCTACCAGAAAAAGAGAAGTCTAACAGCAGAAAGTTCTACTTTCGGAAGTTAGACTTCTTTTTTTATGTAAAGCTTCCTGTGGAAGGTTTGGGGGTCGGTATTTTCAACCCCAAGCGGGCTACCAGAAAAAGAGAAGTTTAACAGCAGAAAGTTCTACTTTCGGAAGTTAGACTTCTTTTTTTATGTAAAGCTTCCTGTGGAAGGTTTGGGGGGGGCGAATTTTTCAACCCCAAGCGGGCTGCTATAATTTGGATATTTTGTTGTCTCCCTTCTTCAACTTGACTTCCCGTTGCTTTCCATTCGCAATGAGTATAACCTTGCAAGGCTGCTGAGCAGTAAGGGTAAGGGCGCTGACTTTACTGTCCTGCCATTCCATACTGACAGCTATGCCGCCACGGGCACGGATACCACTAACGGAGCCGTCTTTCCAATTCTCCGGCAAAGCGGGAAGGAGCTCAATTGAGCATTGAACATTGAACATTGAACATTGGGATTTTTGGCTAGATAACTGTTTCACGTTAACCGTTGAAAGACAGCTCCCCTCGCCCTTTGGAGAGGGGGTGAGGCTATTGACGTTATAACTACTCTGCATCAGCATCTCAATCACACCAGAACAGCCTCCAAAGTTACCATCTATCTGGAAGGGCGAATGAGCATCCAACAGATTAGGATACGTGCCACCACCCCTACGGGCATCGGAGCCCCGATAACCATCAGGACTAACATATGATAACAACTTACGGAAGATGTGGTAAGCATTCTTGGCATCATGCAAACGGGCATAAAGATTCATACGCCAGCCTGTACTCCATCCTGTAGTACGATCGCCACGAATCTCCAACGACTTATGGGCAGCCCGGTGAATATCCTCTACACTATTTACACCATCGTTTAAGCTGTGCCCTGGATAGATACCAAAGAGGTGACTCTGATGGCGATGATGCGGATCTTCATCGTCCCAATCATAGAACCATTCTTGCAAATTGCCCTTCTTTCCTATCTTATAAGGTTGCAGACGAGAGAGAGCCTCATCCGTCTGAGCCACAAAGTCTTTGTCCAAGCCCAACACACAGGCCGCATTACGGGCATCTGTAAGACATTCACGAATCATAGACAAGTCGGCAGAGCCACCATAGAAGCTACGACCATGGTACCCCTGTGGCGTTACGTAGTCATTCTCGGGCGAAGTGCAAGGCGCAGTAATAAGGTACTCCGGCCCCTCTACACCCATATCCTTAGTGCTGACAAGCCAGCCCATACAAAACTCCGCTGCACCTTTCAGGATAGGATAATATTCACGAAGGAAATCCTTATCGAGCGAGAAAGTGTAATGCTCCCAGATATGCGTGCTGACCCATGCGCCACCCATATTCCAGTTAGCCCACTGAGGGTCACCATTGTGAAGACCGACAGGACAGGTCATAGCCCAGATATCAGTATTGTGTGCC
This sequence comes from uncultured Prevotellaceae bacterium, assembly GCA_946415645.1. Lineage (GTDB taxonomy): Bacteria > Bacteroidota > Bacteroidia > Bacteroidales > Bacteroidaceae > Physcousia. The sequence continues at coordinate 5,697 of CAMKTJ010000035.1, forward strand.
AGACACCAACCCTTATCCACTCCGTAATAGGCTTTTGCAGTCAGTTCGCCGGACCCCTGCAGTTCTTTCATAAAGGTAAGCAGAGAGAGGTGCATCTCTGGCAGAGCTGCAGTCTCGGAAGGCCAATAGTTCTCCTCCAGATTGATGTTGGTAGTATAGTTGCACGACCAGGGGGGCAAAATGCTCTCGTTCCATAAGCCCTGCAGATTAGCAGGTACATTGGGAGTACGTGAACAGGAGATAAGCAGATAACGACCATACTGGAAATAGAGTGTCTCTAAGGCGGGATTGAAGACAGCCTCATCCACATACTCCTTTAGTATTTCCTCTGTTGAACGGGCATCGGACTTAGACTCTCCCAACGTAAACTTTACGCGACCATAAATGCCTTGATAGTCCGCAATGTGATGTTCCCTCAACACATCGTAAGAAGAGGAGGCTAATCTGTTCAACCTGACATCAGCCAACTGCTGATAAGGACGTCCCTCCCTGACAGGGTCTTTATCATAGCCATTGAATGAAGTAACATTGACTAGACGGATAACAACCTCAGTAGAGCCATCAACTATAATAGAATTACCATCTGCCTTTACATTAGAACCTTCCACTAGGACCTTGGTACGGAAACGTGTTCCGCGGGAGGTATCATATTGGAAACGCTCTTGCGCATTTACATAACTAGGCAGGGAGGCATAGGCGGCATAACCATCGTTGACAAGAACCCCACCCTCTTCTGCTCGTATCTGGCTCTTTAGCTGACAAGAAAGACCTATACGTGCACAGATACCTTTCGGATTATCCGTCATGATGCGGATGACAATGCCTGAATCCGGATACGTAGCAAAGTAGTCTGTTGTGTACCGATAGGCCCCGCGCTGATAAGCCGTATATGCCGTAGCAGTACTAATGTCCAACCCTCGGGAGTAACCCGTAGCCGGAACCTCCGTATCCAGATAATCTATGGTCAATTGTCCCAACGGCTGATAGTTCTGCGAGAAATGTCCCTGAACATCACGTTGCAGTTGGTCGGCCTTGGGATAATCTCCCTGTCGCAGAGCCTCACGAATGGCAGGGATACTTTTATGGGCATCGGGCGAGAAAACCTTCATGTTACAAGGCTCACCCGTCCAGAGTGTAATGTCGTTCAGCGAAATTCTGTCGTATTCCGTTCCGCCATAGACGATACCGCCCAAAGTACCATTACCAATAACCAGCGCCTCTTCGAAGAATTCTGCTGGCTTGTTATAACGCAAAGTCTGAGCACTAGCCCTCAAAGAAAACAGAAAGGCTAAAACCAACAAAGGGATTCTTGATTCGGCATGCATAATTATAGCTATTTTACAAGTTTCTTTTTATCCTGCATTACAAGGATACCATGGCGGGGATTACTGACAGCCTGACCGGAAATATTGTAAATGGCAGACTGAGCATTAAGCATTGAACCATGAGATTTTTCAACCGATGGAATGCCGTCAAGTATGTCGTCTAGGCCATTCAGCCATTTAGTCAGGTCTTCCACCATCTGATCATGATAGGTATAACTGAGCTTGAAGCCAAAACCATGACCGCCAGTGGAGAAAGTCTTTGTGGTTACAGGGACACCCGCCTTTCTGAGAGCTGATCTGTACATGGAACTATTCGCAGGCTTCACGACATCATCATTATTTGCCCAGCAGATATATGCTGGAGGCGTCTGGGCAGTTACCTGCTTATCGCTGCTATACAGTTTTACCAGTGCTGAGCTGGGATTAGAACCTAAGAGATTCTGTCTGGATCCGGCATGTGTATAGCTTGCATCCATGCTGATAACAGGATAGTAGAGAACCTGAAAGGCCGGCAGTTCATCACCTGTAAGATGAGTTGCTATGGTGCTGGCCAGATGACCACCGGCGCTGAATCCCATAACGCCAATCTTCCTGGGATTAAGGTTCAAATCGGCAGCATTATCACGTAGATACTGCAAGGCAGCCCTTCCGTCGTTCAAGGGAACCTCTGGATTTCCGTTAGGAAGATTGTATCTGAGAACAGCTGCAGTGAAGCCCAACTCGTTATAGAGAGGAGCCCAGTCGGCACCTTCGTAACTACTTGCAACATATTCGTATCCACCGCCCGGAGTTATAATAACACCCTTTCCGTTGGCCTTCTCGGGGTCAGCACGGAAAATGGTAAGGATAGCACCCGTAGAAAGACGGACATTCTCGACCTTCAGTTCACCCACTTCGCTAACGCTGAAGATACTGCCCACATCAGAGACACTGGCCCAAAAGCCCAAAGCACCACCGGCACCACCATACTCATTAATATAGGGATAAGATCCCTCTGTAGAAAGCAAAAAGCCCTTGTCACTCTCTATGATGTTCCATTTATAGGTTCCATCGGCCAAGATAGCCCAATCACCCACCTTAGTGAGAGTCTTAGTTATGTCTGAACGATTGTAAACAACAATACCATTATAGGGGTCGCCCTGAAAAGCCCACTGATACTCATTGGAAAACAGTTCTTCCTTGGTAACGGCAACATTACAGTAGTAGCCTTCTGTAGCATTGACGTAATCAGCGCCTTCACGCAAAGCCAAGTTATACCAATGAGCATTAGTAAGGTCGGGCGACAACTCAAAAGGGAGCTTCCACGAAGCAGTTACATTTACCACATTCTCCTGTCCGGCAACCAACGTTACAGGGTCCTTGACAGCATAGGTTGTGTAAGGCTTACGCGATACACGGTCGGGCACCTCGGCAATGACATCACCCTCCTGACCTATGGCAGTGAGTTCATCCAACAGATTGCCGCTCTCATCCTGAATACGGTAAGTAACGGTAATCTGCTTGTCCATGTAAGACTTCAGGATGGAGAGAGCCTCTGTAGGGTCAAAGTCGCCCACCTCCTGAAAAGCTGTCTGATTACCTCCATCTGTGGCACTATTGTATGTATTCACAACCACGCCGTAAGTGGTGCTGGCAGCTGAGTTAGCAATATAGCCATCGATAGTCAGACAGTAAGGATAATCAGCATTGTAACCTACATAGTGAATTTTCAGCGGTTCAAGATAAGTATCGGAGAGCAGAATATGGCTCCAATCATCACGATAGGGATTAGGATCGCGATAGGAGAATTTCTTCTCCGCAATACTGTACAGATAAGTCTTTCCCTCGTATGTAAGGATAGCAAACTCACTACCAGTGCCTGCATAGTTTGTGTTTACTGTATTGGTTATCTTACCTGCCTTGGTTCCGTACTGTCCACGAGGAGAAGACATAGTGTACTTCTTGTTATTACTGGGTTTAAAAACATTCCATTCAGGCAGAGGATTCTTTACCTCTATACCATCCTGCTTCATAATCTCCAAGAGGCTCTTAGCCCAAATCTCTGCCAAACGCTGGGCACCAACCACATTGGGATGCAAGAAGAAGTTGCCAGAGTTTCCAGCTTCCTTGGTGAAAAGAACTTTATTATCCTCGAAATACTCCCATACACCACGATTGCCGGCATAAACCTGGTCGTACTCCCCAACAATACCATCCAAGATGGGATAGTAGCTGTGCAGACGGTCCAGACCTTCCTGCAGGTACATCGCACCATTATGAGTATTGGGACTATACCAGATGGGATAGTTCAGGAGAATCCTACAGTCGGGAATCGCAGCAATTAGAGAATCTATGATGGTTCTGATGTTCTTGCCGTATGTATTCGTACTGACAGGAGCACCCTCCGTTGTGGTGCAGGCACTATCGTTGGTACCTAACATGATGGAAATATAAATCAGGCCACCGTTCTGCTTCTTGAATGCCTTGGCATTGCTGACGATACGGGTAAAGTCAGTTCTACCAGGCAGATAGCCCCAAGTAGTAATACCCGAGTGACCACCATTATATACATTGGTAGTAATGCCTGTAGCCTGTTCTATCAATTGACGACACACGATAGGTGGAGCCTGCTGGGCAGCATTGCTCAAGGTAGCACCTGCCGTGATGCTGTTGCCGATGAAAAGCAGATTGATGTTTTCCTTGGGATTAACGGGGTCAGGGTCGCCAAGGTAAGCCTCATAAATCTGGAAGCGGCCCAATGACAATAACAAGCCGCCTGCCGACTGATAACGATTAGCATAGGTTTTCTTCACCAGGAACTTGACATTGGTGTATTCAGCGCCTAAGTCGATATGAGGCGAAGTATAACGCTCTGGAGTATAGGACATGAAGTCGTTGTCCATATTCTTCAGCGTAGTAATGGTAGTCCATTCTCCGCTGGGGTCGTTAGTTGCCTGTATCACCACCTCGGTAGGTGTATCATAGGTACTGGACCATGCTGAGCCTATCATAGAAAAGATGATGTGCTGCTCGGCCTTGTTGAGATGGAACTGCAGGAACGGATCAACACCTGCAGGAATCATATCACTGCCGCCCCATGCTGTGTGGTAGATGTACTGATTAGTACCCACACCATCACTCTCAGGACGAATCAGATTAGAGGCAGGGAACTGACTGCTATGCGGTGGTGTGGCAGTAATCTGCGAAGCATCAGTTATCAGCGCCTCGCCTGCCTTCCATACTTTCCCTTCCTCCTGAGCTCTCATTGTTGTGCACAGCAACATCAGTACTGCACACAAGAATAAATATGTGTGTTTCATTTTTGTTTACTGTTTACCGTTTACCGTTTACTGTAAACGCGCGAAGCGTCTCAACGGTAAACCGTTTCGATTTACTCTACTTCATTGCAATAAACAAGGCCCATTCTGTCATAAAGCTTCTTCAGCTGAGGCAGACGTGCTTTCCAGTTCTCAAAATCCTTCTGCTCAGGGTTGCACCACTGCACCTCGCTCATAGCACCCAAGCGGGGCAGCAACTGGAAGAGTGCATGCTCAGGATAAGCCACATGCTCTGTCCATAAGTTGGCTTGAACGCCAAGTATGCAGTCGCCCTCCTCTTTGGTCAGCTCTTCAGGAACAAGGGGCTCGAAGGAGTACATCTTTGAGCAGGAAACGATGTAGCTGTCTGTTGTACGAGGTGTCTTGCTGAGGTCTTTCAACTGAGGATGATCAATGTAGGCATAGACGTTCGGGCTCATGATGACACGATGCTTCTGCTTAGCTGCCGCGATACCTCCCTTTGTACCGCGCCAAGACATTACAATAGCATTTTCTGTGAGTCCACCTGCCAGAATCTCGTCCCAACCAATCAGGCTGCGTCCGCGTGAAGCCAGGAACTGCTCAATCTCATGGTTGATATAGGTCTGCAATTTATTCTCAGCACTGCGACCATCCTGACTGCCTCGACCACCTTCGCCGGTATCCTTGGGATCATCTGTCAGGCCCAGTTCCTTGATCTTAGCCTGACACTTGGGACACTTCTTCCAGCGTTCCTTCGGACACTCGTCGCCACCAATATGGATATAGGGAGAGGGGAACACATCGCAAAGCTCACCAAAGACGGTCTTCAGGAAGTTCAATGTCTCAGGATTACCTCCACAAAGAACCTCGCGCATCACACCCCAGTGGGGAGCAACGGGGTACGGACCACCTGTACAACCCAAGTTGGGGAATACGTGCAAGGCACTCTGCATATGGCCTGGCATATCAATCTCGGGCACTACGTTGATGTATCGCTCTGCTGCATATTTAACGACCTCGCGACAATCATCCTGAGTATAGTAGCCACCATAAGGAATGTTGTCATAGAGGCGATATTTGCTTGCGGCAATGATGCTCTTCTCGCGTACACTACCCTTCTTAGCCAAATCAGGATAAGCCTTTACCTCGAAACGCCAACCCTGGTCCTCTGTCAGATGCCAGTGGAACTGGTTGCATCCGTGCAGGGCCATAGCATCCAGGAACTGCTTGATGAATTCTACACTGAAGAAGTGTCGACCGCAATCCAGCAAGACACCGCGATAAGAGAAGCGTGGCTGGTCGGTTATCTGCACGAAGGGCAGTTCCACGCCCTTTGAGTCTTTTGTAACAGGCAAGCTCTTGCGCAAAGTCTGTGCAGCACGGAACAGTCCGACAGGCTCTGTAGCACTCAGCAAGATGCCCTTACCACTAACACTAAGTGTATAGGCCTCCTTCTGCTGTTCGGTCATAGGAGCCACTTGCCCCTTACCCCTTGCCCCTTTCTTACTCTTTGCAGGAGCACTAACGGACAGTTTAATCTGGGCAGCCTTATCTTCGGGTGTCAGCTGCAGTTGGATACCTGTAGCCTCCTTTACCCACTGCTGCAGGAACTCTGCCGTACGAGTTATTTCTGTATTGCTGCTGTCGTAGGCAATACCCATTCCACCTTTCAGCGTGAATTGCTGAGTGGTATCTGCCTTAACTTCCTTTGGCAGCGGAATAATGTTGTAGTTAGCCTTCTGGGCTGATGCCGTCAAGGCCGCGATACACATGAAAACAAATAATCTGAGTCTTTTCATAATGTGATAAAGGTTATAAAATTGATGTTTTTTTACGTTATTTGGCAGCAAAAGTACGAAAATAATTTATAAATAATGTAACTTTATCCCCCGAAAACTATAAATCACACACTAAATCATATTATTATGGCTTATCAGGAAGTGGGGACAGACATGTGAATATCAACGCTCAGACTATATAATATAAAGAGAGCTTGCCACGCTAGGACAAGCTCTCTTTATATTACTTTATGGCAACCTTTTTACCTCCTACGATGTTAACACCACGTTGGACTCTGGCAAGGCCTTGCCCCGTAATATTATAAACGGCGGCACTGCCAGGATTAGGTCCGGAACCGGAAAGGCCTTCCATCCCCACAACCTCATCAACAGCCATCCTGACCGTATTGGTGCTTTGCGCAAGGTTCTCCAGCTCCCCCTCTGCATCCATGGGAACATAGATTTCCAAACTAGACTTCAACATCTTGCCATTGCAATGGGCAGTTACCTCATCGGGCGTCATGGCAGAACGCCAGAACACGAGCTCAGACACATCACGTGTAGAGCCGCCTAGCACTACTTCCTGAACATCGCCCAGACGTTCATCAAGGACTCCTGCACTGACTTTATCTAGATAAAGCAGAGTACGCTTCTGGGCATAGTAGCTTGTAAGGGTGATATTGTGCCAGTTGGTATCCGTAATGGCCTTGGTGCTGGTAAGGGTTCCACCCGAGGGAGTTGTAAGGCGGACATAGCCATCAGGTGTAACGGCCACTGTTACGTCTCCAACTGAACAACGTACACGCAACACCTGTCCCTGTCCACCCTTTACACGGGCAGTAACAGTAAAGGGATGCGTGGTACCCTCGGGGTTGAAATGTACAGTATTCTCTTCAGGCAGCCTCATACTCTTGGTGGTAGTACGCTTAGGCATAGCCTTTCCTGCCTTCAGGGCATCAAAGAGAGAAGGTACCATAGAGCAGAAGAACTCGTAATGCCCCTCGGTATTCTGATGATAGGTATCGGAAACATAGCCGTCGGCCCAAGTACCGTCGCCTTTGTCTATGGCTCCCAGGCAGTTGAACGAGGGGACATCCCACTCATGGATAAGCAGATTCAATTTCTTTACATAGCTATAGTCGCTTGCATTATAGTCACCACGTGTATAGTTGTTCATAACCACGGGAATCTTGCCGTCGGCACGCACCATCTTTATAAGTTTCAGCATATTATCCCTCCATTGTGTAAAGATGGCGTTCTGGTCGCTGGCCCCGTGAATACCTTCGTTACCTAAGGAAAGACCAAAGATAACATAACGACCAAAGTCACGAATCAAATCGTCATATCTCCCCAACAGATTGTTGGTGGTATTTCCACCAATGGATACATTAGAAGTATAGAAACGGGTATCAGACAGCCCCTTCTGATAGCGCTGAATGAGATGCTGGCCATACAGGTAACGATAACCTTTGTAATCCGTTGCGCCCTGACCGTTGGCTACACTGGAACCGAAGACAGAGATGCGGTTCTCATCGATGGGGGCAGAGATATTGTAAACCCCGTTAGCCATATCCACCGTAATGGTGTATGTGCCTGCATTCTGATATATATTCTCAACATCCTGACCGTTTGATGCCATACCCAAAACATATCGCGTGGATGCATTCTTAAGGCGCTTAATGGCCAGATTATCAGTATTGTTCAGGGCAAAGTACATAGTCTTGTCCACCCACTGCTGCGAGGAGGTTTCCTTCAGTGTTACCTCAGACTCCCATACGCCATTTGCCTTATAGGCTATCTGGGGATTACCAGCTCCCATATTGCCCCTTACATGCATGGTTACAGGCAGTACATCAACTGTCTGATTGTTGGCATCTACGGTAATACGGGCCACGCAGTCCTTCTCTACGCTGAAAGCCACAGGAGCCTCATCACCTGCAACATCAAAAGTTCCGTCACCTGTACTGGACAGCACAACATCACCGTCTGGTGTCTTACCGGCAAGTTGGAACGCTCCCTTAGTCAGCCTGGCATACGTCTGATATGTATTGGAACCAACATTCTTGAATGCAGCATCTTCGGCATTGCCGGAAAGTATCAGCTCTGTCAACTCCAATGGCTCTTCCGGACGCACACCACCCGTATATTCCTCTATCTTCATGGCACTGATATGTGCCATACCTGTCACACGCTGGAAGTTAATAACTATCTCGCCCTTGCGACTAGGATAGATGTAATCAGTAATAAGGATATTACGGACATTGCCATTGTTACCCTCACCACCTACACTATTGCCAGATGTCACCTGACCACCGCTCCATGTGCGTTGCCCCTCTATGTTGTACTGGGTAATACGGTTGTCTGTATGATTGCGGGAACCGTAAATGTAGAGCTTGTAGCAATTACCCACATTCAGATTGGTGAACTTGAATGGACGGCAGTCTCCGTTATCAATGAACATATAGTCCTCTGTGGCCGTCTGTATGGCCAAGTCACCCAACATCTCTTCCGATGGGCTGTTATTGCCACCTGCACTGATACCGTTGGTGTATTGGTTACACGTTGTTACCATTCGATATTTTGACGCAGAACTTCCTGCTGCATTCTTCAAATAAAGAGTCTTGGCTGTGATAGTATTGCTGGAACTACTACCAGAGGATAGGTTAGTCCAGTAATTGCCATTCTTGTCCTTGGCGGTAGTCTGACGACCGCGTGAAGTATTGTTGGTCTCACCAAAATCAATGTAGAACCTTTGTGTTAGTTTCAACTCCTGATGAGGGCGTGTCAGTTCACCCAACTCAACTACCTTCATACAGTTCAGGTACACCATAGCCCCCTTGGTCTTCTTGCAGATAGTAAGGTCTATGTTACCTATGCTGTCGGGGAATACGGGTTCAGAAACCAGAATCTTATTGTTATTACCATTATAGCCTCCGTCGCCTATCTGAGCACCTCCCATCTGCATCTCGCCCGTCCAGACATTCTCACCACTGAAGGTGAAGTAGGCCGAACGCTCGTCTGTAGAGGTACGACTACCGAAGTTATAGAACTGATAAGCTTTCTCAGGATTCAGACCGGTAAAATGCAGCACACCATAGTCCTGAGAACCTTCCATGAAAATATAGTCCTGAGTTGCCGTCTGAATAGCCAGATCGCCCAACAATGTCTTCTTGGGCGACTGCAAGCCTCCATTGCTATAGCCATTGGTAGAGAAAGTGGTTCCCAACTGTAGCTTTATTCCGGAAGCTGTTCCATCGGCACAGACAAGGTCCGTTTGCGTCAGGGCATAAGCCTTGTCGGGCGCAGCTGTTCCCTTACCGTGCAGGTTGTTCCACTTGTTGCCGTTGGTATCCGTATTGGTCAGGAAACCCTGGTTGGTAACATTGTTCTGACCGAAGTCAACATAAAAAACACGCTCTGCTGTCTGTGCCAGGGCCGAGCCTACAAGCAGAAAGAGCAATACTGAAAAAACGGTTGTTCTCTTAGTCATAATGGATTGGTTATATAAATTTTTATAAAGTCAAAAGTTTAAAGTTTAGAGTTTAAAGTCAGTTGACAGTTGATAGTTGACAGTTGACAGTTCAAACTTGGGCATTGCGGTAGCAAATTCTTCACTCTTCATTCTTCATTCTTCACTTAATATTTAAACGAGCTTCCTCCTGCAAACTCACGCAACAGAGAAGTTGGCGGAACCTGATTACCGGGAATACCACGGAAGTAGTTCAGGAACTTACGCAATCTCGTTGCCTCGGCATATTCAACAGCACGTTCGGGAACCTGTTCCAAGATGGGCAACACCCTGTCGCGTATAACACCCAGTTCATAGAGGAGGGCACTGTTGAAGGTAGCGTCAGCCAATTCCTGATAGGGGAAAATCCACTTCTCCTCGCCAGCCTTCACACTGGGGCAACGTCTGATGGTCTCCACTGCCGAATATCCACGATACCGGTAGTCGCGAAGGATACGACGCACCAACCGTATATCAACCGTTGAGATGTGGTTGTGGTCATCCAACTGTATGGTGGTAAGGGCCGATACATACATGCGGTACTTCTGTTCCTCTGGAATCTGCTGTGTAAGAATGGGGTTCAAGGCATGGTTTCCTTCCAGAATGATAACATCAGTCGGACCTATCTGTAACTTACGACCTTCATACACACGTTTGCCCGTTGGGAAATCATACCTAGGCAGTTCTACTTCCTCACCACGCAGAATAGCATTCATATGCTCATTGAAGAGCTTCGTATCTACAGCCCCGATACATTCAAAGTCATACTCGCCATTCTCATCCTTGGGCGTATCCACACGGTTTACAAAATAGTCATCTGTACTCAGGGTATAGGGGCGCAGTCCGCAGGCCATCATCAGGATAGCCAGACGTTTGGCTGTTGTTGTCTTTCCACTACTGCTGGGACCAGCAATCAGTACCAGTCGGGCTTTACGGAGAGCTATCTCATCAGCGATATCCGAGAGTTTCTTCGCCTGCAACGCCTCGCTGACATTGATAAGATCCGTTGCTCTTCCTGCCAAGATAGCCTTATTGAATTCTCCTACCGTACGGACACGCAAGATATCCTGCCACTGTTGGTGCTCGCGTATTACACCCAGCATCTTCTTCTGCTCCACAAATGTTTCCAGTACCGAGGGGTCTTTCTCGTTGGGAATACGGAGAAGAAGACCATCATAGAACGGTGTCAGACAGAAAAGGTGCAACAGACCGGTATGCGTAAGCAAAGGGCCATAGAAATAATCTATGCTACTATCTAATTTATAATAATAGGTATACAGGCTGTCCTGACTCTCTAGAAGCTGCACCTTACTGGTCATGCCCCTACTCTGGAAAATGGCAATAGCATCCTCTATAGGACACTGGATGCGATGGATGGGCATATCGGCATCAATAATCTCTTGCATACGATTACTGATACGCTCCACATCATCAGGCTGAACATCCCGGCCTACACGCAACTCGCAATAATAGCCCTTACTAACCGGGGCGCCTATAATGAGCTGACCTTGCGGAAAGAGGTCTTCAACAGCCTTTGCCAACACAAAAAACAATGTTCTGGTATAGGTACGCATGCCACTGGGACTATGCAGACTCAGGAAGTTTACGTCCTTGTTGTTGTAGAACCTGTAGTTCATACCCTGCACCTTGTTGTTGACACAGGCACAAACGGGACCGTAAGACATGTCAAAGGCTGCTGCCTTGAACACTTCAGAGAGTGTGCTTCCGAATGGGACGCTTATCATCTCTCCCGTGTTCTTACAGCGTATGTGCACTAACCTGACTCTCTGTTCCTCGGTATCTCTGTATGCTGTGCTGGTATAATCCATGTATCTTGTCTGTTACTGTTTCTTCAACGGTTTTCCTATCTCTTCCATTAGTTCCTGCATTCCCTGGCTGGCACCCTTCATGATATGACGGAACGGCCTGTCAGAATTCCACTGGACAGGTTTGGGATCTATCAGATAGATAGGAGCTGTTGCAGGTACATATTGTGTAAGTCCGGCTGCAGGATAGACATTCAGGCTGGTACCTATAATGATAAAGACATCAGCCTGCATACATTCCATTGCAGCACGTTCTATCTCCGGAACAGCCTCACCGAACCACACGATAAAGGGGCGCAGCTGACTGCCATCCTCGGCACAGTCACCCATCTTAACAATCAGATGATCCTTGTCCAAAGTACGAATGCAGCGCACATCATTAGGGTTCCGGCTACTGGTAACCTTCATCAATTCGCCATGCAGATGAATCACATGGGTGCTGCCGGCACGCTCGTGCAGGTCATCTACATTCTGTGTAACTACCGTTACATCGTACTTCTTCTCCAGTTCAGCCACCAGTCGGTGTCCCAGACAAGGTTCCTTTTGCAGAATCTGTACGCGCAGATTATTATAAAAATCTGTCACCAACTGCGGATTACGCATCCAACCCTCAGGCGTTGCCACGTCCTCCACGTTATACTGATCCCACAATCCGCCACTGTCGCGAAACGTGCTGACACCGCTTTCAGCACTCATACCAGCCCCTGTTAACACAACAACTTTCATAAAACCTTGTCTCTTTATATAATAATAATGTGCAAAAATAATAAAAAAATTGTTACTATTGCCTTTCAGATAAATAAAATGTATTAATTTTGCGCCGCATAATAGTAAATGTATTCTAAGAATGAACAAAATTAGCTACGCTTTGGGCCTTGGCATTGGTCATCAGCTCAAAAGCATGAACATTGAGGATTTCAGTATCGAAGATTTTGCAAAGAGTATCAACGATGTAATGTCTGGCAAAGAGACTGCCATGACCAGTCAGGAGGCTCAGATGATGCTGAACGAGTATTTCCAGAAAAAAGAGAAAGAACAGGCACAGAACGCTATAGCTGAAGGTAAGGTATATCTTGAGCAAAACGCTAAACGCGACGGTGTAACACAGACCAAGAGTGGTTTGCAGTACGAGGTGCTGACAGAGGGAACCGGTAAGAGCCCCAAGGCTACAGACACCGTTCGCTGCCATTACGAGGGTCGCTTGTTAGACGGTACAGTCTTTGATAGCAGCTACAAGCGCGGTGAGCCTGCCGACTTCGGACTGAATCAGGTAATCCCCGGTTGGACAGAAGGTGTTCAGTTGATGAAGGAAGGTGCCAAGTACCGCTTCCACATCCCCTACTTGCTGGCATACGGCGAGCGTGGAGCCGGAGCACAGATTCCTCCCTACAGCACACTGGTGTTTGACGTAGAACTGATAAAGGTTCTTTGAAAATTGAGGGCGCATTCTGCGCCAATTGATAATTGAAAATTGAGAATTATAAAAACATAAAACAATGAAAAAGATTTCTGTTATTGCAGCCGTTGCTCTGGCTGCCATCATGAGCTCTTGTGGTAATGGAACACCCAAGGCCGATTTGAAAACCGATGTAGATACCTTGAGCTATGCTTTCGGTATGTCTCAGACTCAGGGTCTGAAGGAGTATTTGGTACAGCGCGAGGGCGTTGATACTACATACATCAACGAGTTTGTAAAGGGTTTGAACGAAGGTGCAAACGCCGGTGACGACAAGAAGAAAACAGCCTACTATGCAGGTCTTCGTATTGGTCAGATGATTAGCCAGCAGTGGGTTAAGGGCATCAACTATGAAGTATTCGGCGAAGACAGTACTCAGACTATCAGTCTGAAGAACCTCTTGGCAGGTTTCGTTGCCGGTACCTTGGAGAAGGGTGGCCTGATGTCTGTTGAGGAGGCTACATCAACCCGCGAGTCTATGATGCAGAGCATCAAGGCTAAGCAGATGGAGAAACTGTATGGCGAGAACAAGAAAGCTTGTCAGGAGTTCATGAAGAAGATTGCCAAGAAGGACGGCGTTAAGAGCCTGGGCAATGGTATCTACTACGAGGTTCTCACCGAGGGTACTGGCGAGATTCCCGCTGACACCAACGTTGTAAAGGTTAACTATGAGGGTAAGCTTATCAACGATTCTGTCTTCGACAGCAGCTACCAGCGTGGCGAGCCCACAACCTTCCGTTGCAATCAGGTTATCCCCGGTTGGAAGACCGCTCTTACCCACATGCCTGTAGGTTCTACATGGATGGTTTACATTCCTCAGGAGCAGGCTTATGCAAGCGGTGAGGCCGGCAAGATTAAGCCATTCTCTTGCCTGATTTTCAAAATTGAGCTTGTTGGTATTGAGAAGTAATTGGATTAGAGATTAGGGAAATAAGAAAATGAAAAAGATTGTTCTATTTTCTCTTTGCGCTCTTCTGGCTTTAGGCACATCAGCCGCCAGCAAGAAGAAGACAAGCAAGAAGGCAAAGGCTCCCGTAGAGGTGGTTGATACTGTATCTGTTGATACATTCAGCTATCTGCTCGGCAAAGCCAACACTCAGGGTCTGACAGAATATCTGACACACCGCATGGGTGTTGACGCAGCTTATCTGTCTGATTTCGTGAAGGGCTTCCAGCAGACCGAACTCACAGAAGCCGACAAGAAGGAGAAAGCCCGTCTGGCCGGTGTTGAGATTCGTTCTCAGGTAGAGAATCAGGTGATTGCCCAGGCCAACAAGCAGATTAACGACAGTGTGGACGTTCTGAACAAGGCCCTCTTCGTTCAGGGATTCCAGGATGGTATCACAGCATCTAACATGACTATCAGCATGGATAGCGTGCAGACCATTGTTAGGAAGCAAATGGAGTATTACCACAAGGTAAAGATGGAGAAGAAGTACGGTGCCAACCGTATTGCAGGTGAGGAGTTCCTGAAGAAGAACGCCAAGGCCGATAGCATCCAGACAACTGCCAGTGGCTTGCAGTACAAGATTATCACCAAGGGAACCGGCGAGATTCCTCAGGCTACCGACAAGGTTAAGGTGAACTACGAAGGTCACCTCATTGACGGTACTGAGTTCGACAGCTCTTACAAGCGCAACCAGCCCGCCACCTTCGCAGCCAATCAGGTTATCAAGGGATGGACTGAGGCTCTGACCATGATGCCTGTAGGTAGCAAGTGGATGCTTTACATTCCACAGCAGTTAGCTTACGGAGACAGAGAGCAAGGTAAGATTCCTCCCTTCTCTACACTGATATTTACCGTTGAGTTGCTGGAGATTGTGAAATAAACATCTTAAAATAAGCAAAAAGACACCAAATTTACCGTTTGGTGTCTTTTTTTTGCCCATATTCTTTCTGAAATTACATAATTATCGTAATTTTGCTATCAAATTATTACATAAAATATTGTATTATGGAAAAGATTGACAACCTGGACAAGAAAATCCTCGAGATTATCTCTAACAATGCAAGAATTCCTTTTAAGGATGTAGCCGCAGAATGTGGCGTCAGCAGAGCTGCTATCCATCAACGTGTACAGCGCCTCATAGACATGGGCGTTATTGTTGGTTCCGGATACCATGTAAATCCTGCCAGCTTGGGATACAACACTTGCACCTACGTAGGTATCACACTCGAGAAAGGATCTATGTACAAAGGTGTTGTTCAGGAGTTCCTGAAGATTCCTGAGATAGTAGAGTGCCATTTCACAACAGGCCCCTACACCATGCTTATCAAGTTGTATGCACGTGATAACGCTCACTTGATGGAGTTGTTGAACAACCGTCTTCAGGAAATTGCCGGTGTTGTTTCTACAGAGACACTTATCTCTCTGAAGCAGAGCATCAAGAAGGAAGTCCCCATAGGTCTGCAGCGCGAAGAGACAAAACCCATTTCACTGGACGAGGAATAATCTCCCTATATGCAAGCAGCACGCCCCATAATAGGTATTACCGGCAACTTCGGTGCCAAAGGATGTGAGTTGGCACAGGGATACTACGAGTCTGTCCTACAGGCTGGTGGCATTCCCCTTGTACTCCCACCCTACACCGATGCGGAAGCTCTCTGTCAGACACTCGACAAAGTGGACGGCATCCTACTCTCAGGAGGTGGCGACATCAACCCGCTGCTGTTGGGCGAAGAGCCCATACCTGGATTGCATGGTATCTGTCCGCAACGTGATGAAATGGAACTCCAACTGGTACGCGAGGCTTACAACCGCCAGATTCCCACACTGGGAATCTGCAGGGGTATTCAAACGCTGGTAGCAGCCCTTGGCGGAACTGTATATCAGGACCTCAATACTCAGTATTCCGAGGCTCCATTGGTGAAACACAATCAGGACTTGGACCGTGCTTATGCATCCCATACGGTAAAAGTGGAGGCAGGAAGCACCCTTTCACGCCTTTTCCCTGATGCAGTAGAAAAAGGACTGCCCGTCAATTCCTTCCATCATCAGGCAGTACGCACACCCGGTTCTCTGTTGCGGGTTTCAGCAAAAGCTACCGATGGCGTGATAGAAGCTGTTGAGAGCAACGAGTTCAAGAGTATTATTGGCGTTCAGTGGCACCCCGAGTGCTTCATCACCAGAGGCTGCCGCTGCATGATGCCACTCTTTGACTGGCTCATCTCAGAAGCCTCATCCTTTGCAGAAGCCAAGCGTATTCACAGCAGGATTATCACCTTGGACAGCCATTGTGATACGCCCATGTTCTTCTCTGAAGGCTTTACGGCAGATATGTTTGCCAAGCGAACCGACAAGGTGTTGGTAGACCTGCCCAAGATGAGAGAAGGTTTCCTGGACGCTTCCATCATGGTTGCATACCTGAAGCAGGGCGAACGCGATGCCGAATCACTTCTGGCTGCAACGGCAAAGGCCGACCGCATCCTTACACAGATAGAAGAGATGGTGGCTGCCAACTGCACCGCAGTGGATATTGCCTATTGCCCAGCTGACATTGCACGCCTCAAACGGGCAGGCAAGAAGGCTATCATGTTAGGAATAGAGAACGGCTATGCCATCGGAAAAGACCTGAGTCAGTTGGAACACTTTGCCAAACGCGGCATTGTTTATATGACACTCTGCCACAATGGCGACAACGACATCTGTGACTCTGCCAAGGGCAATGCCGAACATGGCGGATTGAGCCCGTTCGGAGAGAAGGTAGTTCAGGAGATGAACCGCTTGGGCATTATGGTGGATATGAGTCATGCTGCTGAATCCAGTTTCTATGATGCCTTGGAAGTCAGCAAGAAACCTATTGTATGCAGCCATAGTAGCGCCCGTTCCCTTTGCAATCACCCCCGTAATCTTACAGATGAGCAGATGAAGGCATTGGCTCAGAAAGGTGGCGTAGCACAGGTTACCATGTACAACGGATTCCTGCGTACTGATGGTCAGGCTACCATTCTGGATGCTGTAGAACATCTGAACCACATGGTCAACATCATGGGCATCGAGCATGTAGGCATCGGAACCGACTTCGATGGTGATGGCGGTGTACCTGGCATGGCTAATGCGTCAGAGGTTATCAACTTCACCCGTCGCTTGTTGCAGGAACGCTATACCGAGGAGCAGATCCAGATGATATGGGGAGGAAACTTCCTGCGTGTCATGGAACAGATAAGAAACAATTAAGCTTATTTACTCAACTTTCACAAGTTTCACTTGCTCTGTTTCATGGAGCAAGGGGCAAGGAGCAAGAGATTTGAAAAAGAATAATAATGATGAAAATCCAAACAGAAAACTTATGGAGAAATGAGGCCATGTGTATAACTATCCTCTTGCCCCTAACCACTTGCCCCTTGCCCCTAAAGTTGAGTTTACAATACTTAAATTATTTATAAATAATGAGATACATTCTATTTGCCGCTTTGGCATGTATGCTTGCTGCCTGTGGGGGCAGAAGCGGAAGAAATATCGGAGGCCCCGACACCATAACTCTGGCCCCCTGCCCTACTTTTAATGCAGACACCTGCATGAAATACATTCAGGAGCAGTGTAACTTCGGTCCTCGTGTAACGGGTTCCAAGGAGGCAGGGCTGTGCCGTCAGTACCTGGTAGAGCAGTTCCGTCGTTTTGGTGCAGTGGTAGAGGAACAGCAGGCTGATGTTACCCTATGGGACGGAAAGGTACTTCCCGCCTGCAACATCATTGCTAAGTTGAATCCCGACAATACAGACCGTATCATCATCTGCGCTCATTGGGACAGTCGTCCTTGGGCGGATAACGATGAGGATGAGAAGAATCACCGCACTCCCGTACTGGCTGCCAACGATGGTGCCAGCGGTGTAGCTATGATGATGGAGATTTGTCGTCTGCTGCAACAGAATCCCATAAAGGTAGGTATCGACTTTATCTGCTTCGATGCCGAGGATATGGGAACGCCCCAGTGGGCAGAGACAGAGGAGTCCACCTCAGACACATGGTGCCTGGGCTCTAAGTTCTGGGCAGAGCGTGCCCGAGAAGAAGGCTACCGTGCCCGCTATGGCGTATTACTTGATATGGTTGGCGGCAGAGGCAGCGTGTTCCCTGCCGAGAAGGTAAGTCAGGATTATGCTGAGCCCATAGCCAGCCTGGTGGTACGCTTGGGAAATCAGATAGGCTACGGACATTACTTCCCCCTGAACAGGGAGGGCGGCTACCTGATGGATGACCACGTAAACGTAAACCGCATAGCCCGTATCCCCTGCATAGACATTGTACCCAACTTTACTGACGGCCCCAGCAGCTTCGGTCCTACCTGGCACACTGTCAATGATACACCAGAGAATATTGACGTCAACGTCCTGGAAGCTGTAGGACAGACATTGACACAACTTATTTACAACGAGGAACTATGACAATCAACGAGATACAAGACGAAATAATTGAGGAATTCTCCGACTTTGACGATTGGATGGACCGCTACCAGATGCTTATAGATCTGGGCAGCGAACAGGAACCACTCGACAATAAATACAAGACGGAACAGAACCTGATAGACGGATGCCAGAGTCGTGTTTGGCTGCAAGCCGACATGCAGAACGGCCTCCTTCACTTTCAGGCCGAGAGCGATGCCCTAATAGTAAAAGGTATTGTGGCACTGCTCATCAGAGTCCTCAGCGACCATACCCCACAGGAGATTCTGGATGCCGACCTCTACTTCATAGAGAAGATCGGCTTGCGTGAGCACTTGTCTCCTACCCGTAGCAACGGCTTGCTGGCTATGCTAAAGCAGATGAAGCTTTACGCACTGGCGTTTAAGTCCATTGAGCATTGAACATTGAACATTGAGCATTGAACATTGAGCATTGAACATTGAACATTGAACAATTAAGCTAATAAGCCACTAAGCTAATAAGCCACTAAGCTAATAAGCCACTAAGCTAATAAGCTACTGAACATTAAAGAGTGAACATAGGAAACATTAATCTTGGAGAACGTCCTGTTCTGTTGGCACCCATGGAGGATGTCACGGATATTGGTTTCCGTCTGCTTTGCAGGCAGATGGGAGCTGCTATGGTGTATTCCGAATTTGTCTCCAGCGATGCGCTGATACGCATGGTCAACAAGAGCTTGGAGAAGCTGAAGGTCTGTGATGATGAGCGTCCTGTTGCCATTCAGATTTACGGCAAGGATGTGGATTCCGTTCGTGAGGCTGCCAAGATTGTTGTCGACCAGGCACACCCTGATGTACTGGACATCAACTTCGGTTGCCCTGTCAAGAAGGTGGCAGGCAAAGGCGCAGGAAGCGGTATGCTGCAGAATGTGCCTCTGCTGTTGGATATTACAAAGGCTGTGGTAGATGCCGTTCCTGACACACCTGTAACAGTCAAGACACGTCTGGCTTGGGACGAGAAATCGCTTTACCTGCCTTCCGGCACACCGTTTATTGTGGACTTGGCAGAGAGACTTCAGGACTGTGGCATTCAGGCCCTTACCCTGCACGGCAGAACACGTGCCCAGATGTACACAGGAGAGGCCGATTGGACACTCATAGGAGCAGTGAAGGCTAACCCACGCATGCACATCCCCATTATTGGAAACGGAGACATCACCACAGCAGAACGTGCCCGCGAGTGCTTCGACCGCTATGGTGTAGATGCCGTTATGATAGGTCGTGCCACCTTTGGCCGTCCTTGGATATTCCACGAAATTGCACATCCTGAGACACCTTTGTCTTTGGACGAGAAAATAGATATACTGAAGCAGCAGGTCATTACCTCAGTAGAACGTATCGACGAGTACCGAGGCATCCTGCATGTACGTCGCCATCTGGCAGCAACACCCATCTTCAAGGGCATTCCCAACTTCCGCGAGACTCGCATCCGCATGCTACGTGCCGAGACGGTAGAAGAGCTGTTCAGCATAATAGAGGACATACGGGGAATGCTGAAATCAGAAGTAATCATTCAAATTTAACTTTCAGACTAATATGGCAGAAAACAAACAGAACAAGAGTCGACGCGACTTCCTGAAGAGATTAGGATGGGGCGGCGCCTCAGCAGTGGGAATGATGGCTATTGCACCACTAAGTGCCTTGGGCAAACCCGAAGAGCAGACAGCAGACCCAGGCAAGATGTCTATCCGCGAGAACCGCAGGACAGGAGACAAGGTGTCACTCCTGGGATATGGCATGATGCGCCTTCCTTCTAAGGACCGTGTCATCAATCAGGATATGGTGAATCAGGAGGTTGACTATGCGCTGGCGCATGGTGTAAACTACTTTGATACAGCCCCCATCTATCATAACGGTCATTCCGAGGAGGCTGTAGGCCTTGCACTCTCGCGTCATCCCCGCGACAAATACTTCGTTGCCACAAAACTTTCCAACTTTGGGCGTAACCAGTGGAACCTTGAAAGCTGCAAGCAGATGTACCAGCATTCTATGGAGTTGCTCAAGGTTGACTACATAGACTATTATCTGCTGCATAATGTAGGTGGCAAGGGGCTTGATGACTTTAAGGCCCGCTTCGAGGATAATGGCGTTCTGGAATACTTCCAGCAGGAACGTAAGGCAGGTCGTATCCGCAACCTGGGTTTCTCTTTCCACGGAAGTATTGAGACTTTCGACTATCTGATTGACAACAACGATGACTTTGAATGGGACTTTGTCCAGATTCAGATGAACTATATAGACTGGCGTCATGCTGATGCCCGTCGAGGCAATACCGATGCCGAGTATCTATACAACAAACTGGAGAAGGCAGGTATTCAGTGTGTTATTATGGAGCCGCTCTTGGGTGGTCGTTTGGCCAATGTGCCAGAGGATATAAAGGGTATGCTGAAGGAGGTACGCCCAACAGACAGTCCTGCACGATGGGCTTTCCGCTGGGTGGGTTCACATTCCAACATACTGACCGTATTGTCTGGTATGACTACCATGGAGGTGCTAAAGGAGAACGTAGCCACCTACTCGCCCCTGGAGGCTTGCAGCGATAGCGAGTTTGCCCTGATGGAGAAGATTGCCGACAAGATGAACGGTGTTCCCGTGGTTCCCTGCACCTACTGTAAGTACTGCATGCCTTGCGGCTTCGGGCTAAACATACCAGAGAACTTTGCCATCTACAACAAAGCCGTTACGGATGGCATCCTGCCGTTGCCAGACAAGACTGCTCCCGACTATCAGAAACGTCTGGAAACCGTCAACAAATTATTCCAAAAAGGACTCAACAAGAAACAATGGGCCACTAAGTGTACTGATTGCGAAGCGTGCCTTCCCAAGTGCCCGCAACACATCCGTATCCCCAACCAGATGGGCCGCATTGCAGAAATATTAAGGAAAAGATAATGAAGAAAAGATTGTTTACAGTTCCCCTGCTGGCTCTCACACTCATGAGTTTTGTGCAGGATTCACCCATTTCAGAAGAACAGGGCATGACGGTGATCAACACCACCACACTCTGCGCCGATGTCAAAGGCTATGCTGATGCCACTCCCATTAAGATCTATATCAAGGACGGCAAGATAAACAAGATAAAGACCCTGCACAATGCAGAGACCCCAAGATTCTGGGCTTTGATAAAGAAAGAGGTGCTGCCCAAATGGGAAGGCATGGATGTCAAAAAGGCTGCCAAGGCCAAGGTAGATGCCGTCACTGGCGCTACCATGTCTAGCAAAGCCTTGATGAAGAATGTACAGGCCGGTTGCGATTACTACGTTAAGAATCAAAACAAGTAGACAAGTTAACAAGTAGACAAGTAGACAAGTTAACAATGGTAACAACTCGTCAACTTGTTTACTCGTCAACTCGTCAACAAAAAAAAATCAATGACCTACGATTTTTCAGAACTGGTACCTCGCCGGGGTACTGACTGTGTGAAGTACGACCGTGTAGAATGGTGCTGTAGCAACAAGGATGCCATACCCATGTGGGTGGCTGATATGGACTTCCGTACACCACCCTTTGTATTGGAAGCCATGCAGCAACGTATGCAGCAAGGCATTCTGGGTTACACCTGTAGCCATGATGCCTATTGGAACAATATCTGCCGTTGGAACCACGAACAGTTTGGCGTAGACCTGAAACGCGAGGAGGTTACTTATATCCCTGGCGTTGTCTGCGGCATCTACCTATGTGTACAATGCTTTACAGAACCTGGCGACAAGATTCTTATCCAGGAACCCGTCTATCACCCCTTCCGTATTGTGCCGGAGCATAGCGGCAGACAGATAGTCTTCAACTCACTGGTACGCACGCAGGAAAGCTTTACTATGGATATGGAACAGCTGCGCCACGATATCAAGGGATGCCGTATGATGATTCTGTGTAACCCTCACAACCCTGCCGGCATTTGCTGGACACGTGAGCAGTTGCAGGAGGTTGCCCATATCTGTGCCGAAGAAGGCGTTCTGGTTGTCAGCGACGAGATTCATTGCGACATGCTCCTTGAGGGCCGACGCCATATACCTTTTGCCAGCGTCAGCGACGAGGCACGACTGAACAGCATTACCCTGCAGGCACCCACCAAGACGTTTAACATGCCCGGCATAGTAGCCTCTCAGGCCATTGTCTATGAGCCTAAGAAACGTCGCAAGTTCTTTACCTATATCGAGGGAAACGACTTCGACCTGGGCAATGTCTTTGCCTACGACTGCGTAGCTGCCTGCTACAGCCCACAGGGGCTGGAGTGGAAAACCCAGATGCTGGATTATGTGCAGGGCAACATAGACCTGCTTTGCGAACGCATGCAGCAGGAATGCCCCCAGATTGTCCCCATCCGTCCGCAAGCCAGCTTCCTGGTCTTCCTGGATTGCCGCGGCTTAGGCTATGAGACACAAGAGGAACTGGATGATTTCTTTGCCAACAAGGCACAGGTAGGCCTTAACTCAGGTGCCATGTTCGGCCCAGGCGGAAAGGGCTATATGCGTATGAACGTAGGCTGCCCCCGCTCTATTGTCAATAAGGCTATCGACCAGATTGTTGCAGCATTACAGTAGCATATTTATATTAGTATAAAACCCTTACTGCCACCTTTTACCACAAAGGGTCCAGTACTCCGCCTAGAGGACTCCAGTACTCTGCCTGAAGTACTCGAGTACTTTGGCAGGAGTACTGGAGCACCTTTGTAGTTCGCTGATTTAAGTTGTCAGTTCTTCTGCCTTACGACTGGATAGAGTTGACTGGTTATTAAACTACGACTGCTCTCTGTTGTCAGTCTTTT
>CAMKTJ010000036.1 GCA_946415645.1 uncultured Prevotellaceae bacterium
TCTTTGCAAAAGCAGAGTCAAGATAATCAACAATGGATTGCTGCTCGGAGAGAGGGGGGAATCCTAGTATGACGTTCTTTATATCTCCAAACTTAATAGCTGGTAAAGCAGCCCCACCAACACCTTTTCGGATATGTGATTGGAATAAATCAGACTTCAAATAATACTGAAGATAGTTGCTTTGAAGTTTAGATTTGTCTTTTATAGAAACCTTAAATAGATTATTTGCGATTACTCCCTCAAAGCCATAACAAACAAAGCCTACTGTTCCATAACGAACCATTGCTATCTCGTCTGCCTTAAGGTAATATCTTTCACCTGGATCATCAATATATCTAGGAGGCACATTGCCTTGGGTCACATCAATAATGCGCAAAAAACGCACTTTACCAGGAGAATAAATTTCGGTTTGGAGATTTACGTCAACCTGTATTCCTTGAGAAAAGATAGTTATTTCCCCTAACTTCTTATATTCCCAACCTTCTTTCATTTCACCATCTCCATTATTTCGTTAATAAGAGCCTGATTCTCACTATTGAGAGCAAGGATGGTTTCTGCTATCTCGCAGGGTGTGCGCTCATCCACTTCCTCTACCTTGTTGGGGTTCTTCACACTCAGGTCGCAAGCATCATCGAGGGTACTGACATCGAGCGTCCATGAATGTTCGCTCTCTGCCTGCGTCTTCTGCAAAGTAAGGAACTCTTCCATGTCAGCCTCGGTCAAAGGCTGCGTCTTGGTGAAGTGCTTATCAAGCTGGTAGTACCAAATCTTCTGTGTTGGCTCGCCCTTGGTGAAGAACAAAACAACGGTCTTCACACCTGCACCTGTGAACACACCTGATGGAAGGTCGAGAATGGTATGAAGGTTGCAGTTCTCCAAGAGCATCTTGCGGATGGCACTTGCATCGCCATTACTCAGGAAGGTGTTCTTGATAACGATACCTGCTCGACCACCAGCTTTCAGCATCTTGATGAAATGCTGCATAAACATATAGGCTGTCTCGGAGGTGCGTATCTCGAAGTTCTGCAACACCTCACCTCGCTCATTGCCACCAAAGGGAGGATTAGCAAGGATAACATTCTTGCGATCACTCTCCTGAATCTGACTGAGGTTCATGGCAAGGGTATTACCATGAGTGATATTGGGAGCAGATACCCCGTGGAATATCATGTTCATGGTGGCGATGATATAGGGCAGCCCTTTCTTCTCCTTGCCAAAGAAAGTGTCTTTCTGCAAGATATCGTGGTCTTTCACGCTCTTGATTTTATCCTTCATATAGAGGAAAGCTTCGCAGAGGAAACCTGCAGAACCACATGCAGGGTCATAAACCGTTTCTCCAATCTTGGGGTCAACCACCTTGATGATGCTACGAATCAATGGACGAGGCGTGTAATACTCACCACCATTACGGCCTGCATTTCCCATACGCTGGATGTTGCTCTCATAAAGCACCGTCATTTCGTGCTTGTCCTCGGCACTCTGGAAATGTAGTTCATCAATCATATTGATAATCTCACGCATATTGAATCCAGAGCGAATCTTGTTGTGCAACTCACCAAAGATTTCGCCTATCTTATATTCAAGCGTATCGGTAGATGCAGCAGTATTTTGGAAGTCCTTCAGGTATGGGAAGAGTTTCTGGTCAACAAACTCCACAAGGTCGTCACCACTCATCGCATTGACGGTATCTAACACCATCTTACCTGTCTGAGGGTCTTTCTTCTTTGGCGTTGCCCACTGACTCCAACGATAGAAGCCAGAAACAAGTCGCTTGTAGGTCTTACCGTCAAGTTCCGCTTCTTCCTCACGTTCTGTTTCAAGGTCATCAAGGTATTTCAGGAACAGCATCCATGATTTCTGCTCCAGATAATCTAACTCACTACCACACCCCTGCTCCTTCCACAGAATCTGGTCTATTGCCTTGAATGTATTTTCGTATTTCATTACTCAAAATTCTCTTTAATATTGTTCTTACAGATTCTTTATTAATGGTTTAAAGAAACTGATAAATCTCTCCGTATATTCTTTATACCAACTGAATATATCATTCCAATTCATTTTGTATTTCAATGTCCCTTAGAATTTTCCTATATATTTTGCATAGTTTAGCACCACATTCTACTTTATTTTGATAGTAATCAAGTAACATCACGGCATTTTCTGAGATATCAGATATGCCTATTTCTTTAAGTGTGATATCTTTATTTCTGAAGACAACATTATTAATTAGAGAATCAGAGTGTGCCTGAATTGATTTCATTTTCAAAGTACCATTGGATTTGATACGATACTTTAATTCATAGCATAAGATAAAAGTGTCTTTTGCGTTAATTAAATTGTTGTAATGTTGGTCTTCGTCAAAATTATCATAATTTCCCAAGAACTCGCTAGCTATATCTGATATCATTCTCACAGCTAATTTGTAATCTTCATTTCTCATCACTTTTCTTGCAGCTTTTGTAGGCTGATTTCTAACATCACCACCAATAAATGTTTGACTAAACAATGAATCCTGAATAATAGCAGTTATAGAATCAGAAAGATGGGCTGCATTTCTGCTTATCTCAACAATCTCAACAATATGTTTTTTTGATAATGTGTCTACTGGGTTAACAGATAGAATTTCTTCTATTTCATCAGGATTATCAAAGTTGTTTTGGACATAGCCTTTAAATGCTTCAATAATACGTTCTTCTTTTGATTCTGTACATGCAGCTAATAATACAAATGCAGCTAATATACCTAATATTTTTTTCATAATATCAATGCTTTTATGGTTATAATATGCTATAATCAAATCTTTCCTTCTCTTTCCCATCCTCATCGTATCGTATTACAGTTGCATCTAAGAGCTTTGCCAACTTTTTCATCTTTTCTAAAGCTTCTGATGGGTTTAAGTTGAAAAATTCTCTTTTTTCATTCATCCTATACGTCTCAAACAACTCGTGTATCATACCCTCAACCTCCCTACTCTTACCTGGCTTTGTTTTTAGCAAAGCATATAACTTAAAGTCGTAAGGAACAGACGTATTGTTTAAATCTCTTAACCTTTCTTGTATAGGACGGTCGGTATATCCGATCTTTATATATAGAGCCTTAAATGATGGATTAGTAAGTATGTAAACTAATCCTACCTTTTGTAGCTTGGGTGTTTCTTTAGAAGGCTGAGAGGGTTCGACTTTCCCTTTCTTCCTGCGATTCGACCCTTTGCCACCAAAATAATAATCTTGATACTCAGGATATTCAAGAAGGTCTTTTTCTGTCAAATCTGAATGAGTTACAAGGTAATCTCTGCCTCTTTGGGTTATGCGGTATGTACCCCTCGTTGGGATCTCAATGAATAATGCACGTCTGAGCCATTGGCGCACCCACCCCAGATGAGAATCAATAACAAAGGTGGTACCACCCGTTGTCCTTTGCATACATTCTGCATCGGTAAGGTTGAATTGCTTTATAAGAGCCTCCTTTATTTCATCCTTTGTTTTATCCTTGTCTCTAATCTGTAAGAGAAATGGATAAAGGAACTGTTCAAATTTAGGTATCGCCATATCTCGTGTTGTTAATTCGTTTTCAGTTATTCACTCCTCCTTGAGAGGAGCAGGGAGTCAGGCTTTTAATTTTCAATTCATCCTCTCTCTCTTTATTCTCTCCACCTCACGCTGAACATCTCTGACATCAAAGGCAGTAAGATGATGCTGCAATATCTTGTTGTAAAGACTCTCTACGGCATCCTTCTCCTCTGGACTATAGCACTGGCTCTGAACCGCATGAATATGAGCAGCCGAAAGGCGTGACAATACAGCCAGTATGTCTGCACCATTCAGATTGTGCTCTGTAACCAGGTTGTTAAGCGACAATAGCAGCTGATCCGTAACATCGGCTACCTGTTCCTCGTTCCAAAGATCTAACTCAGGGAAGAGGGTTTCATCATCATCCCTGTCGCTAGTACGTCCGTCAGGATAAATCACAGAGTCAGTGTGAAGGGGATGTTCCATCTTCCCCAACTCGTCCAAGTTTATCACTTCTTGTGTATGCTCTTTGTCTTTCTTCATTCTCTAAATTCGGTTAGCGATTAGCGGTTAGTGGTTAGAGTAATATAGGAGCAAGGGGCAAGAGGATTGTTCTACTTTCAACTTTCTACTCTCAACTCTTTGAACTGACTCTAAACTCTAAACTCTCAACTCTACACTAATTAATGCTCAATGTTCAATTAATAAGATTCTTCACTCTTCACTTGAAAAGTTCTTCTTCCCCTGGCATCAGCATGTCCCAATCCTCTAGGGCTTCAAGAGGGGTACAGTTATGGCGCCGGGCAATCTTGTACTCGGGCACCAGCCCCAAGCGGGCGGCTATCCGCATGGCTATGCGGTCTTGTATGTAGTATCTTTGTTTCATTTCTTTCAACAATTTTAGCTTAATGGCTTATTAGCTTAGAGGCTTAGCAGTTAGAGATAAAATCTCGCTATTCTCTCGAACCACGAGAAAAGATAATGTTTTAACGTTTTAACTTGTAAGTCGAAACTTACATAATATAGATTTTTCTAGCAGGCAACATCCTCACGGACTACTTGCACAAAAAATCCCTGCTACATCCAGCCTAAGCCAGATGCAACAGGGAATACATTCAAATGATCAACCCTAACAATGCAGACTTAGCTGCATTGAACAGGTATAAACGGCTCACGCCGTGTATGGGATACTTACCTCCACCTATAGGGGGGGGTAATTGATTGAATTTCAGATTGTTATATTTTATGTCCGTTAATATCATTACCGTTAGATGGTATAATAACTAAGCAAAATTACAAAATATAATTGAAAATGAGAATTGAGAATTGAGATTTTTGTCAAATTTTCATAATTTTGCCCTTTACGGGCGAACTTACTTCGTCTCGGCATAAAATATAAACGAGTTTATTTTATTCTGCTCTCGACTTTTCGTAACTTTGACAATGAATTATCGAACTTACTCCGTCTCGGCATAAAAAATAAACGGGTTTATTTTATTCTGCTCTCGACTTTTCGTAACTTTGCATTACCAAACTAGAATTGAATGTCAAAAATACAACTGATAAAAGGAGAATTCAAGGAGCAACTGGATTTGCTGATAGCACCTCAGATAAAGGCGGGGTTCCCATCCCCTGCCGAGGACTATCTGCATGATAGCATAGACTTTAACCGTGACCTGATAAAACACCCAGAGGCAACGTTCTATGGGCGAGTGGATGGTGACAGCATGATAGAAGCTGGCATCTGCCATGGCGACATTGCCGTCATAGACCGTAGCCTGGAAGCCAGAAACGGTGATGTGATAGTAGCTTACATCAATAATGAGTTTACCATAAAATACCTTGACCTGAAACACCGTAAGGACGGATACATAGAACTGCGCCCTGCCAACAAGAAATACAACCCCATCCGAATAGATGAGAGCGACTCCTTTGAAGTCTGGGGCGTAGTAGTGTGGACGATAAAGGCGTGGCGGTAGGAGATGTACGGCATCATAGACTGCGATAACTGTTACGTAAGTTGTGAGCGAGTGTTTCGCCCAGACTTGAACGGAAAGCCTGTTGTTGTTCTGTCGAACAATGACGGATGTGTTGTCGCACGTTCTAATGAGGCTAAAGCCCTGGGCATAAAGGCAGGAATGCCTTACTTCAAGATGATGCAGCAATGGCCGGACAAGGATATCGCCGTTTTCAGCAGCAACTATGAGCTATATGGTGAACTCACGGCCAGAGTGGTAGACATCATCCGTCAGGAGGCTCCCTCTTATTTCCGCTACAGCATCGACGAGTGCTTCGTTTATTTCCCACCATTGAATGATTCTTCACTCTTCACTCTTCATTCTTCACTTTCCGAGTGGGGTGAGAACCTGCATAAGAAGATCAAGAAATGGGTGGGAATGCCTGTAAGCATTGGGATTGGCCCAACTAAGACATTGGCTAAGATGGCCAGTCACTTTGCCAAGAAGTACCCGGGGTACCACCATTGCTGTCTGATTGACTCCGAGGAAAAGCGTCTGAAGGCGCTGAAGCTTTATCCCATAGAAGAGGTGTGGGGCATTGGTCGCAGGTATGCTGCAAGGTTGCAAGCACTTGGCGTAAAGACGGCATACGACTTTGCCCAGCATCATGAAACATGGGTCAGAAATACATTCAATAACATTGTTATTCTGCGCACTTGGAAAGAGCTGAACGGCATAGATGCTGTACCCAATGAGGAGATGGCTAAGAAGAAGAGTATCTGTACCAGTCGTAGCTTCAGTGGCATGATAACGGAGTTGGATACTCTCCGCACCAATGTTGCCAACTATGCAGCCCGTTGCGCAGAGAAACTGAGACGGCAGGACACCGTTGCCAGCATCGTAAGCGTGTTCCTGAACACCAACTTCTTCCGTGAGGATTTGCCTCAGTACTGGAACTTCCAAGAGAAGCGTCTGACCGTTGGTACCAACAGCACCATAGACATTGTGAAAGCTGCTACGGAGGTGCTGCACGAAATCTATGTACCAGGCTATCACTATAAGAAAGCTGGCGTTATAGTTATGGGCATATCCCCTACCTCACCCCAGCAGCTTGATCTCTTCGATTATAATGCCAAGGATTACGACAAGAAGAAGCGACTGGACAAGGCTATGGACCGCATCAACAAGATTAATGGCTCCGAAACTATTGTCCTTGGCAGTCAGCAATATACGCAGAAGGATGGTAAGGGTCGTGCAGAGGTCTTTGCCAATGCCATCAAGCACGACCATCGCAGCAAGAACCCCACCACCCGATGGAGTGACATTATCAAGTTGAAGTAACTATTTTTCTTATGTAGATGGTATCGAAAAGGTCGGGACCATGAACATTCGTATTCAGGAAAAGACATGATTTTTTCAAGAAATGATTTCAGTTATTTCAGATTTCAGATTTCAGTTTCCCCAAAATGAGTGAATTCTGATTTACTATTATATTATATTATATAGATATAATATAATATAATAGTAACCATTTTTACGTCTCAAAATCAAAACTGAAATCTGAAATAACTGAAATCTGAAATCAGAAGATGTCGTTTTATACTTTTCAAAACGTCGTTTTATGGTATCATATTTTTTGACATTCCAAAATAATGACGTACCTTTGCAGTGTCAAAAGAAAGAGATAGAAAAATGCTCCCACACGAGGCAGTAAAAACTCCCACGTGCACTAAGAAGATTTCCCTCATGAGAGCCCAAACCGGAGAACTTTCTGCGACAAAGGAAAATTATTTACAAACCATTTAATACATTTTTGCTATGTTGAAAGTAAAAGCAATTGAGAAACTACAGAAGATTGGCAAGTACGAAGGCACTCACCGCTATGTGATGCAGCCCGAGATGTATGCCCAGTTGGCACAGGACAAGGTGATTAAGGAGGCTGCTCTGCGCAGCGGCGTGAGCCGAGGCATCATGCAGGCTTGCTGGGATGCTGCCGGCGAGGTTATCAAGGCATGGGCCACTGAGGGTCACAGCGTGGCACTGCCTGGATTGGGAACCATGCGCTTCGGCCTCAGAGCCAAGAGTGTCGCCACCGTGAACGAGGTTAAGGCTGGCCTCATTACCAGCCGACGCATCATCTTCACTCCCAACACGGAGCTGAAGGACGAGCTGGCGGACACTACGGTGCAGATTACCTGCTACGACCGCAACGGCAAGGAGGTGAAGCGTGTTACCAGCACCGACGACGGTGTAGTGGAGGACCCGGAGAACGCAAACGAAAACGAAAACGGTGGCAACGGCAACACTGGCGGCGGCTCTAACACCGGAGATAACGGTGGCGACAACGGCGGCGGTGGCTCCGGAAACGGCAACGACATGGACTAGGTTAAGGTAGCGCCTTCGGGCGCTTCCTTCTCATTGAACATTGAACATTGAACATTATTTTTCACTAACAACTCGTTAACTCGTCAACTTGTTAACTCGTCAACTTAAAAAACAATGAAAAAGGAAACATGGAAATTCGTCATTCAGACGATACTGGCCATCCTGACGGCCATTGCAACCACCTTTGGTGTGACATCCTGCATGGGTCACTAAGCTAATAAGCCAAAAAGAAAGCCTCTGAGCAATGCTCGGAGGCTATTTCTTTTTCGCTAACCGATTCCCCTTAGAGGAGGGGTGAAGAAGAGCCGAAAGGCTCTGATTAGTAGCCCAGCTCCTTGACTATGCTGGAGATACGCTCCATGGTAGTAAGGCGGGTGGGTACAAGGGGCAGGCGCAGGACGTTCTCTATCATGCCCATCTCGTGCAACATGGCCTTTACACCGGCGGGGTTACCATCCACGAAGAGGAGTTTGAAAAGCTCGGTGAACTTGTGATGGATGTTCAGCGATGTATTGTACTCGCCCTTCAGCGCCAGACGTACCATACGGCTGAACTCTGAAGGCAGGGCATTACCTATAACGCTGATAACACCTACGGCACCCAAGGTAATAAGGGGGAAGGTGATACCATCGTCACCGCTGATAACGTCGAAGTTGGCGGGCTTGTTCTTGATGATATCATCCATCTGGGTGATATTGCCACTGGCCTCCTTGATGGCTACAATATTGTCGAATTCGCGAGCCAGACGCAGGGTGGTCTCGGCCGTCATGTTGACACCCGTACGGCCTGGTACATTATATAATACTACGGGCACGGGGCTGGCCTGGGCAATGGCAGCGAAGTGCTGGTAGAGACCCTCCTGCGAGGGCTTGTTGTAATAAGGGCAAACGCTAAGGATTCCGTCTATACCGCTCAAGTCAGAGGTCTGCAGGTCATTCACCACAGCAGCGGTGTTATTGCCTCCACAACCCATGAGCAGGGGTACACGGCCCGCAACACGCTCTACCAGGTGCTGCTTCAGCTTCTTCTTCTCTTCGGCACTCAATGTGGGAGTCTCTGCCGTTGTGCCCATAATACACAAGAAATCTGCACCACCCTTTATCTGGTACTCTACAAGGCGGTCTAGCGCTGCGAAGTCTATACTGCCGTCTGTACAGAAGGGGGTTATCAAAGCAATACCTAAGCCGTGGAATTTATTATTTGCCATATGGTTATTTTCCTTAAAAGTGCTGCAAAAGTAATACTTTTTAAACATTTTTCCAAAAATGAGACGGGCAAATTCTTGTCGCCTTTCAATTTTATATCTATTTTTGTGAATCAATAAGGATTTTAGGCAATGACAGAGCAAGAGCAGATACTGAAACTGAGAGAAGAGCTGCACCAGCATAACTACAATTACTATGTGCTGAACATGCCCACCATAGGGGACCAGGAGTTTGATATGATGATGCACCAGCTGCAGGACCTGGAGAAGCTACACCCCGAGATGGCGGACCCCAACAGTCCTACTCAGCGCGTGGGAAGCGACCTGAACAACGAGTTCGCTACCGTGCAGCATAAACGTCCCATGCTGAGTCTGGCCAACACATACAACCGTCAGGAGGTGGCCGACTTCTACCAGCGTGTGAGCGACGGCCTGCACGGCGCTCCGTTCCAGATCTGCTGTGAACTGAAATTCGACGGTCTGAGCATCAGCCTGCACTACGAGCAAGGCAAGCTAGTAAGAGCCGTAACACGTGGCGACGGCACCCAGGGCGATGACGTAACACAGAACGTGCGCACCATACGCACCATACCCCTGCAGCTGCCCCAAGGGAGCGGATACCCGGATGAATTTGAGATCCGTGGCGAGGTGCTGATGCCATGGTCCAGCTTTGAGAGGTTGAACGAGCAGCGTGCACAGAACGAGGAGCAGCTCTTTGCCAACCCCAGAAATGCTGCCTCGGGAACGCTGAAGAGCAAGAACTCAAGCACGGTGGCAGAACGCGGACTGGATGCATACCTATATTATCTATTAGGGGACGGCATACCCGGCGACGGCCACTACCAGAATATGGAGGCTGCCAGAAAGTGGGGCTTTCAGGTGAGCAATGCCATGAAGCTGACCAACAACCTGCAGGAAATCTACGACTACATAGAATACTGGGATACGGAGCGTAAGAACCTGCCCGTTGCCACAGACGGCATAGTGCTGAAGGTGAACTCGCTGGCACAGCAACGCAGTCTGGGCATGACGGCCAAGAGTCCACGCTGGGCCATAGCCTACAAGTTCCAGGCCGAGCAGGCAGAGACCATCCTACGACAGGTAGTCTACCAGATAGGCCGAACAGGCGCCATAACCCCCGTTGCCAATATGGACCCCATACAGCTGTCAGGCACACAAGTACGCAGGGCTACCCTGCACAATGCCGATGTGATAGCCCAGCTGGACCTGCATGTGGGCGACCACGTACTGGTAGAGAAAGGCGGAGAGATCATCCCCAAGGTGGTAGGCAAGGCTTGCCCTACCCCTCCCGGATGTCCCAAGATAACGTTCATCACTCACTGCCCCGTCTGCGGCTCTAAGCTGATACGCTACGAGGGCGAGGCTGCCCACTACTGCCCCAACGAGACGGGCTGTCCGCCTCTGATTCTGGGCAAGATTGAGCACTTCATCTCGCGCAAGGCCATGAACATCATGTCCCTGGGTCCCGAGATTGCCGAATCCTACTACAGACAGGGTCTGATACGTGATGCTGCCGACCTGTACACACTGCGCCCTGAACAATTGCTGAACCCCGAACAGAGCAACAAGGTGAGCGTAAACAACATACTGACAAGCATCAGGGAGAGCAAGAAAGTACCCTTCGAAAGGGTGCTCTTTGCCATAGGAATCCGCTTTGTAGGAGAGATAGCTGCCAAGAGTCTGGCACGCTACTTCGGCAGTATGGAGAAGCTATCAACCGCCACTTTGGAAGAACTGACACAAGTAAATGGTATTGGGGAAGTTATAGCAGGTAGTGTAATCAAGTTCTTTGGCGAGGAAAGAAACCGCCGCTTTGTAGAAAGGCTGACGGAATACGGCCTGCAAATGCAGATATCACAAGAGCAGCAGGAGGCCAAGTCGGACCGTCTGAAGGACAAGAGCATTGTCATCAGCGGTGTGTTTGCCCATCACAGCCGTGACGAGTACAAGGCCATGATAGAAAAACACGGCGGCAAGAACGTTGGAAGCATCAGTAGTAAGACTTCCTTCATCCTTGCCGGCGATAATATGGGCCCCGCTAAGTTAGAAAAAGCGCAGAAACTGGGCGTTCAGATTATGAACGAGGACGAGTTCCTGCAGCTTGTTGGGGAAAATATCAGTTGAAAGTTGAGAGTTGAGAGTTGAGA
Organism: uncultured Prevotellaceae bacterium; assembly: GCA_946415645.1. Classification (GTDB taxonomy): domain Bacteria; phylum Bacteroidota; class Bacteroidia; order Bacteroidales; family Bacteroidaceae; genus Physcousia. Next base: position 11,225 of record CAMKTJ010000036.1, read on the forward strand.
GTCAGTTTAAAAGTTTAACCTCACTCCCCCAAAGGGGGAGCAGGAGGGGGCCTTACAAGAGGCTATTCATACGAGCCAGGTACTTGCCAATGATATCAAACTCGATGTTTACAACAGAACCGGGCTTGATATTGTGGAAGTTGGTATTCTGGAAGGTATAGGGAATGATGCACACCTGGAAGGTATCCTCCGTGGGGCGGCATACAGTCAGGCTGACACCATTAACGGTTACACTACCCTTGTCGACAGTAAAATAGCCGTGAGAGACCATCTCGCGGTTACTTTCGTATTTAAAAGTGAACTGGAAACTACCCTCCTGATTCTCAACAGCCAGACAAGTGGCAGTCTGGTCTACATGGCCCTGCACGATATGGCCGTCAAGGCGTCCGTTCATCTGCATACTACGCTCTACATTTACCTCGTCACCTACTTTCAGAAGACCCAGATTGCTACGCTCCAAAGTCTCGCGCATAGCGGTAACCACATAGGTATCATCCTTGATGCTTACCACCGTCAGGCAGACTCCGTTATGAGCCACACTCTGGTCAATACTCAACTCAGCAGTAAAGGGGCAGCTGAGGGTAAAATGTACATTATCCTGGTCGTGCTGGATATCAACCACACGTGCCATTGCTTCAACTATTCCTGAGAACATATTTAATCCTTTCTTTTGTTTTATCTGTTCTTTTTATTAAGGGGTTAGGGGTAAGTAGTAAGGGGTAAGAGGATAGTTCTACACTTGACAATTCAAAATTTCACTAACCACTAACCACTAACCACTAACCTCAAGTTAAATGCAAAGGTAGGGCAAAAATCAGTACTCGGCAAGTCTGACTTCGAAAAATATGCCAAAAATAACCCCAATTAACTTAAAGAAGTGTTAAAAGGTTAGCGGATAATAGCGTATAGACCACATATTTTTGTATCTTTGCACCTAAATAATATAACTCAACACCGCAAGTTTTACTTGCTCTGTTTCAAGGGGCAAGGAGCAAGAGATTTGCTCAGACCTCAAACAATAAGTGATGTGTACGGGAGCACGTGTATAACAATCCTCTTGCCCCTAACCACTTGCCCCTTGCCCCCAGAGTTGAGCTTGCGAAACTTAAATAAAAAAAGACATTCAAAAAGACAATGAAAAAAACTTTCAAGATTGCATGTATGCTATTGGGCTTGAGCATGAGCGCAAGCGCACAACAGACTTGGGGCCTGCAGGATTGTATTGACTATGCCCTGAAGAACAACATACAGATTCAGAAGAACAGAATCAGCCAGGAGAAAGGTGAGGTGGCGCTGTGGAAGAACAAGGGTGCCCTGTTCCCCAGCCTGAGCTTCAGCACTAACCAGAACGTAGGATACCGCCCCTTTACCCAGGTACTGTCAACCGTACAGGGCGATCAGGTTATCAATACCGCAGACAACGTCACCTATCAGGGCAGCTACGGCCTGAACGCCAGCGTAACCCTGTGGAACGGCGGCATAGACTATAAGAACATCAAGGATCAGAAAATACAGAACGAGATCAGCAAACTGCAGACCGAGCAGAGCGAACTGAGCATACAGGAGCAGATAGCACAGCTGTACGTGCAGATTATGTACACCAAGGAGGCCCTGAAGGTGAACGAGCAGTTGCAGAAGACTGCACAGAGCCAGTATGAACGAGGCGTGGAGATGCAGAAGCAGGGGCAGATGGCCAATGCCGACGTAGTACAGCTGGAGGCTCAGCTGAGCAGTGCCAACTATGACATTGTCAACAGCAAGGCCCAGTTGGAGAACTACAAGCGTCAGCTGAAGGCTCTGCTGGAACTGGACATCAACAGCGACTTTGATATCAAGGGCGATATTCCCACAGACGATAAGGTGCTGGCCGTAATACCCAACAAGCTGGAGGCCTACAACATGGCGCTGACAAACCGTCCTGAGATAAAGAGCGCCGAGCTGGGCATTGAGTCTGCCAAGATGCAGGTGGACATAGCCAAGCGCGCCCACTACCCCACCGTTCGCGCCAGCGCCAGCCTGGGAAGCAACCACTATTCAGGAAGCCAGAACAACTGGGGCAACCAGATGAAGAACAACCTGAACATGGGTGCCGGCGTTACACTGAGTCTGCCCATCTTCGACAACAGGCAGATTGCCAGTAACATCAGAAATGCCAAGCTGCAGCAGCTGAACTCGCAGCTGGATCTGCAGGACAAGAAGACTACCCTATCCAACACCATAGAGCAATACTGGATCAACGCCAACAATAACCAGCAGAGCTACTTGGCTGCCAAGGCCCGCGTAAAGAGTCAGGAAGCCAGCTACGAGCTGCTGAACGAGCAGTTCCTGAACGGTCTGAAGAACACCGTGGACGTGCTGCAGGGACGTGACAACGTCATAAACGCCGAGCAGAGCATGCTGCAGACCAAATACAACACCCTGCTGAACATGCAGCTGCTGAAGTTCTATACAGGAGAGAAAATTGACCTATAACCCAGAAGTAAAAAACAATACATTATAAAAGATGAGAAGACAAAGATTCATCCAGACAGCATCTGCCCTTGTGCTATCAGCCTTGATTATGAGCAGCTGCAAGAAAGCACCTACCTTTACATACAACGAGGAAGAGGTGGTAAAACAAGACGTCGTAACCAGTGTTACAGCAACAGGTACCATTGAGCCCGTTACCAGCGTTGACGTGGGTACACAGGTAAGCGGTATCGTAAGCAAACTGTACGTTGACTATAACAGCACCGTAAAGGCAGGTCAGGTGATTGCCGAACTGGACCGCACCAATCTGATCAGTGATCTGAGCAGCGCCAAGGCCAACCTGACAAGCGCAGAAAGCTCATTGGCATACCAAAAGGCTAACCACGAGCGCTTCAAGAACCTCTTCGACAAGGGACTTATCAGCGCAAACGACTATGAGCAGGCACGACTGGCCTATGTTCAGGCTCAGCAGACAGTTGCCACACAGCGCAACAACGTGAAACGTGCCGAGACCAACCTGGGCTACGCTACCATCACCAGCCCCATTGACGGTGTGGTACTGAGCAAGGAGGTAGAGGAAGGACAGACGGTAGCCAGTAGCTTCAACACTCCTACCCTCTTCAAGATTGCCAAGGACCTGACCGATATGCGCGTGATTGCCAAGGTGGACGAGGCCGACATAGGCGAGGTGAAGGAAGGACAGCGTGTAACATTCAATGTAGACGCCTTCCCCAACGATTCATTCTCTGGTACCGTTACTCAGGTTCGCCAGCAGGCTACCACAGAGAGCAACGTTGTTACCTACGAGGTTGTGATAGGCGCTCCCAACGAGGATCTGAAGCTGAAACCCGGTCTGACTGCCAACGTTACCATCTACACCATGGAGCGTAAGGACGTACTGGCCATCCCCAGCAAGGCCCTGCACTTCAAACCCAGCGAGGCTATGCTGAACGATGGAGAGACCATCACAGACTGCGATGCCCCCAAGAAGGTATGGACCAAGGAAGGGCCTAACATCAAGGCACTGGCAGTAGAGACCGGCATTACCAACGGTATGCTTACCGAGGTAGTTAGCGGCCTGAAGGCAGGTACCAAGATTATTACGGATATTGAGACTTCTATGCCCAATATGGAAGAGGCTGAGGGACAGCAGCAGAACAGCAACCCCTTCATGCCCAAGCCCAGAAACCGCAACCGCAACCAGCAGCAGAAGAAGTAATTTACTGAAGTTTCGGAAAGAGTTAAGTAGTCGGTAGTTAAGTAGTTAAGCCATCAGTTCTACTAACAAAAACATGACATGTAAATGTAATGGCTTAACTACTGTCCGAAAGGACGAGCGAAGCGATAACTACATAACTTCTTAACTACAAAGCGGATGAAACTTCAGAAGGTCAAATAATTTATCAGAACAATAACCGAAAGAACATAAGATGGACGACAAAAAGGTAGTTATTGAACTCCAAAACGTGAAACGCGACTTCCTGGTAGGAAGCGAAACGGTTCACGCCCTGAAGGGAGTGTCCTTCAAGATTCATGAGGGCGAGTTCGTAACCATAATGGGTACATCAGGCTCTGGAAAGAGTACCCTGCTGAACCAGCTGGGTTGCCTGGACACCCCTACCAGCGGAGAATACATCCTGGACGGTACCCCTGTCCGCAAGATGAAGAGAAGCGAACGCGCCATACTGCGCAACCGCAAGATTGGATTCATCTTCCAGAACTACAACCTGCTGGCGCGTACAACAGCCGTAGAGAACGTGGAACTGCCGCTGATGTACAACAACACCTACAATGCCAAGATGCGCAGAGAAGCAGCTATCAAGGCACTACAGGCAGTAGGACTGGGCGACCGTCTGGAACACAAGAGCAACCAGATGTCCGGCGGTCAGATGCAGCGTGTAGCCATAGCCCGTGCCCTGGTGAACAATCCTGCTGTTATCCTGGCAGACGAGGCAACGGGTAACCTGGATACCAGAACCAGCTATGAGATACTGGTACTGTTTCAGGAACTGCACCGTCAGGGAAGAACCATCATCTTCGTAACCCATAACCCTGAGATTGCTCAATATAGCAGTCGTAACATCATACTCAGGGACGGACATATCTGCGAGGATGTCATCAACAACAATATTATGAACGCAGCCGAGGTCTTGGCCAGTCTGCCAAAACCTGAAGACGAATAAAAACAAAGTAGTGATATGAACCTGAAGAACTTACTTAAGGTAGCCCTGACGGCTATCATGAGCAATAAATGGAGGACCTTCCTCTCTACACTGGGTATCATCATCGGTGTGGCTGCCGTTATTACCATGATGGCCATCGGCCAAGGCTCGAAAGACAGCATCCGTGCCGACCTGCAAAAATGGGGAACCAATCTGCTGACCGTAAGACCCGGCGGCGAAATGCGAGGCGGCGTGCGCCTGGACCCCTCTGCCATGCAGACACTGAAGCAGGCCGACTATGAGGCCATCCGTGACGGTGCCAGTCTGATTACCCGTATCAGTCCCGAGGTAACATCCGGCGGACAGGTTATCTACGGAGCCAAGAACACAAACTCTACCATGTACGGAGAGAGTCCTGACTATATGACCATCAAGCTATGGGACATAGAATCAGGACAGTGTTTCAACGAAGAAGATGTACGCAAGAACGCCAAGGTCTGCCTGGTGGGAAAGACCGTTGTACAGGAACTCTTCGGCGACAAGAATGCCAACTGCATAGGCAAGGTCATCAGATTCAAGAGCATCCCCTTCCGCATTATTGGCGTACTGAAAGGCAAAGGATACAACAACTGGGGTATGGACCAGGACAACGTCATCATAGCCCCCTACACCACTGTTATGAAGCGTATCGCCGCACAGACACACTTCAACAGCTTCAACCTGAGCGTAATGACGGAGGATCTGAGCAATGATGCCATAGAGCAGGTATCCAAGATACTGAGAATAAACCACAAGATAAAAGAAGGCGGCGATGACGACTTCAACATCCGCAGCCAACAGGAGATGATGGAGACTATGTCAAGCACCATGGATACCCTGCAGACAGTCCTTGTGGTGGCAGCAGCCTTCTCACTGCTGGTAGCAGGCATCGGTATCATGAACATCATGCTGGTAAGCGTAACAGAACGTACCAGGGAGATTGGCTTGCGTATGAGTGTGGGAGCACGAGGCAGGGATATCAGCAGACAGTTCCTGATAGAGAGTGTGATGATAAGCCTGAGCGGAGGACTCCTGGGCGTAGGACTGGGATACCTGTTTACATGGATAGCCCACTCCATAGGCTTCCCGGCGACGGTGCCCCTATGGAGTGTGCTGGTCAGCTTCGGCGTATGTGCATGCATAGGCTTGGTATTCGGTATTATACCAGCCCGTAAGGCTGCCCGCCTTGACCCCATAGAAGCACTGAGATACGAATAAGTTACACACATAAATAATAGGTAAAGAGAGAAAGAAACGTATGGAAAATGAAACCAAGTGTACCATAGACACGTATTTCTACGTCAAGAGCGATCATCGCCTGGTGAAGGTGGAACTAAGCAAGCTCTTGTATGTAGAATGTATAAAGGACTATCTGAAGCTGCATATTCAAAACCAGCGTCCCATAATGACGCTCATGACAATGAAGATGATAGAGGAACGCCTGCCGCAGCCGCAGTTTATGCGCATACACCGCACATATATTATTCAGACCAGTAAAATTGACTACGTCAATAAGGGTTCCGTCAGTATTGCAGGAAACAACCTTCCTATCAGTGCCGGATACCGCAACGACTTCTTCTCCTTTATCGAGAAATACACGATAATATAAACATTCTAACAACATACTAAGATGAAAAAGTTATTTCTAGCATTCATGCTTATGCTGCCCCTGATGGCAGCTGCAAAGGGTCCAGTAGATGCCAAGTACCTGAAAGGTGCCGTACCCGAAGAGAACGGGGTAATTGTATTCCGTAAATCATTCAGCGTTCCCAACATGCAGGAAGACAAGATCTTCTCTACCCTTAACGCCTTCGTCAATAATATTATAATAAATCCCGCTATCCACGAGCACCGTACCCGCATCATGAGCGATGGCAAAACGGATGGTAACATTGTTGCTAAGGTAGAAGAGTACATGATCTTCAAAAACAAGTTCCTGAACCTGGACCGTACCCGCTTCATCTATCAGATCCAAGCATCTGTAGAGGGCAACAAGGTTAAGCTGGCCATCTCGCAGATCAGCTACTATTACAACGAGGATCAGGAAGGCAAAAACGGAGAAACCTATAAAGGCGAGGAATGGATTTCAGACTCTAAGTCCCTGAACAAGAGAGGCGACAAGATATACCCCGCATGCGCCAAGTTCCGCATCAAGACCATAGACCGCGTTGAGCAAATCTTCGAGGATTGCATGGATGTCTTCGAGGTGGCTGCAACAACACCTGCCAAAGAAACTCCTGCGAAGAAGGTTCGCAAAGGTATTGTAGAGGATTAAATATATAAAGAATGAGTAAGACAGAGGAACTTACCCTGGAAGAACAAGTTGAGCGAATCCGCCGCAAACGTCAAAGCAAGGCCGACCACACCCGAATCAGACAGATCCTGAATTCTGTGTTCCTGCTGTTGGCAGCCATAGGGCTGGTGGTATATTTCTGGGACAACACCCACCACGTATATGCACTGGTTATTATTGGCATAGGCATGTTATTGAAAATTGTGGAGTTCTTTATCCGTTTTGTATTGTAGAGGAAGATTAGAGGAAGATGAAGCATAACCTGTTCTTAGCTATACTATTACTGTGCATGGGCCTGCAGGCAAATGCACAGTACAACCAGTCTAACACCAACGGCAGACTGCCGTCAAGGAATAATCGCTCTGACAACAACGAGTACTCAGAAAATGGCGATTACTACGATAATGCAGGAAACCGTACTACATGGGGCCGAGACAGTACCAAGCACCAGAAACAGAAGTTCATTCCGCAGGGTTTGTTCCAATGGGTACTGGAACCACGCTTAGGTACTGTGATAGATGCCGAGAACAACGACACGGTAGTACATAACTTCCAGAACTTCAATAATACAGACGGCTATAAAGGCGAATTCAGCCTCTTAGGAAACACAGGAACGCCACGGTACAACCGCATATACATGAACAGGACGGACGACTCGGACGAGTTCCTCTTCCTGCGTCCGCTCAGTTACTTCCGTGCCGGCGGTCTGAAGGAGTTCCGTTTTACCAATACGCTCAGCCCTATTACCAATCTGGCCTACCATTCCGTAGGCAGCAAAATCAACGGTGAAGACCGCGTCCGTGCCTATTTTGCCACCAACATCAACAAGGATGCCGGCCTGGGATTCAAGATTGACTATCTGTACGGCCGTGGCTATTTCGTGAACTCTACAACAAGCTCATTTGGAAGCACCTTCTACGGCTACTACCGCGGAGACCGCTACAACATTCACGCATACGCCAATGTCAACCACCTGAAGATGTTTGAAAATGGTGGTATGGAGGATGACAAGTACATCCGCGAGCCGGAAACCCTGAGTCAGGACTACGCAACAACCGACATACCCGTTATGCTTTCTGATACATGGAACCGTAACCACGAGAGGAATTTCTACCTGACACACAAGTTCAATCTGGGATTCTATCGTGAACTGGAGGTTCCGGATTCACTGAAGCCAAAGGTACCTTCAGCCAGTGAGCTTCTCTCCGACCTACCCGACAGCGTACAGCAGGCTCTTAGAGTTGATACACTGGCACGCAAACTGATGGTAGACTCACTCACCACAAAATGGCTGGCCCAGCAAGTTCCGCCCAAGGAATTTATACCCGTCAGCAGTATCATACACACGTTTGATATGCGTGACTTGACTCACACCTATATTGCCGAGGCATCCAGCGACAAATACTATACAAACAACTACTATGGCGAGCTGAACAATGTCTATGACATGACAGGAGCCATGAGCATACGCAATACCTTCGGGCTGGCACTGCGCGAGGGATTTAACAAATGGGCAGCTATGGGACTGACCTTCTTTGCCACCCATAACATGAGAACCTACAAGCTGCTCATGAACAATCCGCATGGCAAGGAGATGCAACGCTACAACGAGAACGACCTCTCCATAGGCGGTGAACTGGCACGCACGCAAGGCAAGCTGCTGCACTTTAATGTAAACTCGGAATTCTTCCTGACAGGCCAGAAAGTGGGTGACCTGACAGTAAACGGCAGCACCAACTGGGAGTTCCGCTTAGGCAAAAAAGACAGCCTGCTGATAGACGTCAAAGCAATGATCAAGAACGAGAAGCCTGACTTCTTCTTCCGCCACTACCACTCTCAGCATGCATGGTGGGACAATGACGACCTCTCACGCCAACTGCGTACCCGCTTCGAGGGAACAATACGATTGAAGAACTTCGGAACACGTCTGAACTTTGGATTCGAGAACATTACCAATTACACCTACTTTGGCATGCAGAATACAATCCTTAATGCCGACAAGCCTCTGCTGCCCACCAACCTGTCACATGCCGTAACTGTAAACCAGAATAGCGGTAGCATACAGGTGATAGGAGCCTCTGTGGCACAAGACATGAGATGGGGATTGCTGCATTGGGAGAACGAACTGGCCTTCCAGACATCCTCTAATCAGGATATTCTGCCGCTACCTGCCGTAAACGTGTACACAAATCTGTACCTGCTCTTCCGCATTGCCAAACTCTTGCGCATACAGATGGGTGGCGATATGCGTTACTTTACCAAATACTACGGATTGGACTATTCACCCAGCATACAGCAGTTTGCCGTGCAGGATGCCAGTCTGGAACGTCAGAAAATGGGAGGCCAGCCTATTGTGAATGTATACCTGAATGCACACCTGAAGCACTTCCGTTTCTACTTTATGGCGCAACATGTGACCGGCGGAACAAACGCCTTCTATGCGCCCTACTATGGTATGAATCCCTTAACTATTTGCTTCGGTCTCAGCTGGAACTTCATTAACTAAACTGCCCCACATCAGGCAATGGCTGAAGTTGAGGACAATAAGGGTAATCTGAAATACAACACTCAAAATACAGGCAGACAAGATTACAAGTAAAATAAACTGCCAAACGGGTAGATCTACCACATCGCCCATCTGCATTCCATTATATACCTGGATGCTTACAGCAGACATAACCATATAGGGAATACTGCCCAGAAAAACTACTATTAAGCAAACCAGATTTTCCAGAGTCAAGAAGGCAAAAAGACTGCCGAAGTTCTTGAAGCCTAGTCTGAATCCACTACGGAAACATTCCTTAAGGGGCGTATACGAAAACCTGATCTGCATTTCAGCAACAGTCATGGGAAACAACAATATGAATACAATAAGGAATATCAGTACGCCCCACAAATATTTCCAACCCAAAATAAATGGCAACAGCAGACAACCTAATCCTGCTGCCACAACAGGTATAAGCAGAACGCCCAACAATATTGTCAAGGCAGTACGGGGAGCACACTTCTGCATTTCCGGTCTCATGCTCTTTATCGTAGCATTGGGAAGATAACCCAATTCAATCCACTTACGTAATAAGGCATCCAGCTGAATATAAAAGAAGAATATAGTAAAAGGTAGCACCATAGACATGACTATGCTGGGCCACATATAACGCAGCAACATGCCTAAATGCTTGAAGCCATAAGACCAGCCATTAACAAGGCAACTAATATATGAACGTTCTTTCTTTACTTGAATCAGATTATCTCCTGTTGTTTCCATAAATTATTCAGCTTTCGTAGTGCAAAGATACAGAGAAAAAGCGTATCTTTGCATCCGTAATAAGAAAAATTAACAGGCAGATGGCAATATATAAGGAAATAAGATGGGGATTCATAGGTTGCGGCGAGGTAACAGAGAAAAAAAGCGGTCCCGCCTTTAGTCTGATACCGGGTTCGTCGGTTCAGGCCGTTATGAGCAGAAACAGAGAGAAAGCACAGTCCTATGCCCTCCGACACGGCATTCCACGATGGTATAACGATGCTCAGCAACTCATCAATGATCCCAACGTCAATGCCATATACATTGCCACCCCACCCTCGTCACACGCCACATACGCCATCATGGCCATGAAGAGCGGAAAACCCGTTTACGTGGAGAAACCCCTGGCAAGCAGCTACTATGACTGTCAGCGCATCAACCACACAAGCGAGAAAACACACGTACCCTGCTTCGTAGCTTATTATCGCAGATACCTGCCGTATTTCCTGAAAGTTAAGGAACTGTTGCAGCAAGGAGCTATAGGAAAAGTCATCAGTGTGCAAATCAGGTTTGCCTGTCCGCCACGAGATTTGGATTACAACTCTACCTCACTACCATGGCGCGTCCAGCGTGACATTGCCGGTGGAGGCTATTTCTACGATCTGGCTCCCCATCAGATAGACTTGCTGCAGGAACTCTTCGGCCCTATTGTGCATGCCAATGGTTTCAGTACAAACAGAGGCGGATTATATGAGACTGAGGATACAGTCAGTGCTGCCTTCCAGTTCGCCGACGGACTGACAGGAAGCGGCTCTTGGTGCTTCGTTTCGCATGAGAGTGCACGCACAGACCGTATAGAACTGATTGGCGACAAGGGACAGCTCTGCTTCTCGGTCTTCACATACGAACCCATTGCCCTGCATAACAGCGAGGGACGTCAGGAAATCACAGTCCCCAATCCCGAGCACGTACAGCTTCCACTTATAAAGAATATTGTAGAGCACCTGCAGAAAGGTGACATCTGCACAGCCGACAGTATCAGCGCCACAGGCGTTAACTGGGTTATGGACCGTATCTTAGGAAAGTTTTAAGCAATATGGAGAAGAATATCAGACACGTCTTTCTGGACTTTGATGATACCCTATACGATACCCACGGAAATGCCTGCCTGGCTCTGACCGAGTTATTCCAGCACTTCCATCTAGAACAATACTTCACATCAGAAGAAGCCTTTACCGTTCCCTATTGGCAAACAAATATACAGTTGTGGGAACAGTATGCAAAGGGAGAGATTAACCGTGATTATCTGATTGTGGAACGTTTCCGCCGTCCCCTTTCACAGGGAGAAGGTCTCGACCCTACAGTAGAATACTGCCTGCAGGTTAGTGATTTCTTTCTGTCTCGCTGCGCCATCAAACCTGGCGTAATAGACGGAGCCCACCAGTTGCTGGATTATCTGAAAGAACGGGGCTATACCCTTAGCATCTGCAGTAATGGCTTCCACGAGGTTCAGTACAGCAAGCTACGTGCCAGCCACTGCCTACCCTACTTCCAGCATGTCATCCTGTCAGAGGATGCAGGAGCCAACAAGCCCAGTCCCCTGTTCTTCCAATACGCCTTCCAGCAAACGGGAGCTACAACAGAGGATACCATTATGGTTGGAGACAACTTCACAACAGACATTACCGGAGCACATGATGCTGGACTGCGCACCATCTTCTTCAACCGCAATCCCAAGGATTTCACACCACCAACAGGCATCGCAACCTATCAGGTAACCTGTCTGCAAGAAATCCAAGACATTTTATAACCATTGAACATTGGCCGTTGGCTTTTCTATTAAGCTACTAAGCTAACCCCTAACCGCTAACCCCTAACCCCTAACCGCTAAAAAAAGGAGGGCGCAGCTTCAAGTGCTACGCCCTCTTCTTCTTATCTAAGGTCTAAGGTCTTTAGAAAAGAACCTTCTTGCCGCCAATAATGTTAATACCCTTCTGCAGACGACTTATGCGCTGACCTGCCAAGTTATATATGGCTCCCTCGCCTTTGGAGAGGGCTGGGGTGAGGCTGATGATTCCGTCCTCCTCGTCCTTATTCATGTTGCGATAGCCAAGAACCTCATCATAGAGTACCAACTTGTGAGTCTTGTCCAAAACAGGAGTGGCATCCTCGCCAAGTGTCTGGAACCAAACAGCGTCTTCGCCCTGGTTCTCTCCATTCAACTTGTAGCAAACCTCACCGCTTGCCAACTGTTCAACAGTAACTGCATGGGGTGCCTCGCAGTTCGCAGTTTTGTTACCAATAGCAACATCGGTGGTAGAACCTTCCTTGAGACAATAGTAGTTGTTTGTCACAGCTGTTGTCACACCACCGTTCCAACTTGCGATAATAGCAGCCTGCTGAGTTGAATTAGAAACAATCTTACCAATAGACAGACAGTTCTGCACGCCCTGGAACCCAGGAATCTTACAATAGGCAAGAATACCACCGTACTTAGAAGTCTCACCATCTATCGTACCACTGAAGATACAGTTCTTAACACCACCAGCGTAGGTGTAGCCTAAGATACCAGCCTGGCAGTCGCCAGAACCACGATGTGTCATTGTACCGGCATATTCGCAGTACTCAACAAGAATCTTACTAGAGGTTGAACAGCCACCTACGATACCACCAGAGTGAGCACCAAAGTCAGAAACATTGATATCCATGTCGCTATAGACGCCACTGACTACTGACGTACCCTCTGCCATTCCTACAACACCATTGTAATTGCAGCCCACAGATGTCAGCGTACCGCTGATACGGAAGTTCTTGACAGTTGCATTGTTAATCATACCAAACAGACCGTTTCCGTGCCATGAAGCATTATATACAAAGTTCTTGATAGCATGACCCTGTCCGTCAAATACACCTGTAAAGGCATAGGTAGAAACAACTTTCTTTGAGCTATCTTCTGAATATGCACCGATAGGTTGGAAAGGTTCATCCTCACTAAGTTCACCCATGTCAATGTCTGCTGTCAAAACAGCATCCGCTTTGTTCAGGAGGTTGTTGACAAGAATACCATAGATTCTCAATTGCTGAGCTGTACCTATCTGATAAACACCATCCTCAGACATAGGTATGGGAACAAGATTAGTAGAATTGAACCTATCTGCAATGGCCTTAGCCTCCTCTGTTGAAGCAGCTCCTGAATCAAATTTAGCAAATGCATCGTATGTCTCCTTCTCCCACTGCTCGGCATCTGCCTCAGATATAATACCTATGTCAGCAAGAGTACCAACAAGATCATTCAGCTTATAGGCTGCCTCAAACATAGCAGTGTATGCCTTGCGACAAGCATATACCTCATTGAAGAGCTCAGAGAACCTGCTGATAAGTTCCAACTTATCCGCACCCGTTGCAGCAACATCAACGGCTGCAATAGCATCGGAAAGCTGATCCTTCAGACTCTCAGAGATGTTAGGATATTGCATATATTCATCCTTATCACCGTTGTAAGAGAAGTCCAAAATAACCTGAGCACGCTCAGCATAGCCTGTCAATACATCAGCCAGCTTTTCGTTAGCTTCCTCTGCTGTACCCAGATAGAATATGCGTACATTACCAAATGGCAACCAGTCATTTGCCATACCTGTACCCAAATTACGAACACCAACGGTCAGTGTACTGTCCTTAACCTCGGTAGCACAGAAGTTCAGATAACGGTTGGCACTGAAGGCATAAGAACATCCATTGATTGACTTGGGAACAAAACCAGGTCCCTCTTCACCTACATAAGCAGCATCACCACTTGCACCAAGACAGTTCACGTTAGGCTCTGCGTTATCCTCTGTGATATAACCCTCGCCAATAGACATAACATAGTTAGTGGTATTATTCAAATAAAGCTGACCTGCATAGTACTGGTTGTTAACATCAGAACCAGAACGGAACAGACCGTTGATGGTCATCAAATAAATACCATTAGGAATCTCATTTACAGTCTGATAGAAGTTGAAGCTATTATTGTTCAAACCACGGGCAACCTTAGTACGACCTTCAACACCGCCTGTAGTAATGGTACCACCTTCATATTCTGTAGTCCAACCATCGAATCCATTTGCGAAGTCGGAGTTTGCCATCAAACGGGTAATCTCAGTACCAGCTGTGATACCACCGGCAATGGCATTCTCCAACATCTGATTTACGAAGGCTATTTCAGCAGTAATAGCATCATCATTCAGGTTGCAGTTCTCCATTATATATAAATAACCACCGTTGGGATACTCTTTACATGGTTCCATGCTTCCATCAAGATAATCTTTCAGAAAATCAACCCATTTGCCATCAAGCCCACTCTCTTTCAGATAATTGGTTGCATAATCACAGGCCTGGACATACTTGGTATAGTTAGCAGCAGACTTCTTGATATTCTCCTTAATCGTAGCTGCGGCATAATAGGCTGTAAGGAAGTCGGTAAGATTGTCTATTGACTCCCAAGACTCAATAGCATCCTTATATTCGTCAATCAAAACGTTATATGCATTCTGATCTTCATCATCAATGAAATTCTGAATGTACTCCTCTTCAATATTTTTAAGGTCGCTAATTACCTCTGCAATATTCTCGCTATTGATATTCTGGTATCCATCGGTAAAGAGGTAGACATAATCACCTTCGTTTGTTGGCATAGGATATCCCTCTACCTCGATTGTCTGACGCCATGCAGCATCAGGGAACTTACCTTCATTCAACTCGTAGCAGACTTCACCATATGCCAACTGGTCTTCGTTAGTCTCAACCGGCTCTGTGCCGGCAATTGTCTTGCCAGATGCCAGTACACCTACCAATTCACCTTCAGTTGTATAATAGTTCTTTCCAGCCCATTTACAGTTGCCACCCTTGACCTGACCAAAGAAAGGACTGGGATGAGATGCAACGACAGTACCTACTGACAAGCAGTTCTTAATGGTTACCTTTGTAGCATTGGCATAACCTACAATACCACCGGCATTATCACCAGTGCCATCAAGGATTGTACCGTCAAACAGACAGTCTGTGATATTGATGTATGCACTTGAACTGTTCTGTGCAAGTCCGACGATACCGCCAAAGTTACCTCCAGTATTTCCAGCATTCAAAGTACCTGAGTAGATACAACGCTTAATGTTGATAGTACCAGTGCTGTTCTGGAATCCCAGGATACCACCGTGTCTTGACTTTGAACAGTTAATATCTACCTTACTATGTATATCGCTGATGTTAACAGTGCCACCACCTGCAGAACCAATCACACCAACGTATTGGGTAAGGCTGTTGATGGTTCCTTCAATGGTAAAGTTCTTTACTACGGCACCACCGGTCAGCTTACCAAACAGACCATAGTGTTCAATATCTGATGTAACTTCAAAGTTTGTGATAGTGAAGCCCTTTCCATCGAAAGTACCCTTGTATGATTCTTTGCCGACGGGAACCCAAGGATTAGTATTATTGATAACCTTGGCAAAATCGATATCGGCTGTCAAAATAGCATTAGCATCAGGATGACCGCCGTTCACATATTTAGCAAACCACATGAGCTGTGGAGCGTTGCCAATCTCATAGAAACCGTCAGCATTCAAAACCATACTATTGGCAATAGCTTCCTCATCAATGAAACCACAATAGTCGCAGACACCATTAACAAAATGATGGTCGTCCACTGGTATTTCAGAAGAAGTATTAGAGAAGGTATATTCATCGTACCAACTTCCGTCGCAATGCTTATGTCCAATCTTATAAACCTGTGCACGGGTAGCATCCAGGACGGGAACATTGTCAGTACCCAATGTCTGATACCAGCTGATAGTGGTCTGATCGCCATTCAGTTCGTAACAAACCTCACCAGTTGCAAACATATCATCGGTAAAGCACAATGCAGATGACAAGTCATCACCACCATTATCATTCAAGCCAGCACCATAGGCACTGCCCTTAAGCCAACAGTTACCAATAACTTTTGCTTTATCATAATTTTTCAGACGACCCACAATGGCACTACCATACTTAGGAGTTTCTTCAACTGCATCACATACAATCTTACCCATATTCATACAACCCTTAATATTTGAAGTTGTATTGTTCAAGTATGCAACTATACCTCCGATAGCACAACTTGGGTCAGAGAAAGTAATGTTTCCATAATTAACGCAATTCAAAACATTGTCACCACCAAGGTAACCTACAATGCCAGCAAAACAGTCAGTGCTACCAGATGCAATTGCAATAGCACCGCTAAAGGTACAGTTACTAATAATACTTCCACCACGGGAAGAACCTACCACACCACCAACATGACTTACACCGGCTTCTGTAACGTTAATGGCCAGAGCAGAATGTACGTTGTCAATCTTACAGTTGGTGATATAACCTAAAGCACCGGATCCGTATCCGCCTGATACTGTAAGAGTACCTTCAATACTGAAGTTCTTGATAGTAGCAGCATTGGCATCGCCAAAGAGACCGACATGTCCGTCTCCCGTGCTTTCAGCAATAAAACCGGTAATCTTGTGTCCTTGTCCGTCAAAGGTACCTGCATAGGCACCAGGACCCACTGCACCGTTCTTCTCACCGGTGATAACACCAATAGGTGCAGCCCATGGCTCTGTAAGTGTAATGTCAGCTGTCAAAACAGCTTTGGCAGCATACTGCCCGTTATTCACTAAAGCTGCAAAATCCATCAGATCCTGAGCTGTTCCAATTTGGTAGACGCCATTGTCATCTGGTTCAAGCGCCCACACTCTCACACTGCCCGATATACATGCGAACAGCAAAAGAAGACCATAAAGTAATCTTTTTTTCATGTTTGTTAATAAAGTTGGTTTCTCGAAAATATAGATTTAAAATCTGCTTACAAATATAGCCATCTTTTTTGATTTCACATACCAAAAACACAAGAAAAATACAAAAAAGAAGAAAAAAGGCAACAAGTAACCAATAAGAAAGACTAATAGCCGCAAGAAAATTTAAATATCCTTGGCTATTTCAAACTGTCCTATGTTTTCATTGCTATAAAACGAGAAAAGCCCCCGCATCTTTCGATGCAGAGGCTTTCTTTCTAAAAAACGGCGGCTACCTACAACCCTCCGTCGCGAATGGGGATTCGCTCCCCTTTGTGAGGCCGTAGTGACATTCAGTCACTACTCTAAAGGCCTCAGTCGCCCACTCACCCGTGGGAGAGCAGGCCGCCTATAAACGCAGAAAACCCTCTGGTCTTTCGGACCAAAGGGTTTCTACGTTAAAAAAACGGCGGCTACCTACTCTCCCACGGGTGTGCAGTACCATCGGCGCGGG
>CAMKTJ010000037.1 GCA_946415645.1 uncultured Prevotellaceae bacterium
TCCGTTAATATCATTACCGTTAGATGGTATAATAACTAAGCAAAATTACAAAATAAATTCTATAAATGAGCAAAAATCCGTCAAAAAACAGAGATAATAGTCAACAAAAACGGGAAATGATAACCAAAACAGGAAAACGTCAACTTTCTTAAGGAAAAACATATCGCTTAGGATACAGAATACAGAATACAGTTTTGCAAAAACACAAATTGTATTTTACTCTTATATTATATTATATTATATATATAATATAATATAATATAAGAGTAACTGATTTTCACGACTTTTCAGAGAAACTGTATTCTGTATCTGTATCCAGCAAGACCTCAACTTCTGTTTCAAAAATGTCGTTTTACCCTTTTCAAAATGTCGTTTTATGGTATCGTTTTTTTTGACATTCCATAAAACTGCCGTACCTTTGCAGTGTCAAAAGATAAGGGATAAAACCAGCGGGTACTAAGAGAAACAATTGCTACCATTAATATTAATTTTTGCGCGCATTAATAGTTGCAAATGTGACCTCTAGGACCCAAAGTTTAAGCCTTTCCGATGAAAAAGAGAAAAATAATTGACAAAGTAACCTAACCTAATTGTTAACCACGGAAGGCGGAACGGTCTAACCGCTAACCACTAACCACTAAATGTACTATGGCAATAAAAGTAATTGCACAGCGCCGAGTGCTTAAAATCGGCAAGAACCCCGGAGTGAAGATGTTTGTGATGCGTCCTGAACTGTACACTCCCATCCAGGAGAAGAAGGTATTCAAGGAAGCCTCTGTACGCAGCGGCATCAGCGTAGGCGCCATGAAGGCAGCCTGGGATGCAGCAGGTGAGGTCATCAAGGCATGGGCCACCGAGGGTCACAGCGTGCCACTGCCCGGACTGGGTACCGTACGCTTCAGCGTCCGCTCTAAGGCGGTAGAGAATCTGGAGGACGTAAAGACCAACCTGATCAACAGCCGCCGCATCATCTTCACCCCCAGCACGGATGTGAAAGACGAGCTGGCTGACACCAGCATCCAAATCACCTGCCTGGACGAGGACGGCACCATCCTGAAACGCGTCACCAGCGACGATGGCGGAGAGGTGGAAGACCCAGAGAATAACCCCTCTCCTAACTCCCCCGAGGGGGAGGGTACCAACACCGGTGGCACCGGAGGTGACAATGGTGGCGGTGGTGGCACCGGCAGTGACATGGACTAAGTTAAGGTAGCGCCTTCGGGCGCTTCCTTTAACAACGTCAACGATAACGTAAACGTAAACTATCCTCTAACCGCTAACCACTAACCGCTAACCAACTTGTCAACTTGTCAACTCATCAACTAAATCAACCAACTTGTCAACTCGTCAACTTGTTAACTCGTTAACTTAAAAAAAATGAAAAAGGAAACATGGAAATTCGTCATTCAGACGATACTGGCTGTACTATCAGCCATAGCAACTAGCCTGGGTGTAACCAGCTGCATGGCGTGAGAATAATGGGAAAGCTGACGGGGAAAATCTCCTGTCGGCTTTTTCTTTATGATTTTCAAATTTTTCTCTTCGCTAAGGATTGTACATAAAAAGATTTTTTGTACCTTTGCAGCCTGAAAGAAATCAACAAGGAAAACCCTATAAAAACAATGGAAGAGAAGAAAAAATTCAAGGTATTCTCAGGCACCAAAAGCCGCTATCTTGCAGAGAAAATCTGCGCCAATCTGGGTTGCGAACTGGGCAATCTGTCCATTACAAAATTCTCGGACGGTGAGTTTGAAGTGTGCTTCGAAGAAAGTATCCGTGGCGTTGACGTGTTCCTGGTACAGAGCACATTCCCCAATGCTGACAATCTGATGGAACTGCTGCTTATGATTGACGCAGCAAAGCGCGCATCAGCACGCACCATCAACGCCGTTGTACCCTACTTTGGCTGGGCACGTCAGGACCGCAAGAGCAAGCCACGCGTTAGCATAGCTGCCAAACTGGTTGCAGATATGCTTTCTGTAGCAGGCATCAACCGTCTAATCACAATGGATCTGCATGCCGACCAGGAGCAGGGTTTCTTTAACGTACCCGTTGACCACCTGTATGCAAGCAGCGTTCTGCTGCCCTACATACAGAGCCTGAACCTTGAAAACTTGATTATAGCTACCCCCGATGTTGGCGGCACCAAGCGCGCCAGCACATACAGCAAATACCTGAACTGCCCCATGGTGCTCTGCAACAAGACACGCAAGAAGGCTAACGAGGTTGCCCACATGGAGATTATTGGTGACGTAGAAGGCGCAGATGTAATCTTGGTAGATGATATGGTAGATACAGCCGGCACCATCACAAAAGCTGCCGACCTAATGAAGCAGAACGGTGCCCGCAGCGTTCGCGCCATTGCCAGCCACTGCGTAATGAGCGGTCCTGCCAGCGAACGCTTGGCAGCATCATCCATCGAGGAAATGGTATTTACTGACAGCATCCCCTACTCTGGCAACTGCAGCAAGGTTAAGCAGCTTTCTATTGCTGAATTGCTGGCTACTACCATCCGCTGCGTAGAGGATAACGAGAGCATCAGCAAGCAATACTTGACCTAAGAGCAAAGAAAGGTCGTAAAAACAATAATTGGAGGTTCGTCTCACGACGAGCCTCCAATTTTGATATTAGCCTTTTAAGGTAAAAAGATTATTTGTCAGAATAACTCATTTGTTTTGTTATCGCAAAGTTAAAACTTTTAAACGTTCCGTGCAAACACTTAATATATGTTTAATAACACATTACAGACAATAACCACTTTTTTTTACTCTTATACATTATATATTTAAAGCAAAAGTATTACCTTTGTCTTTTCAAATAGAGGTTAGCGGTTAGAAAAACAAAGAATAAAAATAAATCTGAAAAACAGATATATTATGACAGACATCAGCATAAACGAACAGGACGAGAAAAAATGCCTGAACTTTATAGAGCAGAAAGTTAAAAGTGATCTGGCAGAAGGCAAAAACGGAGGAAGATTACAGACCCGTTTTCCACCTGAGCCCAACGGATACCTGCATATAGGACACGCCAAGGCCATTGCCATGGACTTTGGAATAGCCAAGAAATTTGGTGGCGTATGTAACCTGCGTATGGACGACACGAACCCTCAGAAGGAGGATACGGAATACGTTGAGGCTATTGAACGCGACATCAAATGGTTGGGGTTTGAGTGGGGAAAGGTATGCTACGCCAGCGACTATTTCCAGGATTTGTGGGACTTTGCAGAGTGGTGCATCCTGCAGGGACGTGCCTATGTGGACGAGCAGACCAGCGAGGAGATTGCTGCACAGAAAGGTACGCCAACAGAACCAGGAACCAACTCGCCCTACCGAGATCGTCCCGTAGAGGAGAGTCTGAAACTATTCCGTGAGATGAACTCTGGCAATGTAGAGCCTGGAAAGATGATTCTGCGTGCTAAAATTGATATGGCTAGCCCTAACATGCACTTCCGCGACCCTATCATGTATCGCGTATTGAACATGGAACACTGGCGTACAGGTAACAAGTGGAATGCTTACCCCATGTATGACTTTACGCATGGTCAGAGCGACTATCTGGAGGGTGTTACACACAGTATCTGTACACTGGAGTTTGTTCCCCACCACGAGTTGTACGACCTATTCGTTACCTGGATAAAGGAGTGGAGAGGCGACGAGGGAGACATAGAGGACAACCGTCCACGCCAGTTTGAGTTCAATAAGCTGAACCTGAACTACACACTGATGTCTAAGCGTAACCTACTGATTCTGACAAAGGAAGGTGTAGTAAACGGCTGGGACGATCCACGTATGCCAACTATCTGCGGCATTCGCAGAAGAGGTTACAGCCCCGAAGCCGTACTGAACTTCATAGACAAAATTGGATACACCAC
Organism: uncultured Prevotellaceae bacterium; assembly: GCA_946415645.1. Lineage (GTDB taxonomy): Bacteria > Bacteroidota > Bacteroidia > Bacteroidales > Bacteroidaceae > Physcousia. The sequence goes on from CAMKTJ010000037.1 coordinate 3,875, forward strand.
CTTTGACGCATTGAACGACATCAAACTGATGGAAGCAGCCTGCCGAGAGGACCTGAACACCCGTTCTATACGTGTAAGTGCAGTAGTTGACCCTCTGAAGTTAGTTATAGACAACTATCCCGAGGACTTGATGGAAGAAATGACAGCCATCAACAATCCCGAAATACGCGATGCCGAGGGCAACACAATAACAGAAGGCAATACGCACACCATCCACTTCTCTCGCGAACTCTACATAGAGCGTGAGGACTTTATGGAAGATGGCGGCAAGAAGTTCATGCGATTAGGCCCAGGCAAGGAAGTGCGTCTGAAAAACGGATACATCATTGCCTGCACCGACGAGAAGGACGAACAAGGCAACTATAAGTGCATAGAGAAGGACGAGCAGGGTAATATTACCTGCGTACATGCCACATACGACCCCGAAAGCAAGAGCGGCATGCCCGGTGCAGACCGCAAGATAAAGGGCAAGACACTGCACTGGGTTAGCAGTCAACACTGCCTCCCCTGTGAGGTCAGGAACTATGAGTGCCTGTGGACATGCGAGAACCCTCGTGATGCCATCAAGCAATACGAGAAGGAAAACGGAGTCAGAGGTATTGATGCCATGCGTCCCTTCCTGAATCCGGAATCACTGACCATCAACAAGAAGGCACTGATAGAGGAGTTCGCCAAGACGCTGCCTGCCCTGAGCTACTTACAGTTCCAGCGCATCGGTTATTACAACATAGACCCAGACAGCACACCTGATCACCTGATTTTCAACAAAACAGTCGGACTTAAAGACACCTGGCAGAAAGGCAACAAATAAAACACGCCTATGCGAGAAGAAGACGAGGCATACTTCAACGATTCCGAGTTTCTGGAAAACCTACAGAAATACGAGCAGGCCTGCAAGGACGGCAAGCCTGTTTACATGGATGCTGAAGACCTGACAGATATCGCGGAGTTCTTCATGACACAAAACATGGAGGAGGAGGCTAACCAAGCCATATCATTGGCACTTAGCCTACACCCCAACAGTGTGGACCCGCTGATATTCCTTGCCAGGCAACAGATGTTCCATGACAATCTGGAGGAAGCCATAAAGATAGCCGAATCCATCCCCGACCAGAACGATCGGGAGACGATATTCCTGTGGACAGAGCTGCTGATTCGCTCGAACAAGCCCATTGATGCCTTACAGCTTATTATATCAAAGCTAAAGGAGCAGGACGAAGACAAGGCGATGTTCCTATATGATGCCGCCTGCATCTTTATGGATTATCAGGACTATCAGATTGCCCAAAAACTGACAGCAAAGCTGGAGAAGGACTTCCCGCAATACAAGAAACTCAAGAAACTGAAGACTGACCTACTGATGGCCACCGAGAAATATGACGATGCCATTGCCATGCTGCAGGACATCCTGGAGGAACAGCCATTCAGTACACTGGCCTGGAAGACAATAGCCGAGGCTCAAATAGGGAAAAGCGACTTTGCAGAAGCACTGGACAGTGTAGAATATTGCCTTGCCCTGAATCCCAATCATACACAGGCGCTGATGATAAAGGCTCACTGTCTATTCCATCTGAATCATCTGACTCAGGCTCATGATATATATCAAAGACTGAAGGATATTATGCCGGAAGACGGCAGGCTCTACTACATGGATGCCGTCACACTGGCTAACATGGAACGTTTCGACGAGGCCAAGGAGGCATTGGCCAAAGGATTGAAATACATTCCAGAATATGACGAGGATCGCATCCAGTTGCTGATGCACAAGGCTTACCTTGAAAGCAAAAGCCATCATATAGACGAGGCGCTGAAGGCGCTGGAGGATGCCATGCAACTCTCAAAGGACAACAAAGGTGTATTGGAATATCACCTGCTGATGGGCGAGATTCTACTGGAGAACGACAGAGAGAAAGAGGCTGCAGAACACTTTGAGATTGCCTATAACGAAAGCGAGAACAAACAAGAGACGCTGCTGACAATAGGAATAGCATACGCCGAGACAAAGCATTTCGGCACAGCACTATCGCTATTGGAGGCCTTTATGGAGGAATACAAGGGAAAAGAAGGGGTTGTAGCTATCCCCTATCTAGCATACTGTTACAAGAAGCTACACGATCAGGAAAACTACCTGAAATACCTACGTAAAGCAGTCTCTGCTGATCGCGAGATAACCGAATTCCTATTTTCAGACGACTATCCCAGCATTCAACCAGAAGAATATTACCTATATGCTTTCAAGAATGCATACGGACGATTCCCTGAAGATTGGGAGTAAATCAGCTTAATTGATTAATCACTCGCTAAACTCTCTGATTCTCTGCTCTTCACTAAGCTTACAGATTAGCAGGGAATCATCCTTTTCTGCCACAATATAACCATCCAATCCCTGAATGACTACACGCTTCTCCTGGGTAGTGTGAATCATGCAGTTAGTGGTCTCATATACCTTGATATTGGGACCAATGCAGGAATTGCCGTAGATATCACGCTCAGTATTCAGCAAAAGGGAACCCCATGTTCCCAAATCGCTCCATCCAAAGTCTGCGGGGAATACGAATATCTCCTCTGCCTTTTCCAGAATAGCATAATCCACCGAGATGTTCTCGCACTGAGGGAACTTCTCGTTAATTGCCTCCTGTTCCTTATCAGTCCCATACAAGGGTAAAAGTTCCTCGAAGATATCAGACATGCCAGGCTGATAAACACGGAAAGCGTTTACAATAGTGCTGACATTCCAAATGAAGATACCGGAATTCCAGAAGAAATTGTTTTTGGAGATATACTTGGTAGCTGTTTCTATATCGGGTTTCTCACGGAAAGAATCCACACGGAACATTTCTTTGTTTCTGGCAGAAGAGTATGATAAATCTGCTTGGATATAACCGTAACCTGTCTCAGGACGGGTTGCTTTCATACCCAAGGTGACAATGGAATCAGTTTCTGCAACAAACTTAAGCGTAGAATTGATGACACGATGGAACTCATTGATATCCATGACAACATGGTCGCTAGGCGACACAACAATGTTAGCATGAGGATCTATAGCCTTGATACGCCAGCTAACATAGGCAATACAGGGAGCTGTTCCACGACGACAGGGTTCGTAAAGAATGTTCCCTGCGGGTACCTCGGGTAACTGACGACGAACCTCATCAGCATAATTAACGGAGGTTACCACCCATACTTTGTCTGGCGATACTACTCCACGGAATCTGTCTAATGTCAGTTGAATCAAAGTTCTTCCGCAACCCAAAACATCAACAAACTGCTTGGGGGTATCTGTAGTACTCATTGGCCAGAATCTGCTACCTACGCCACCGGCCATAATCACAAGGTGGTTACTGTTCTCCATATGCACACAATCTTCAAAAAAAATATCCGCAAAGATAAAAATAAAAACAAGTTGAATCTATATTAGAAGAAAATTTTTTCTTCAATTCTTGAATAATCACACAAAAACCATTTGAAAGCTGCATCTTTATGCATCGATTTTGAATACACAACCGCCCAATGCAGGCACGCTGACACTGAACTGCTTCTCTGAACAGAAGTCAACCCTAACCTTTTGCCCTGTAAGAAGGTCTATGGAAGAGATATCAGTTTTCTCCTTTATGTTCCACAATTCAAACATGTGCAAGGGGATGTTAATCTGCATCAGTTGCTCTACTTCAGAAAAGTTGGCAACTACAAGCATTACGTTCCTTCTACCCCTACGAGCAAACACATACTGCTGATGAAGCTCAGGGTTATGATACATCAAGTCGAAGAATTCTCCTTCCGCAAAAGCAGGATCCTGCTCCTTAATCTTCAACACATTAGCATAGAAGCGCTGTAGAGACTGCTCGTCTTCCGTCAGTAAACTGCCATCGAATCTACCTTTGTTGCGCCAACGGCAGATAGTGTCTACTGTCCAATAATCAAATATGGTAGTCCTTCCATCCAAACCACTGAACCCTTCCTGATCCATCCCCTTCTCGCCTAGTTCCTGACCAAAATACAGCATAAAGGGATTATTGTCCATCAGCGCACTTACCAACAACGGTGCCCTACCCTTGCGGGCATCTGCGACAAAGAAATCGCTGGCTATACGCTGCTCATCATGATTCTCCAGGAAGTTGAGCATATGCAGACGGATATCATCTGTCTGCTGCCAACAGGATGTGATGCTCTGAGAGCTGGCATTACCTTGGGCAACAGCCTTTAGGGTATCATAGAGCCCTACTTTATCATAAAGGTAGTCGAAATGTCCACGATGGATGTAATTACGGTATTCTGCAGGATTATAAACCTCAGCTATAAAGACAATACCGGGGAAGGCTTCCTTTACCTGTGGAATTACCCACTCCCAGAACTCTACAGGCACCATCTCAGCCATATCACAGCGGAAGCCGTCAATACCTTTCTGAGCCCAGAAGAGTAGAATATGCAGCATCTTATTCCATGTATCAGGAACAGGTGTGAAACATCCAAGTCTACCATTACAGTAATCTACACCATAGTTTAGTTTGACAGTCTCGTACCAATCGTTTTGGCCTGGCCATGCACTAAAAACATCATTTCCAGTTGCTTTGGCAGGTTCTTCAAGGTAGGAACTGTCAGGCTTTATATTATCAAGGTGCAGAACTTCACCTGGCAGGTAATAAAAGTTGTTTTGGTTGGAAAAAGCCTGAGTCGTATCATCGCCTACGCCTAAATCCTGTGTTCCTTCTGGACAGACGTCTGAATGATACTGACGAGCCACATGATTAGGAACGAAGTCAATGATTACCTTCAGTCCTGCCTTATGGGAGCGCCTCACAAGGTTCTGGAACTCCTTCATACGCGAAGAAACCTTACCTGCCAAATCAGGGTCTACATCATAGTAATCCTTGATGGCATAAGAGCTGCCTGCAAGACCCTTTACTACATCGGGATTATCAAGGCTAATCCCGTAAGCCGTGTAATCTGTCTGGGTAGCATGCTCTATGATGCCAGTGTACCAGATATGAGTAGAACCAAGGCTCCGGATTTCCTCCAGAGCCTTGTGTGTAAAATCAGACATCTTTCCGCACCCGTTCTGTGCCTTTGTTCCATTGGGATGGCACTGGGTCTTATCGTTACCGAAAAGACGTGTAAGTACTTGATATATTATCATTCAATACCCTTAATGGTAACATCGGCGTTGCCCTTGGCAATCTTACCAATCATACCCTGAAGAGCACGACCAGGACCACACTCCATGAAATCTGTTGCGCCAGCAGCAATCATATTCTGAACCTCCTGAGTCCAACGAACACTGGCAGTAAGCTGGGCAATCAGGTTCTGCTTGATTTCAGCAGCATCAGTATGAGCCTTAGCATCTACATTCTGGTATACCGGGCACTTAGGAGTCTGGAACTCAGTCTTTTCGATAGCTGCCTGAAGTTCATCCTTTGCAGGCTGCATGAGGGGACTATGGAAGGCGCCACCTACGGGAAGAACCAAAGCACGACGTGCACCAGCCTCTGTAAGCTTCTCGCAAGCCGCATTTACTGCCTCAATATTACCACTGATAACCAACTGACCAGGACAGTTATAGTTAGCAGGAACAACTACACCGTTACCTTGTGCAGTAACCTCGGCACAGATGTTCTCTACAACCTGATCCTCCAGACCAATGATAGCTGCCATTGTGCTAGGAGCAGCCTCGCAAGCCTTCTGCATAGCCAAGGCACGGGCATGAACCAACTTCAGGGCATCCTCAAACTTAAGAGCACCAGCTGCAGCAAGAGCACTGAACTCACCAAGGCTGTGACCGCCAACCATATCAGGATTAAAGTCATCACCCATACAGATAGCGTTGATAACACTGTGCAAGAATACAGCAGGCTGTGTAACCTTGGTCTGCTTCAGTTCCTCTGCTGTGCCTTCAAACATAATATCGGTGATGCGGAAGCCTAAGATCTCATTAGCCTTCTCGAAAAGTTCTTTTGCTGTCTCATTGTTTTCGTACAGGTCTTTACCCATACCACTGTACTGTGCTCCCTGACCGGGAAAAACAAATGCTTTCATATCTTTAACTTTCTTATTAATAATATGTTCTGTTTTGAGATTGCAAAGTTACGGATAAATGAGCGAAATACGAAAGGAAAACCTATATTTCTTTCTAAATCCGAATGGCAATCCCACAAATTAATCACTCAGAGAATAGGGCTTTCCTGTCTTTACGCATCGGCTCTTATTGGGAGTGGAAGACATCTGGAACTCGAGCTTTCCACCTGCAAGGAGGTCGGCATGAGTAATATAGAGTTTATCGTATGCCTTTCCATTCAACTTCACAGACTTTACGTAACGGTTCTTATCGCTAACACCAGGAGCAACCACCTCGAAAGTCTTACCGTTAGGCAATGAAACCTTGCAATATGGAATATAAGGAGCACCCAGAACATACTGGTCTGTACCAGGACAAACAGGATAGAATCCCATAGCACTGAATATGTACCATGCTGACATCTGACCGCAATCGTCGTTGCCATGCAGACCGTCTATGTTATTCACATACATACGGTTCATAATCTCACGCAGCCAATACTGAGACTTCCATGGCTGAGAAGTCCAGGCATAGAGATAAGGAACATGATGGCTAGGCTCGTTACCATGAACGTAACCGCCCAAGAGACATTCTTCCTCAATATCCTCGTTATCCTCGTAATACTTCTTGTCCAGAGGATGAGCAAACAGATTATCCAAAGCAGCCACGAACTTCTTGTCACCACCAAAGCAGGCAATCATACCCTTAACATCATGGGGAACATGGAAAGAGTAGTTAGCGCTATTGCCTTCAATGAAGCCTTCACCATAAGTCTGCAAGGGAGAGAAGTCCTTCTTCCAACTGCCATCTTTGTAACGGGGACAAGCCAAACCAATAGCGGGATTGAAGACATTGCGGTAGTTGAGGGCACGCTGCTTGTAGGTCTCAGCCATCTCTTTGTCTCCTGCATCCAAGGCAGCCTGATAGATGGTCCAGTCGTCATAAGCATATTCCAGAGTATTGCTGGCACTGGTACCACAGTGGTCATAAGGAACATAGCCGTACTGCATATAATCTGTCAGACCCTCCATCCATTTTGATGTAGAAGTAGCCTTCATAGCCTCCAACATAGCCTTCTTGTCCTTAACACCCAACTTCTTGGCAACATCAGAGAGAACAGAAACTGCATGGTAACCACTCATACACCAACCCTCGTTAGCCATCAGATACCAGATGGGCAACAGATGCAAAGCACTCTGCTGCTGGATAGCAATCATGCTCTGTGCCATATCGGCACCCTGCTGAGGTTTGAGCAGATTGAGCAAGGGATGCTCTGCACGATAAGTATCCCACAATGAGAATACCGTATAATTGGTAAAGCCGTCAGCCTTGTGAATCTCCATATCATTGCCACGATACTGGCCATCTACATCCATATAGACAGAGGGGTTGATCATAGTATGATACATAGAGGTATAGAAGAGAGTCTTCTGGTCCTCTGTACCCTCGATATCTACGGTACGGAGTTCTTTCTCCCACTTGCTGGCTGTCTCCTGGCGAATCTGATCGAAAGTCTTACCCTTCGTCTCAGCTTCCAAGTTGGCCAATGCACCACTCATACTAACAGGAGAGAGAGCCACCTTGACGGTAAGCTTCTTACTGGCGGGTAGCTTAAACTTGAAATAGCTGACAATTTCCTTACCAGCCATATCAGGGAAGTTATGCTGGATGTCCATCTTACGCCAGAAACCGGTGTACAACATGCGCTGCTTGTTGTTATAACCGTACTGACTGATAGGCTCAGACAACTTGATAGCAAAGTACGTATAGTTCTGACGGGCCCAGCCACAGGTAATGCGGTAACCTACCAAAGTGGTCTCATCCACAACACGCAGGTAGCTCCAGAGGGTCTTGCCCTCATAATTATAGATACCACTGCCAAGGTCCAGGATAAACTGTCCTTCCGTCTCAGGGAAGGTGTACTGATGAATACCCACACGCTGGGTAGCGGTAAGCTGAGCCAACACATTATAATCATCCAACTTCACTTCGTAATAACCAGCTGTACACTTTTCTGTATCATGAGAGAAGCGTGAACGGTAACCGCCATCAGGATTCTCGGCCGTACCTGGGTTGGTACGAATCTTACCTGTTGTAGGCATAATCAGAATGTCGCCTAAATCAGAATGGCCTGTTCCGCTAAGATGGGTATGGCTGAAGCCAACTATCGTCTTGTCGCGATGCTGATAACCTGCACAATACTCATAGACCTTTCCCTGGTAATGTCCGTCTACATTGTGGGGGACGGTATCTGTCTCGGGACTCAGCTGAACAATACCAAAAGGTGAGCAGGCACCTGGGAAGGTATGGCCCATTCCGTTAGTTCCAATGATGGGATTAACATATTCAAGAACTGATTTCTGCGCATTTGCCTGCAATGCCATCAGCAGCAGGGGAAATGCAATGTAACAAGAAAAGAATTTCATATTCAGATGTTATGTGTTAAACAGAAAGACGGGGAGCAAAAGCACAAAGGCCCCACTTCCCCGTCATTTGTATTATTCAAATCGTTGTTTTTTTTACTTAGATGCTGCAACATTGTCCATAAACTCCTTGCAAGGCTTGAAGTAAGGAATATCATGAGCCTCTATGACAAGGGTTGTATTCTTAGAGATGTTACGGGCAGTCTTCTGAGCACGATGCTTCAGTGTCCAAGTTCCCCAACCACGGATATAAACATTCTCTTTCTCCACCAGAGCCTGCTTGATAGTATCTACGATACCCTCTACGGCTGCCAACACAGTCAGCTGGTCAATACCAGTCTTCTGTGACACAATCTTTACTAATTCAATCTTGGTCATTTTATATTTCTTTTTTATTATTTTTGTCTGATGTGTGTCTGAAAAACGACCACAAAGTTACACAAAGATTTCACTTCACCAAAATTTAGACCTCATATTTTTGTGGAAAATGATGATTTTCTTCTACTTACAACACGAAAGTAACAGGGTTCCATTTTGCCCCCCAACAAAAACAAGGATTTCTATGCTAGCAAAAAAAGTGAAGTTTTTGCTTATAATCGTTCGTAGTCCCATGCATCAAGGATGTCTCCCCATGCCTCATTAACCATCCTGACAGTCCGAGGATCGTACTGATACTGGTTCTTCTTGTAGTCTTTCTTCTTACCTATATAAGCCTCAATAGCTGGACGAGCCTCATCCCAACCGGGGATGTTCAGCTCGCGGTATATGCGTTCCGTAATCTCAAGGGCATTCTTCTCGAATTCCTCAAACTTAACCTCGAACAGATTACCTTCGGGGATGTACTTCTTCTGTTTCTGATAAGCATCATACAATTCTTTGTAGCCATAAAGGATATTCTGCTCCATCTCTTCCAACGGAATGGTATTCAGTTGCAAGGGAGCTATAGTCTGAGTAAAGAAAGAACGACTACTCTCAAAAACCGTGTAGGGATTGCGGACAAGGTAGATGAACTTGGCGTTGGGAAACATCTCTACCAACGTCTTCACCTTGCCTGTGTGGGGCGGATTCTTGCTAAGGTACTGTGCATCCTTGACCCCGCGTCGAGAATTCCACATACTCACCTTTACTATCTTCATGAACTTGTCCTTGAAGTCGGCAATTTCCTCTTCTGTTGCCTGCTTCATGGTCAGGAAACGGTCACAATACTCCCTCATGCTCTGTGGAAAGAACCAGAATAAGTAGTACGATGTAGGACAGGTGTTCTGCAAGGCAAACTCATCTTCCTGAGGCAGGTCGGGACTCAGTTCCATCTTGTCAGTAGGACGATGGCTGGGCATCAGTGCCTTCATAAAAGGCTTCAGCAGCCATTGCATGGACATCATATAATGTGGAAAAACCGTCTGGTACGTAGTGGTGTACCCGAATCTGGGATCTTGCGCAAAGATATTATGGACAAAAGTCGTTCCGCTTCGCCAATGGCCCAGGATAAACACAGGATCATGCTGTAAAGGTTTATTAGCCAACAGTTTCTTGTATTTCCGTTCCTGTAAGGGGACAAACAGGCTCAACAAACGGCATATACACTTGGTAAGGATATATTTTACTCGTTTCCCGGGTGCAACAGTACGTCCCTTGGTTACAGCCTTGAAGGTCTTCCAATCCGCACCTACCAAGGTGTTGACCGGAAGGTCGGAAAAATTTATCAAGCCCATGCAGATTTACAATTTGACTAATTACTATTTACGATATGGCCTTTCACTACCGGCAACTCGGCCTTTCACTTTATAAGTTTAATCTCCAGCCCTTGTCTGCTAAGTTCCTTAACCGCCTTTTCTATTGCTTCGTAATGCTCCTCTCCTATTCCCAACTTCTTCAGGTCCAACGTAGGCAGCTCAGCCTTATTGATATCCTCCATTTCGAGGGGACGGATAATCATACCCACAGCTGAAGTATTGTTGGTAATGGGATCAATAAGGATAAAGGCACCCGTGGATTTGTTCTGTTTGTAAGCATCAAAGTAGAGTGTCTTGGCTGTGGTGATACGCACACAACCTATCTCATTCAGTTTGAAATCCTCCCCCGGTAATTGCTCCATCGTATTAACATCCACACGGTAGAGCACCTCATCTATCGTTGCACGGGTGGTATTTGTGTTATGTTTCAAGAAGAACTGCTTGCCTCTGTCCATAGGTTCCTCATCCATCCATACCAACATAGTCTGGAAGTAACGACCAATATTAGGCAGGTTGTCAGGACGAACAATCATTTCCCCACGACTGATATCAATCTCGTCTTCCAAGGTAATGCAGACACTCTGGGGACAGAAGGCAACCCCTTCCGAACCTCCCCGAGGGGAGGCTTTCTTTTTCTCCCCCTCGGGGGAGTTAGAGAGGGGTTGTTGGTTTGGTCCGTAGATGCCCTTTACCCTACTTTTCTTCATACTGGGCAAAGCCACAACCTCGTCACCCTTACGGATAACACCGCTGGCCACCTTTCCGCAGAAACCACGGAAATCACGGTTCGGACGCAGAACGTACTGAACGGGGAAACGGAAATCGTCCATATTACGGTCACGGTCTATAGGCACCGTCTCCAGATACTGAAGCAAGGACGTCCCCTCGAACCAAGGAGTACGCTCGCTCTTCTCCACCACATTGTCACCTTCCAAAGCCGACAAGGGGAAGCACGTAACATCCTCTATTTCCAACTGATTGGTCAGCGTCAGATACTCTTTCTTTATCTTGGTAAAGACCTCCTCAGAGAAATCTACAAGATCCATCTTGTTAACGGCCAGCACTATGTGCCTGATGCCTAGCAAAGAAACCAGAAACGTATGCCTACGTGTCTGTGTAATGATTCCTGTACGGGCATCCACCAATATGATAGCTAGGTTAGCCGTACTGCCACCTGTAATCATATTACGGGTATATTGCTCGTGCCCTGGAGTATCGGCAATGATGAACTTACGCTGGTTGGTAGAGAAATAGCGGTAGGCAACATCTATGGTGATGCCTTCCTCACGTTCTGCTTTCAGGCCATCCAACAACAGGGCATAATCTATCTGACCTGCTCCGGCATTACCTACACGCTTGGAGTCACGCTCCAGAGCCTGCAGTTGGTCTTCATACAATTTCTTGCTATCAAAAAGAAGTCGGCCTATGAGGGTTGACTTCCCGTCATCAACAGAACCTGCCGTTAAAAGCCTGAGCAAATCCTTTTTCTCGTCTGCATCAAGGTAAGCCCTTATATCTAATTTCTTGTCTTCAGTCATTGAGAAGAATTATGAATTGTGAATTATGAATTAGAAATACCCCTCTCTCTTCTTCTGCTCCATGCTGGCTTCTTGGTCGAAGTCTATTACACGGGTGGTGCGCTCACTCTTTGTGGTAGTCATCATCTCCTCTACAATCTCCTCTATAGTAGTGGCATTTGACTCTACAGCACCCGTCAGCGGCCAGCACCCCAAGGTACGGAAACGAACCATACGGTTATGAATCTTTGGTACCAGTTCCTTAGGCAAACGGTCATCATCGGCCATAATAAGGTTGCCATCAATCTCTACACAAGGCCGCTCCTTGGCATAGTATAATGGTACAATAGGTATATTCTCCAGTCGTATATACTGCCAGATATCCAACTCTGTCCAGTTACTCAGGGGGAATACACGAATGCTCTCGCCCTTGTGAACACGACTGTTATAGATATCCCACAGTTCAGGACGTTGGTTCTTGGGGTCCCACTGATTAAACTGGTCACGGAAGCTGAAAATACGTTCCTTGGCCCTACTCTTCTCCTCGTCCCTGCGTGCACCTCCGAAGGCGGCATCAAACTTATATTTGTTCAGGGCATCAAGTAAGGCCTTTGTCTTCATCAGGTCTGTATGAACCTTACTACCATGTGTAAAAGGTCCTACGCCTGCATTAAAAGCCTCCATATTACTTTCCACAATCAGATTCCATCCGTGTTCCTTGGCATACCGGTCACGAAATTCAATCATTTCGCGGAACTTCCATTTCGAGTCGATATGCATCAAGGGGAAAGGCACCTTGCCTGGCGCAAAGGCTTTCTCGGCAAGACGTACCATCACACTGGAATCCTTACCTATACTATACAACATTACAGGGTTCTGGAACTCGGCAGCCACCTCACGAATGATGTGAATGCTCTCAGCTTCCAATTCCTGCAAATGCGACAGACTGTATTCTTCCATATCTAATATTTGTTTATTTCCATTCTGAACAAGAGACTACCATATCTACCACCCTCCTTACGGACTCCTCCAAGGACAAACAGCTGGTATCAATCTCTAAAGTGGGGTTCTCAGGAGTCTCAAAGGGGGCTGAGATACCAGTGAAGTTCTTCACTTCTCCCTTTCGAGCCCTTGCATAAAGTCCCTTTACATCACGACGCTCACATTCCTCCAAGGGAGTAGAAACGTAAACCTCCTTGAAGTCCTTTTCCCCTATAATATCCCTTGCTAAACGGCGCACATCATTAGTGGGACTGACAAAGCAGGCCAGTGTAACAACGCCTGTCTGAACAAAGAGTTTCCCTATCTCTGCTATGCGGCGGATATTCTCCATCCTATCCTCTGAAGAGAAACCCAAGTTGCTGTTGATGCCGGCACGGATATTGTCGCCATCCAGAATCCTGCAAAGTATGCCACGTTTGTGCAACTCACGTTCCACACCCATAGCAATGGTGCTCTTACCACTACCGCTTAAGCCTGTGAACCAAACCATCACACCACGCTGACAAAGCAAAGCCTCCTTGTCGGCACGGGACATCATCTGTTCGGATATGGGATATATGTTTTCTGCCATGATGTTAAGTCTTACTTATAAATAGAAGAATGGTATCAGGAACACGCTCAACAAGAACACTATGATATTGAGCGGCAGACCCACTTTAACGAAGTCATTGAACCTGTAGCCTCCAATACCCTGTACAATCAGATTGGTCTGATAACCGATAGGCGTGCTGAATGACGAGCTGGCAGCAAAGCAAACACATACCACAAAAGGCATAGGGTTCATACCCAACCTTTCTGATACAGCTAGCGCCAAGGGAAAAGCCAGGGCTGCTGCTGCATTATTAGTTATCAATTCAGTAAAGATATTGGTTATGAGGAACAGGGCTGCCAAAATAATGTATATGCCATACGAGCTGTCGCCTACAGCATCCGTCAGGGATATAATATATCCGGCTACAAAGTCGGCAAAGCCTGACTTGGTCATAGCCGCACTAATGGCAAATGCGCAGGCAATGGTAATAAGTACATCCCACGAGAAGAATTTGGTATACTTGCGTGGGTTAAACATCTTGGTCCATGCCATGATGATGGTAGTCACGCAGGCAAAGAAGAACATATCCAACTTGATGAACTTGAAGTGATCCGTTACAATGGGCAGCTCACCAACCGTGGCTCCGATAATCATCATCACAAGCAGTCCGAAGGCAAACCAGCGCTTCTTGGTGCCCATAGGAGGTTCATAGTCTCCTACTCGGTTTATCATCCAGAACACCCTACTGTCACCCCATGCCTTCATGAACCCTTCCTCAGCATCAATTATCAGCGTATCCTCATGTGTAAGGGGCGAGTGCATATAATCGCCCTGCACAATAGCACCGTTTCTGCGTATGGCACGCACATGAGCTCCATAATGCAGGAAGAAATCAAACTCATGGAGTGTCTTGCCAAGTCCAGGGAAACGATTGCTGAGCATTACTTCGAAACGGTTCATACCAGGAGCGATATCCAAATCATCAGCATCTTCCTCGGACTTACGCTCATCCGGAAGCAGATACTTAGAGAAGAATATCAAATAGGCCAAACCGGCCAAGGCAATGAAAACACCCACCTTGGTCAGCTCAAACATATGCATTCCATCAACACCGTTCTGCATAAGGATACCCTTAACCTTTCCTGCAGATTCCTCAAAAGTAGTCATCTCATCCTTATACTCCTGCAGAAGCATTCCATGCAGTACCAGGTTGGTAGTAGTACCAATCAACGTACAGATACCACCCAAAACGGTGGCATAACTCAAGGGGATAAGGAATTTTGTGGATGGCAGCTTCATCTTACGCGCCCAATTCTTGATCATTGGGGCAAAGATAACCACCACCGGTGTATTATTAAAGAAGGCTGATATAAACGAGACAATGGGAAAGAATCGTAGGTTGACCTTCGTAATGGAAACATTCTTGGTGGGTAGCATTCTGAATACCAAGCGTTCCAACAGACCGCTCTTACGGACACCCTCACTAACCAGATAAAGCAGCGCCACCGTTATCATTCCCTTATTAGAGAAGCCTTTCAGTGCCTCCTCAGGATTGATGATGCCTGCACAAAGTAACAAGACCACAGCCGTAAACAGAATAAGGCCAGGGCGAAGCATCTCCTTCATCAGTGCCATCAGCATCAGCACAATGACACACGCCATAAATACCAGTTCGAATGTCATAACGTGGACAAAGATATCAAGAAAAATGGTATCTCCCAAGAAAAAACAAGGGAAATACCATTTTTAAAACTCAGAAGTTTCTTCTAAGCTATGTAGAAGAAGTCCTTAATACTCGTTCCAACTCTTGATTGCCAAATCATCCTGACTGAGTGTGCAGAATGCCTCAATGAAGGCACTTGCCAGACGGGCGTTGGTAATCAGAGGTATATTGTGGTCGATGGCACCACGACGAATCTTGTAACCGTTTGTCAGCTCACGCTCGGTATGATTCTTAGGAATGTTGACAACCAAGTCGAACTTATGGTCTGCAATCATCTGCATTACATTCTCACGACCATTGTTATTATCCTCATCGGGCCAGTTTACAGGGATGGCCTTGGCACCGTTATCGTTCAAGAACTTAGCAGTACCCTCGCTGGCATAGATGGTGTAACCTGCCTTGGTAAGCATGCGTGCACCATCCAACAGAGCCACTTTCTCCTTAGCCTCACCACTTGAAATCATGATACCCTTGTCCTTGCTGGGGATCTTATAGCCTGTAGCAATGAGTGAGTTCATCAAGGCCTCCTCGAAGGTGTCACCCAAACAACCAACCTCACCGGTACTGCTCATATCAACACCCAGGATGGGGTCTGTATTCTGCAGACGGTTGAAGCTGAACTGGCTGGCCTTCACACCAATGCGGTCAATATCGAAGGCGCTCTTGTCAGGCTGTGTATAAGGAGCATCCAACATGATGCGGGTTGCTGTATCAATGAAGTTACGCTTCAGCACCTTGCTGACGAAGGGGAATGAACGGCTGGCACGCAGGTTACACTCGATAACCTTCACGTCGCGACCCTTAGCCAGATACTGGATATTGAAGGGACCGCTGATGTTCAACTCCTTGGCAATAGCACGTGAAATCTTCTTGATCTGACGGGCTGTAGCAAAACTGATCTGCTGAGCAGGGAATGTCATGGTAGCGTCACCAGAGTGTACACCGGCAAACTCTACATGCTCTGAGATAGCATACTCAACTACCTCACCGCACTTGGCAACAGCATCAAACTCAATCTCATTTGTATCCTGCATGAACTGGCTGATAACAACAGGGTATTCCTTGCTGACCTCGCTAGCCAACTCCAGGAAGCGCTTCAATTCCTCATCGTTATGGCAGACATTCATAGCAGCACCTGAAAGTACGTAAGAAGGACGAACCAATACGGGGTATCCAACTTCGTCAACGAACTTCTTCACGTCATCCATAGATGTCAGTGCGCTCCACTTAGGCTGGTCAATACCCAGTTGGTCAAGCATAGCAGAGAACTTGTTACGGTTCTCAGCACGGTCAATGCTGACAGGGCTTGTACCCAGGATGGGCACACTCTGACGATAGAGCTTCATAGCCAGGTTGTTAGGAATCTGACCACCCACGCTGACGATTACGCCGTTGGGGTTCTCCAGGTCGATAACATCCAATACACGCTCGAAGGACAACTCGTCAAAGTACAGACGATCGCACATATCGTAGTCGGTACTTACAGTCTCGGGGTTGTAGTTAATCATGATTGACTTGTAACCCAACTTGCGAGCAGTCTGGATAGCATTTACTGAACACCAGTCGAACTCAACACTTGAACCGATGCGGTAAGCACCTGAACCCAAGACAATTACAGACTTCTCATTCTTGTAGTAATTTACATCATAGCCCTCTGTAGCATAAGTCATGTACAGATAGTTGGTCAAGTCGGGATGTTCACTGGCAACAGTGGGGATACGCTTAACGGCGGGAACAACACCCTCCTTGATACGGCGTGCACGTACTGCCAGATTCTCCTTCTCCATATTACCACTTGAGGGCTTCAGCACGAAGCGGGCAATCTGGAAGTCAGAGAAGCCCAATACCTTGGCCTTCTTCAGTACCTCTGTAGGAAGTTCCTCCAATGAGTTATAGCCTTCCAGGACAGACTTGAAGTCCACAATATTCTTCATACGCTCTATGAACCAAGGATCAATCTTGGTCAACTCATAGATACGCTCTACAGTATAGCCTTCTTCCAGAGCCTGGGCAATGGCAAAGATACGCAGGTCAGTGGGGTTTGCCAGTTCCTCGTCCAAATCCTCGAACTTCACATGATCATTACCCACGAATCCGTGCATACCCTGACCAATCATACGCAAGCCCTTCTGAATCATCTCCTCGAAGCTGCGACCGATACTCATAATCTCGCCTACAGACTTCATGCTGGAACCAATCTTACGGCTTACACCGGCAAACTTGGTGAGGTCCCAACGGGGAATCTTACAAATCAAGTAGTCCAGTGAGGGAGCTACGTATGCAGAGTTGGTTGTACCCATCTCACCAATCTGGTCAAGGGTATAACCCAATGCTATCTTAGCAGCAACGAAGGCCAAGGGGTAACCGGTAGCCTTAGAAGCCAGGGCTGAAGAACGGCTCAGACGAGCGTTGATCTCGATGATACGGTAGTCGTTGGTCTCAGCATTGAAGGCATACTGGATATTACACTCACCAACAATGTTCAGATGACGGACACACTTAACGGCAATATCCTGCAGCATCTTCACCTGTTCGTCTTTCAAAGAACAGGTAGGAGCCACTACTATAGACTCACCGGTGTGGATACCCAGGGGATCGAAATTCTCCATTGAAGCAACGGTGAAGCAATGGTCGTTAGCATCACGGATCACCTCGAACTCAATCTCCTTCCAACCCTTCAGGCACTCTTCAACCAGAACTTGAGGTGCAAAGGTGAAGGCACTCTCTGCAATCTCACGGAAAGTCTTCTCGTCAGGACAAACACCACTACCCAGACCACCCAGTGCATAGGCAGAACGGATCATGATGGGGTAACCGATCTTACGTGCTGCAGCAACAGCTGAATCCATATCCTCGCAAGCCTCAGATACGGGCACCTTAAGGTCAACCTTGTTCAACTCCTTAACGAAGAGGTCGCGGTCCTCAGTATTCATGATAGCCTCAACTGAAGTACCCAGTACCTGAACGCCATACTCCTTCAGCACGCCGCTCTGATAGAGAGCTGTACCTACATTCAGACCTGTCTGTCCACCCCATGCCAGCATGATGCCATCAGGACGCTCCTTCTTGATAATCTCTGTAATAAAATGAGGAGTGATAGGAAGGAAATACACTTTGTCTGCAATACCTTCGCTTGTCTGTATGGTTGCTACATTGGGATTCACCAGCACAGAGTAGATGCCTTCTTCTCTCAGTGCTTTCAATGCCTGGCTACCAGAGTAGTCGAACTCACCGGCCTGACCAATCTTCAATGCGCCAGAACCCAGTACAAGTACTTTCTTCAGTTTCAGTTTCATATTCTTTTTCTATATCGTTAAATGTATAATTTTCTATAAAAAAAAGACCACCTAACCGATTTTGACATCGGAGGTGGTCTGTATTTCTTTTACCTTTTATGTGATGTTCTTGGTTGTCCCATAAACGCTCTTTTCATTTTCGGGTGCAAAATTACAACATAATTTTTGACCCGCAAAATAATCCGTTCTTTTTTTTACTTACAACCTTTATTTTTATTCATCAGCACCTTCATCCAGTAGCCACCAATTACAGAACGAGCCTTAAAGCCTGTCATTCTGCCCGTCTTGGTATCATGCCAGTCAGAGATGGGCACACGGCTCTCTGTCTCATTGATGTACTTGTACAGTGGGTCGACAAACTTCTGGAAATCCTTGTCTGTCTGTGCCATAGCAGCCGTCCACATAATCCAGTCGCTCTTGGTATAGTCCTTGCGGCAGTCAAGGGGCAGACCATATTCATTCTGCTTGGTCAGGTAGTACTTAATCTCTGTCTGCATGGCGTTATTGGGGATGATGCCGGTATTCCACAGTTTGTCCCATACCATATTATATTTCTGACTCCAAGTCTCGGCACCGGCACCGTATGCCAGTTCATAATGATCCTTTACCTTAGTTTCTTTCTCCCAGGCAGCAGCCATCTCCTTGGCTTTGGCATTGTACTTCTGATAATCATCATCCAGTCCCTTCATTTTAGCAATCTCAGCATATCCTGCCACACCCATGATAGCCTTGATAGCCAGGTTACAGTTACCTGCCCAGTGACCGGCAAAGTCATCGGTACAAAGCTGATTGGCAGGATGCAAACCATTCTCTACCAAGTAGTCAGCCCATGTAGTGATGATGTCCCAATACTTATCTATATATAAGGTATTGCCTTCCTGCTTGCAGATCTGTGCTGCCAGGGTTATCATGTTGCCAGCTTCCTCAAGAGGCATGTCACCACCATAGACCTGCTTGTTGGCCTTAGGATACTGACCCAAGTCATGAGCAGCAAAGGGCTTTGTCCATCTGCCCGTATAGCTATACTCGAAGATAGAGGTCATCATACCCTTCTGCAACTCAGGATTGTAGCAGAGATACAGGGGTGCCTCGGGGTAGGTCAGGTCAACGGTATTCACACAACCGTTGGAATTATTCTCCTTGGAGAAGAAGAGTACATTGCCGTCGCAGTCCTTGAAGAGTTTGTGAGCAGCATTCACGTGGCGATAAGAGCCGCTCAAAATCTCGGCATACTTCACACCGCCTGCAGCTAAGGCATCATCATAGATGGTCTTGTCCATCTGACGGCAGCGTTGCATGATGTTGGTGTAGTTATTGCCCATACGGTCAAACATATCAAAGATGCTGACATTACCCTCATGAGCCCAATAGCCCTTATAGCGCTTGTAGAAGTACTCGATATCCCAAATCTCATCGTAGCCAATCATAGCAAAGCTGCTGCCTTGAGTGGTAGAACCGAAGTCGTGCACATAGGCCAATGTTGGCAACGAAACCTGCTTCTGGCAAACTACCTCACGCTCGCCACGTGGCAGACGGCCATCAGCCAGGAACTGCGTTTTCACATCGTTATCTGATGCCAGAGCCAAACGTCCGTTTACACCAGACAGATATACATACCCCCAGTCGATGCAGATGCCATCACCAGTCTTAGCCAGAATAGGCTGCTCTATGGTACCTGCCTTCAGATACTGCTTACCATTCTCGATGATTCTGTTTGAGACGGTTGGCTGATGAACCTTGTTAACAGCCATCTGTGGTGTAGTGGAAACGTAGAACTGTACGTTGTGCTTCTGTCCGTCTGTTGAACGCACCTGATAAGAGATGTAGTTGATGGGGGCAGAAAGCAAGTCGTAATCGTCTATGATATGGGGAGCAGTAAAGACTACATCCAGTTCAACAGGTCCGCACGCGAAAGTATAATAGGTATTACAAGCCAGCACATCCAAATTCTTCTGCTGAGCGGTCTTGATGCTCTCGTTACCCTTGGCAATGTTGCGGAATACGCCAAAGTCAACCAGCGCGCCCCCCGTCTTATTATAACAATGTACGGCAAAGACATTCTTACCCTGTTTCAGCATATCGCGCTTCTCTCCATCCAGACGAACAACCACACCATCCACATAGTCCATGATACCTGTGGCAGCCTTCTTTCCGTTGATGTAGATTTCGCAGGCATCATCGTGCGAGAAAATCAGGTACAAATCACCTTGCAGCTGCTCAGCAGTCAGATCTACGGTACGACGTACCCAAATATGGTCGTTCTCCTTGGTCCAGGGAGTGCGTATGTTATCGTAGTTGTCAGAACCGAAGGCACCCTTGCCAGTCTTCCATGCCGAGGCGTTGAAGTCGGGCTTCATCCAATCGTCAGATGGATTCTCACTGGTATATTGTGCTTCCCATTCTGCCTCGTTGGACATGGGTATCACGCTCTCCATCAGGGTACGCTGGGCAGCACCCATCCAACGGTAGGTGGTACCGTCTACACGCAACAGGCCCTCCAGAGGCTTCTCGTCGTTGGTCCAGTGGCGGGTAGAGCCGTCAGTCAGATTATCATACGGACTCCAAACAGAGAAGTAAGGGTCGCTGACAATCAGGGGTACACTGGGTAATCTCAGGTTTGTCTGCTTATAAGGTTTAAAGAACTCTGCACTCTGGGCCCACCCCATCATGCATACTGCCGCAAGGACAAGGGTTAGAAAATTTCTTTTCATTACTGAATTTTATTTGGTTAATTTGTTGATTTGTTCCATTTCTTCCGTTGAGAAGGGTGCCGACTCCATAGCCTTCAGGTTGCTTCTCAACTGCTCAGGCGAACTGGCACCTACAATTACACTTGTCACACCTTTCTGCTGCAAGACCCACGCAAGTGCCATGGTGGCCAGGCTCTCGCCACGCTGAGCGGCTATTTCATTCAGCGCCCTAATCTGACTAAGGCGTTCTGGCGTCAATGCATCGGCATTTAGGAAACGTGGGTCATGAGCTATACGACTGTCCTCGGGGATACCATTCAGATAACGGTCTGTCAGCAAGCCCTGTGCCAATGGCGAGAAAGATATGAACCCTACCCCATTCTCCTGGCATTGCTTCACTATACCTTCTTGCTGAGGCACTCTATCCAGAAGATTCAACCTACCCTGATAAATCAGGCAAGGTACATCCCTGTCTTTCAGATATTTGTACCCGAAACAGGCTGCCGTCAGAGGCCATCTACTCAGCCCCACATACAACGCCTTACCCTGGCGTACCACATCCACCAGTGTCTGCAATGTCTCTTCAAGGGGAGTATTCGGGTCGTAACGATGACAATAGAAAAGGTCGACGTACTCCAGATTCATACGCTTCAGGCTTTGGTTCAGGCTGGCTACAAGATGTTTCCTTGATGCCCACGAACCATAGGGACCTTCCCACATATCATATGCTGCCTTGGTAGAGATAAACAGCTCATCCCTATGGGCACAGAAGTCACTACGCATCATGCTGCCCATAAAATATTCAGCTGCTCCCGGTTCCGGACCGTAGTTATTAGCAAGGTCAAAGTGGGTAATACCGCATTCAAAGGCCGTCAGTGCTATCGCCCTGGACGTTTCGTAGGGTGTGAGACATCCAAAGTTATGCCACATACCCAAGCTAATCTCAGGCAGCAGCACACCGCTCTGCCCACATCTACGGTACATCATTTTCGTTATTTCGGTGGTTAATTCGCGGCAAAGGTACTGAAAGAAACCCGCTTTTGCAAGTTTGCGAGCAAGAAATGTCACTTTCAGCGATACGGCGTTTCTCTATTAGCGATACGGCGTTTCTCGGACAGCAAAACGGCATATCTCTCATAGCGATAGTTTTACAACAATATTAAAACAAAAAAAAACTCCCGTCATAACGACGGGAGCCTGAGAAATAAAACTAACATTAAATATTCTTGTCTACGATTTAGAACTCGTAGTTAATACCTACACCTAACACATCATTCTTACGGATGAACAAATCGTTCTTGACACCCACAGCAGTAGCCGTCTGAATGGAACGGTCATGATAGAAGGTGTGCATGAAACCGAGGTCAAAGCTCAGGTGCTGGGTAGCCTTAATACGAGCACCCGCGGCAAACATATTGTTGGTGTTGTTGAAACTAAGGTCAGACATACCATGTGACGAGATACCATAAACAGTACGCTGCCAAGAAGCTGACAAAGTTACATACTTGTTGAGGTCGTACTCAACACCAATGTTGAGTTCCCATGTGTTGTCATCGATGTCTCTGACCATAAAATCAGGATTGTCAAGACTAGGTCTGTATTCACCAGCCTTGTGGAGAGCATCAATCTCAGTACCGTCTGCGGCAGTAACACTCTTTCTTACACCTCTGTCGAAATAAACATTCCAACCGGTCATCAGACGAAGACCCTCGAAAGGAGTAGCCATTGCACCCATAGAGAGGATGGCGGGAAGGTCCTCGCGAACCTTGTAACCGTCTCTGAACTTAACTATAGATGGGTCATCCAATAGCTGAGCAGCGGGGCTAAGAGTACTAGAGTTCTTGTAAACCATCTTGGTGGGAGCCTCGAACTTAATACCCAGATTCAGGTAATCACTTGCCTTCCAGTCAACACCAATAATAGGAGTTACGCCCCAGCCCTTCTGAGTACAATCCAACTCGATAGCAGGGAATTCGCCTGAACCAGCAACTGTCTCATAACTAATATTCTTGATATAACCGTCATAGCCATTAGTACCGTAAACAACACGTACACCACCAAAGACTGACAGACTAGGCAGAACCTTATAGGTTGCACCAAACTGACCACCGAATACATAAGAGTGACCCTCCATCTGAGAATCTAGGGTGTAGCCTTTAAACGCACTTGCAGCATAGGCTGCTGCCTGATCTTGCGACATACCTGCAGCCATTGCCTGTTGGGTAATAGTTGAGAAAACTTTTCCTGCCACCAACGACTCGAAACTACCCAGACCGTTAGAGAATGAGCACTTACCACCACCACCGGTAACAGCAAAGTGAGCATTTAGGCTCCACTTATCATGGTTGTAAGATGCTGAAATAGAGGGTATAACGGGAGCCTTGGCAGTTCCTTTGAACTTATGGGTAGTCTCTCCAGGCTGTGCTGTGTTATAAGCAAACAAGGGGAATGTGGTAGTAATATTACGCTGCTGCCATACGCTCATGTGAGAATAAGAAAGATGCCAACCGTTAGCAAGGAAAGCTGTACCTGCAGGGTTGGCATAGAGACCAGCCAGGTCGATGATACCATTCTGAGACATCTGGCGCTCAAAAGATGCATTCTGATTAGAGTTAGTGTTCAAGCCACCTGCCAAAACTGAGGCAGAAAAACACATTGCAAATGTTGAAATAAGTAACTTCTTCATTCTTTTTACCTTTGGTTTAACTTAAATTTCGGGCGCAAAGGTAACACAAGAATCCGAAGTGTGCAAATTTTTGACGAAAAAATGCACACAAAAATCAAAAATGTGCAATCCAAACGGTTAAAGCATAACATTTATTAACCACAAACAACCTCGTTCATGGCTACATCATGTTCTTCTGAAGGCAAATCTGTAAGAAACTGGAAGGGGAAACAGACACCAATCTTATACGCCTGGGGCAACTGAGGCAAGAGACGGTCATAATAGCCCTTTCCCCTACCCAACCGTTGACCGCTGGCACTGAACGCCATACCTGGCACAATGGCCATCTGTATCTGACTATACTGCTCAGTCGGGAAAAGCGGCCCCACTGGTTCCATAATATTATACGCACCCGCGCGCAAGGAATCCTCTCCCTGATAAAGGCGCAACTCCAGATCCTGCCCCACTACTACAGGCAACAGCACACGGTATCCTGACTGATGAGCCATCTGAATAAGTGGACGTACATCAACCTCGTCCCGTAATGGATAAAAAAGTAACACCGTATTGCAAAGCCGCCACTGGCCGTCATGTACAATGCTGCTACATACAGCCTCCGACATAGATGCTAACTGTTCCTGCGTATGCAGGTTTTTCTGCTTACGTATAAAATCGCGGATATCGTTCTTCTCTTCCATATAAAAAGCCCCTCCCACCATGGGGAGGGGTTAAAGTAAAATATTATAGGATGTAAATTTATTTCTTGCCTTTAGCCTTAGCTTTCAGCTTATCCTTGTCATACTTCTCCCACAGCTTCTTCTTAACTGTAAGTTCCTTCTGATTCTCTGTGCTGGCTTTGGCAAGTGCCTCGGCAGCAGCCTCATCGGCAGGAGAAGCATAGGCATGACGGTAACCCTTGTTCACGTTCCAGTAACCACGTGTGAAATCAGGGAATTCAACAGCGGCACAGTTGTGATCCATACTGAGGGTACCCAACTCTGCCAGACAGCACCACTCTGCCAGGTCGTAAACATCCATATCAAGGGGCAGACCATTCTGCAGACAGTAAACCATACGGGCATCCATAATGAAGTCCATACCACCATGACCGCCTACCTGCTTAGCCATCTCACCGTACTTCTTCAGGATGGGATGCTGGTATTTCTCTACCAGAGCCTTCTGCTGGTCGGCACTCATAAAGTTATGAGTATCAAGCTTATCCACCTGTGGAAT
>CAMKTJ010000038.1 GCA_946415645.1 uncultured Prevotellaceae bacterium
TGGCACTTCCGTGAGGACCGGGCAGAGGACTGGCCTCGCACCAGATAGGACGGATGTCTGTAGTCTTACGACCATCCAGACGGATACCCTCATCCAGGATGCAACGACGCATAGCGTCCTTCTCTACATCGTGATAGTAACGGTCGATCAGTGTATTCTTTTCCTCCAGCTCAGCAGCCTCCATATCGGGGTGCTCAGCTGCATATTTCTC
This sequence comes from uncultured Prevotellaceae bacterium, assembly GCA_946415645.1. GTDB lineage: Bacteria > Bacteroidota > Bacteroidia > Bacteroidales > Bacteroidaceae > Physcousia. Next base: position 212 of record CAMKTJ010000038.1, read on the forward strand.
CTTAAACTGCTCGCGGATAGCCTCGAAAGCCTCTGCACGAGCGTGCTTCTCGAGTCCCTGCTTGGTAACGTCGTAAGCGGGCTGGTAGCAGGCAGCCTTAACAGCCTCACGCAGCTCGTCGTCGTTAACCTCGTGGCAGTACTCACGCTTAACATCCTTGCCAAGCTCCTTGCTCAACTCCTTCTGCAGGCGGCACATGGGCTTGATAGCCTCGTGAGCACACTTCAGGGCAGCCAGAAGGTCGGTCTCCTGAACCTCCTTCATCTCACCCTCAACCATCATGATGTTCTCTTCGGTAGCACCTACCATCAGGTCCATATCAGCTTCCTTGAGCTGCTCGAAGGTGGGGTTGATAACAAACTCACCATTGATACGAGCTACACGAACCTCAGAGATGGGACCCTCGAAGGGTATATCACTGCAAGCCAAAGCTGCAGATGCAGCAAAGCCAGCCAAGGCATCGGGCATATCCACACCATCAGCAGAGAAGAGGATTACATTAACATAAACTTCAGCATGATAATTGCTGGGGAAGAGGGGGCGCAAAGCGCGGTCAACAAGACGACAGGTCAGAATCTCGTCGTCATTAGCTTTACCCTCACGCTTTGTAAATCCACCGGGAAAACGTCCGGCTGCGAAATACTTTTCTCTGTACTCAACCTGCAAGGGCATGAAATCTGTTCCGGGAACGGCATCTTTGGCAGCACAAACAGTGGCCAGCAGCATGGTGTTGTTCATACGCAACATAACAGCTCCATCGGCTTGTTTGGCAAGTTTCCCGGTCTCGATGCTGATGGTTCTTCCATCAGGCAACTCGACTGTCTTTGTAATTACGTTCATCTTTTCGTTAATAATAAAAATTGCGTCAAAAAATTGTTGCAAAGGTAGCAATTTAATTCACAATTCATAATGCTTAATTCAGAATTTTTCATCTTAAATGCTCTTTTTCAATGAATAAGGTATATAGGAACACAAAAAAGTGTACCTTTGCGAGGTTAAAAACAGCATTTTTCACAATCATGAAGTTAAAATATCTCATCATAGCCACTTGCCTTGTTCTGGCAAGCTGCACTCAGAAAGGAAAGTTCACCGTAACAGGTCACATTACAGATGCGGCTGACACCGTCATGTATCTGGAACACCTCACCCTTGGTAATGGCGTTCAGGTAATAGACTCTGTAAAACTCACAGAAGACGGCTTCTATAAGATGAGCGGCGATACCATCGGTAACCCAGAATTCTACCGTCTGCGCATTGGTAACCAATGTATCAACCTGGCCTTCGACAGCACAGAGACAGTAACCGTGGACGCAAGTCTCAAGAACATGTCATTCGGCTACAAGGTAGAGGGAAGCGGTGTGTGCGATACCATACGCCTGCTGAGCCTTAAGCTGGCCGACCTGGAACGACAGATCCGTCGTGTCTCTGACGACCGCAACTACACCATACAGGAACGTTCCGATATGATAGAGCAACTGATCAGCGACTACAAGACTGACGTGGAAATGGACATTATCCAAAACCGATATGGTGCAACATACAGCTATTTCGCCTGCTTCCAGATGTTAGGAGGACGACTGCTCTTCAATCCCATGAACGACAAGAACGACCTGGCATGGATACGTGCCATTGCCAACGCATGGGACCAGAAATACCCGGGATGCCAACGTACCCAGAATCTGTTCAACATTGCCTCAGAGGGACGACGCAATCAGGCTCCTCCCCGACGCATTGTGCTGGATGTTGACAACGACAAGATAAAAGAACTGGGAATCATAGACATGACCTTCCCTGACATCAACGGAACGGAACGTACACTGAGCGACCTGAAGGGAAAGGTTGTATTGCTGGACTTCACTGCCTTCGGCATAGAGGGAAACCAGGAGAGAACTCTGCAGCTTCGTGAGCTCTACAACAAATACCACAGCAGCGGATTCGAAATCTATCAGGTAAGCGTTGATCCCGACCGTCACCTTTGGACACAACGCTGCGAACACCTCCCATGGGTTAGCGTTTACTGCGAGGAAGGAGTTAACAGCGACATGCTGAAACTTTATCAGGTACAGGCAATACCCAGCTACTTCCTGATAGACCGCAACTGCGACCTACGGTCGAGGATGGAAGACATCAAAGATATCAAAAAGGCAATTGAAAGCCTGCTTTGATTTTATAGGATGAAAATTTGCAAGGTAGGAAAAATATACATACCTTTGCGGCGGTGAATCTTAACAATTAACAAGTAAAGGGTTCCGGCATTACCGCTGGGATTCTTTTTCTTTTACGTTATAAAAAGAGGAGCCGTGAAAATAAACAAGAAGCTAAAACAAAACAAAAAACAAGAATATGGCATACATTTCACAAAAAGGCTACGATGAATTGGTAGCAAAACTTCAACACATGGAGAGTGTTGACAGACCCGCAGCAAGTGCCGCAATTGCTGAGGCACGTGACAAGGGCGATCTTTCTGAGAACGCCGAGTACGATGCGGCAAAGGAATGGCAAGGCAAGCTGGAGACAGAAATCGCCCTGCTGAAGAAGACCATCATGGAGGCAAAGATTATCGACACCAAGCAGATGGACACCAGCACTGTGCAGATTCTCTCTACTGTGGAGTTACGCAACGTTAAGACCAAGCAGCAGATGAAGTACACCATTGTCAGCGCCACAGAGGCTGACCTGCGTGCTGGCAAGCTGAGCGTAGAGACACCCATCGCAAAGGGATTGCTGGGCAAGAAAGTTGGTGAGGTTGCTGAGGTAAAGGTTCCTGCCGGCACCATCCAACTGGAAGTAGTAAGCATTAAATTTGAATAAGCATTATGGCAAGTATCTTCTCACGCATTGTAGCTGGCGAAATCCCCTGCTACAAGATTGCCGAGGACGACAAGTACTTTGCATTCCTCGACATCAGTCCCCTGCAGAAGGGACACACGTTGGTAATCCCCAAACGCGAGGTTGACTACATCTTCGACCTTACCGACGAGGAACTGGCAGGTCTTCAGGTCTTTGCCAAGAAGGTTGCCATAGCCATTAAGAAAGCTATCCCCTGCGTAAAAGTAGGACAATGTGTATTGGGCCTGGAAGTTCCCCACGCCCACATCCACCTGGTACCCATGCAGAGCGAGGCTGACATGCGCTTTACAAATCCTCATCTGGAACTGACCACAGAGGAGTTTCAGGAAATAGCAGCCTCAATCCGCAAAGAGCTATAAGATACTTTAAGAGAATTTGGTGTCTGTATGCATCTTACGCATAGCAGCCACATCAGCACGAGGGCAGATCATCAGGATCTCGCCCTCTTCTGCTATTACATAGTCGTTCAATCCCTTGACAACAGCTGTACGCCCTTTTGGAAGACGGATAATATTGTTCTGACTTTCATACAGATAAGCCTTCGTGTTCAGCAACACATTTCCCTTCTCATCGGCAGGAGCATCATCATAGATGCTGGCCCACGTTCCTAGATCGGCCCACTCAAAGTGTCCTTGCTGCATGTACACATTATTGCTCTTCTCAAGTATGCTGACGTCAACATTCAGATTCGGCAAACGACTGAAGAAGTCTGGAGCGGATTTGGGATCAGCAAACTCGGCCTCTGCCATCATACGTGGAATCTCTACCTGGTATTCTGGTACCAGATCATACAATTTCCTCAACATAACGTCCACATTGAAATAGAAAAGACCTGTGTTCCAATAAAAGTTTCCTTCCTGTAGGAAAATGTTGGCAAAATCCTCATTGGGCTTTTCCGTAAAGGACTTAACCGGATAAATATGCTCTCCTACCTGTCGGTCATCGTCAATCTGCATATAACCATATCCCGTTTCAGGTCTTGAGGGACGCATTCCGGTTACAAGCAGGCAATCATGGGTTCCCACAAAATCCAATGCCGACAAGACATCCTTCTCGAAACAGGCCTCTTTCATTATCAGATGATCAGAGGGTGATACAAACATTTTTGCTTTTGGATTCTCCTTGGCTATTACCACAGTACCCCATGCTACGGCAGCAAGAGTGCCACGACGTAAAGGCTCTTCCAGAATATGAACATCATCTACCTGTGGCAGCTGTTCATGTACGATAGGAAGATATTGGACATTCGTTGAAACGTAGATATGTGAAGGGTCAATAAACTGTGCCACACGGTCATAAGCCTGCTGCAACAAAGTCCTTCCCGTTCCAAACAAATCCATGAACTGCTTGGGATAGGTTGTTCTACTTACAGGCCACAGACGGCTTCCGTTACCGCCGGCAAGAATTAGGCAATAATTATTATCGTTCATGATAGGATTCTTAGGTTATGACAAGTAAGTGCCGTCGCTGACGGCACTTACACATATAACTCTCTTAGCGTAATTTCTTGATAACGGGAAGCAACAAGCCTTCCATAATCTTGTAGCCTTCCACGTTGGGATGAACACCTGGTGTGTCCTGAGCAAGTTCTGGTCTCATGCCTGTTCCATCGGCAGTTACCATGGCGCTGAAGTAGTCAACATATGGAATCTTGTTCTTCTTGGCATATTCCTGCACGCGGGCATTCAGATGCTGAATCTTCTCCATAGCATCCTTAATCTCAGGACGCCAGCAGAAACCACCGGCAGGCAGACAGCTTGTCAGGATAACCTTGCACTTGTGGTATTTAGCCAGCTCAACCATTGAGCAAACATTACCAAAAGTCAGATCCTCATTGTATGCACCTGTATTCTCTGCAACGTCATTGGTTCCGTAGTTGATAACTACAACCTTGGGCTGCAGGTTAATAACGTCCTCACGGAAGCGGAGAAGGAACTGGTAGCTGGTCTGACCACCAATACCACGACCTATAAGCTTGTTCTCCTTAAAGAATTCAGGACGCTTGCCTGGCCAGCCGTCGGTAATGGAGTTACCCATCAACACAACGCGCTTCTCGCCCTTAGCAGGAGCGCCCAACTCGGTATTTGCCTGAGCATAACGTTTCCAGTTTGCAAATTCGTGTTTTTGTGCGTTTACACCAACTGCCATCATTGATAGCAGCATAAAGAAAAGAATTTTTGTTTTCATTGTCTTTATTACTTAGATTAAATAGTTACTTTCATATTGCGAAGATAAAGATTTTTGCAGACCCACGCAAGCATTAAACAGAATTTTACGTACTTTATAACAAGTTTTCACCATTCTGCAACCTGCATTTGTCAGAACTGGAAATATATGAAGGGCTGCATCTTGGCCGTCACAAACTGATATACCACAAAGACGGCTATGATACATACCAGACACATTACCGGGATGGGCAACATAGCAAAACTCAGGCGGTAACGTCTCTTCAGGTTCTCAGGCAACCAGTGGATTATCATTCCTATAACAAATAAGGTGAAGACACTGCTGTATGCCTGTACAATCTCCCAGGCATTTCCACTCCAGGCAGAACCGATTCTTGTTACCATATTGCTGGCCGTATTCCATGCCGTCTCATTGGCTGTAGCAGGATCAAGGTTAGAGCCTGAACGGAAGAACAGACGGGTGAATGTGATAAAAGTGAATGTTACCAGAATGCACCACGAGTGTTCCAGCCATCCCCAGCAATGCGGCAGGTTCAGCTTTCCGTATCCCCACTTTATCCAGGCACTTACCATAATAAAGGACACGTATGCCAAGAACAAGTTCCAAACAGGAGAAGGAACATGCATCGTCAGAATCCACAATATCAAGACCACTATGGTGCTACCAAGGGAGCGAACCAGCAGTGAAGCATCTCGCCAGAACTTGAAGACCACCATACCAACACCATTCAGACCGCCCCATATCAGGAAGTTCATACTGGCTCCATGCCAAAGACCGCCCAAGAGCATGGTTATCATACTGTTCAGGTTGGCCCATATCTTACGACGCCTGTCGGGGCAATACCAAGCTGTCAGTATTACAGCTATTGCCAACAAGAGAGCTCCTATACAAACATACAGATTACCACTCAGAATCAGTGCCGAGAGGGTTAGGATGGCTATCCACAGGATGGTTCCGAAGGTGATATTTCTGTTACCTCCCAAGGGAATATACAGATAAGTCTGCAACCAACGGCTCAGACTGATATGCCAGCGTTTCCAGAAGTTGCTGCAGTTGGCAGCCTTGTAGGGTGAGTTGAAGTTGCGGGGCAGATGGAAGCCCATAAGCATACTCAGACCGATAGCGATATCCGTGTAACCCGAGAAGTCGGCATACACCTGCAGAGAGTACAGGAAAAGAGCCGAGAGATTCTCAAAACCCGTAAAGAGCATAGGATTGTCAAAGACCCTGTCTATGAAGTTCACCGCCAGATAGTCACTCAGTACAATCTTCTTTATCAGACCATTCACAATCCAAAAGATGGCAATGCCAAACTGTCTGCGACTCAGGAAATACTTGCGATACAACTGGGGAATGAAGTCGCTGGCCTTCACAATAGGACCTGCCACCAGCTGGGGGAAGAAACTTACGTAGAAACCAAAGTCCAGGATATTCCTGACCGGTTTTACCAGTCCCTTATACACATCCGCCGTATAGCTTACAATCTGAAAGGTGTAGAACGAGATTCCCACAGGCAGGATAATCTTATCCACCCCGAAGTACGATGTTGCAGTCAGTTCGTTCAGCCATTTCGCTGCCACATTAGTCACCTCGATATGCGTTCCCAGCATCTGATTCAGAATATCGGCAATGAAGTAACTGTACTTGAAGTAGAACAGAATCCCCAGGTCTATGCACACGCTCAGTGTCAGCCACGCCCTTTTCTTCCACTGGGTCTTACATTTATATATAAGCTGGGCTATAAGGAAATCCGAGCAGGTCACCAGCACCAACAGTCCTACGAAAGCACCACTGGTCTTGTAGTAGAACAAAAGGCTTACTGCAAACAGATAGGCGTTGCGCATCCATGCCTTGCGCTGAAAGACGGCAAAGGCCAGGAACACCAAACTGAAGAATGCCCAGAACTGAAACTGCGTGAAAAGCAGCGGTGTCTCTGGGTCAAAAGAAAAAACGTTCTGAATATATCTTACGAAATCTGACAAATCCATATCTTATCTTAGACAATCGTTATAATCCTGTACAAAAGCATTGTAAATCAAATCAGCCATCAGGCGGTAGCCCGGTAAGAGAAAATGCACATGGTCTCTGTTCATCAGACCGGCTGCCACCCAATCGCTGCTACTGCCCAGCCCGCCCATCACCTGAAACTGATTAAAGACGGCGCCATTGAATTCCTGAGCTAACTCCGTCATAGCCTGTTCCACCACACTGCCGTTGGCATTAAAGCCATGTCGACGGCGTCCCGTGCGTAACCAACAGTCATTGTTGGTAATGAACAGAAAGGCTGTATTGGGATTTATTCTCAAAATGTCATTAATCAACTGACGGTAATTGGCTTTAAAGGTCTCAGCACTGAACCTACTGGCAGGCACATTGGCATCATTGATGCCTATGCCAAAGATAACCAGATCAGGAGGGCATAGCCTTTTCAGTTCCTCCGTGAAGAGTTCACATCGTAACCACGAGGATACTGCCGCTCCGTTGATGCCGCTCTCGGTATAAGCAATGCCTACCCCATCGTGCTCAGGCCATACGCCATGTAGGACAAAACTGGTACTGTCACGTTTCAGACCTTCAAAGATGATGGTACATTCTTTGGCAGGCTTAGGGAAAGAAAACAGGAAATCCTTCCCTACTCGTTCTGACCGTAACGTATCACCATCTGCCCTCAAAATAAGCGGACGAACCTCACCGCCTATTGCCTCGCCCAGCACCCTGAGTCGTTGAAAAGCATAAGCCTCATCCACGCTCAGATACAACGAGCAGTCCTCTGACGTAGCCACAGCAGCAGCACCACTCAAACCTAATGGATAAGAGGGAGAGAATTCCAGGCAGCGTGAAGACCTCCAGCTACCCGATGCCGTGAATTCATAATCTGCAGGGGCATTCGTGCGGACAGCCTTGAAGGGGAACATCAGTCCACGACTCTTAGGACGCTCGGGCATTATCTGCGAGAAGTTGCAGCGCAGTCTATGGCTCAGCACGCCGGCCTGCACATGGCTTCCTCCTACATGCAGTATGTTCACCACGCCGTCTCCGCCTTTGCGGATATGTTCCATCTTGCGATAAAGCGTTTCAAACTTTTGATGCTTTCCGGGGAAGTGCAGATAGCAGGCATCGAAGTTGACATAATCGTAATTATCAACCTCAACACACTTTAGGCGCTGGGCACTGCCAGTGAGCATAAAGGACAAGAGAAGTAATAGTACGGAGAACCTCTTTGTCATAGCGAATCAACTGTCAGGGAATCCGGCAATTCCACCTTATCCTGTCCAGAGCGGAATCTGTAGAACTTATAATAGAACTGTAATGTCTCGTAAAGCATGTGAGCCATCTTCTTGGCACCGCCAGGAGTGAAATGTACATAGTCAGAACCGGCCAGACCAGAATGTACCCACTTGGTCATACTACCCTTTCCGCCCATAACATCGTACATATTCCAGAAGGCAGCGCCAGACTCATTGGCAGCCTCCCTCAGTGTCTTGACCGTCTCGGGCAATACGCTGTATGAGCTAACCGCTCCGGTAGTATCTACGGTAGCCATATCAGAGGGACCTATGAAGATAATCCTTGCTTCCGGAGCCATCTGGCGGAACATACCAATCATCTTCTTCACCCTTTCCTTATAGTCCGGAAGTTTGGCCTTAGACAGACAGGGGACACTGTTGCCGCCGTACTGCAACAGGATAAGTCCTACGTTCTCTCTATTCAAGAAGGGACTTATAGATGCCCTGTTGATATTCATCAGCTCAGGACCGGAGCAACCGCGCATAGGCAGATTGTCTACATTAACACCCTTTGCGCCATCCAGCTGGATTCCCAGAATAGAGGCATGCCCCCTCACACTAAGGGTAGCTGCTGACGCACCGCCACCCAGCCTTGCCGTATAGAAGTACATCTCACCCACATTAGCAGAGTCCATGGCAACGGTGTCTCCGCGTACCACCAGACTCAGATTGGCAGCATCCTTGGTCAGGACGGTCACCTTGTTAAAAGTACAGGAATGGGAATAGTCTTTACCGCCCCTGGACGATATATTGATGGTGCTTCCATAGACCTCTGTCCGCTTGGCCATGGGGCCATAGAAGTTGTTGCTACCGCGCAAGTCTGCGGGTCCGAAAGCCATATACTGCATGGGGTCGCCCGAGATGGCCTGACTGGTAGTATAGGTGGGAACAGTCTGCAGGGCAGGGATTAGACCTACGCCACAGCCACCGAATTCTTCCTGAAATTCCTGACGCAGGAAACTGGTGATACGGTCGCACTCTATCTGCGAGTCGCCATAATGCATAATACGCAGATGCTTATTGCCGGCATTCTGCATCTTCTCGAAGAAGGCATCCAGATATGTCTCATCATCATTGGGCAGATACAGACGGGCAGGATTGGTCCGGCAGTAGTCGTTGAACTCCTCCATCTTCTCCGTCTTCAGTGCGGCCAGACGCTGTTCCATAATCTCCTCGGGCGTCAGGACAACTATACTATCCGTGTCAACGGGCTCCTCCGCAACATCCAGCACCTCTGAGAGCGCAGGGAACCGCAATGTCATGTTTCCCAAGCGAATTCCGCCCCTGGGAAACAACATGCACAGCATAGCCAGACCGACCAGCAGAGAAATAATAAACAATACAATATTACGGGGTTTCATTCTAATTATTCTTCACAAAAACGGCGCAAAATTACAAAATTTTCTCCATAACAAAATAATATTCAATATTCAATGTTCAATGTTCAATGAAAAAAAAGTCTATTTATTTGGCTTTTAAGGAAAAAAAGTCGAACTTGCACTCCGTAAACAATGCTGGTCCTATGAAACATCCTTTTTTCATACGTCTGACTATCTGTATTGCAGCATGTTTCATTCTGCAGTCTGTCTGGGCTGATTCCATCCCAAACAAATCTCCCAAGACTCTTAAAGGTAAAGCTTCGTGGTACAATGCTCACGGTCGGTTTACCGCCAACGGAGAGCGTTTCCATCGGGACAGTCTTACATGCGCTCACCGCACTTTTCCCTTTGGAACCCGACTCAAAGTAAAGAATATCAAGAATGGTCGCGAGGTCATTGTCCGCGTAACAGACCGCGGTCCCTTTGGCGGCAAGTATTGCATCGACCTCAGTATTGCGGCAGCCCGCATTCTGGGCATTGTCCGTCTGGGCTTTGCCGAGGTGGAGATCTCGGAATACCATGAGACCATCGTTCCACTGAAAGCCAAACCCGTAAAGATACCCGAGCTGGAGTTCGGCACCGTGAATGTGGGTAAGGACTACTCACCAGAGTGGAAGACAGATTCCATTCCACCGTTGAAACCGCTGTAGTTTTAATTCAAAAATCAAAATTCAAAACAGTCAACTATAATAAATATCATGGAAAAAATAATTGGACTTATTGATGCGCCGTTCACCCCTTTCTATGAGAATGGCGATTTGAATCTGGACCCCATCCCCGCCTATGCACAAATGCTGCAGAAGAACGGGCTGAAGGGCGTATTCATAAACGGAAGCAGTGGTGAAGGCTATATGCTTACCGAAGAAGAACGCATGCAACTGGCAGAAGCATGGGTAAAGGCTGCACCCAAGGATTTCAAGGTGATTGTGCATGTGGGCAGTTGCTGCGTTCGCGAGAGTCGCAAACTTGCCGAGCATGCTCAGAAAATTGGTGCATGGGGCATTGGTGCCATGGCACCACCCTTCCCCAAAATCGGCCGTATAGAGGAACTGGTGAAGTACATCGAGGAGATTGCCGCCGGTGCTCCCAACCTACCCTTCTACTATTACCACATTCCCGCCTTCAACGGAGCTTTCCTGCCCATGGTGAAATTGCTGGAAGCTGTAGATGGACGTGTGCCCAACTTTGCAGGCATCAAGTACACCTTCGAGAGTATATACGAGTACAACCAGTGCCGCCTCTATAAGAATGGCAAGTATGATATGCTGCATGGTCAGGACGAGACCATCCTGCCCTGCCTGGCTATGGGCGGCGCCAAGGGCGGCATAGGTGGCACCACCAATTATAACGGCAAGAACCTGGTGGGTATTATTGAGGCTTGGGAGCGTGGCGACTTGGAGTCTGCCCGTGCCTTGCAGAACTACAGTCAGGAGGTCATCAACATCATCTGCCACTTCCGCGGCAATATCGTAGGAGGCAAGCGCATCATGAAACTTATTGGTTTGGACCTTGGTCCCAACCGTACCCCATTCCAGAACATTACTCCCGAGGAGGAAACTCAACTGAAAAAGGAACTGGACGAGATTGGTTTCTTCCAGCATTGCAACGTGTTTTAAGTGAAGAATGAAGAATAAATATATCATCTTTCTGTTGGCTTTTTGCTCCTTTACTGCTGTTTGGGCGGCCAAAAAGTCTATTAAGGTAGCCTGTGTCGGCAACAGTGTGACATATGGTTATGGACTTCCCAACCGCGATACAGAGAGTTATCCTGTGCAGCTACAGCAGATGTTGGGCAAGGGTTACGAGGTGCAGAACTTCGGACATTCGGGTGCTACGCTATTATACAAAGGGCATCGCCCCTACATCAATCTGCCCGAGTTCCATCAGGCGCTGGACTTCAAACCAGACTGGGTAGTCATTCATTTAGGACTGAATGACACCGACCCGCGCAACTGGCCCGACTGGAAGGAAGAGTTCATTCCCAACTATCGCGCGCTGATAGATTCCTTCCGTGTGGTGAACCCCGAGGCTCGTATCCTTGTCTGCTGGATGACACCCATCTTCGACCGTCACTCCCGTTTCCAGAGCGGCACACGCGACTGGCACGCCCAGATTCAGCAGGCCATCTTCCAGGTGGCATGGAGAGCCAAAGCACAGCTTATCGACCTCTACACACCCCTGCACAACCGTCCCGACCTCTTCCCCGATGCCCTGCATCCCAATCCAGAGGGTGCAAAGATTCTGGCCAAGACTGTCTATAGCGCACTGACGGGCGACCATGGCGGTCTGCAACTGCCGCCTGTCTATACCAACGGCATGGTTCTGCCACGTGACGAACCCATCCTGGTGGAAGGCATCTCCGATGCCCGGCGCAACATCAAGGTCACGCTATCCCGCAACGGCAAGGTGGTGCATGAGAGCAACAACTTCTCAAGGGCTGACGGACACTGGCACATCGAGATGCCCGAGATGAAAGCTGGTGGTCCCTACACGCTTACGTTCACAGCCACACCCCTGAATCCCGACCACTACCTTTTTTACTATCCAGAGAAGTATCCCAACCTGCTGGAGAACCTGACGAAAGCCAAGACGCAGACACTGACAATTGACAGCGTTTACTATGGCGACCTGTGGCTGGCCAGCGGACAGTCGAACATGGAGATGCGCGTGGATCAGTGTAACACCCTGGAGCAGGATCTTGCCGATGCTGCCCGTCTTGGTGAACGGCTACATCTCTTTAATATGCCTGCACGGGCCCGCACGGATGCCGTGGAGTGGGATGACAGTGTGCTTCGCTACACAAATGAGCTACGCCACATGGACTCCCAAGGGTGGAAGACGGCTTCGCCGGAAACAGTAAGAAACTTCTCTGCCGTGGCCTTTAATTTCGGACGCGTCCTTTGCGACAGCCTCGAGGATGTTCCCATAGGAATCATCTGCAATGCTGTGGGCGGCTCCACCACCGAGTCGTGGATTGATCGATCAACGTTGGAATGGGAGTTCCCCAACATCTTGCGCGACTGGCGCAATGGTGACTTCGGGCAGCCATGGGCACGCGGTCGCATGAGTCAGAACATCGCACATGCGCTTGATAAGGAATCGCCTGCCTATAATCCCTTGCAGCGCCATCCTTACGACCCTGCCTACCTCTTTGAGGCTGCCATCCTGCCACTTGGTCATCTGCCCCTTCGCGGTGTCATCTGGTATCAGGGTGAGAGCAACGCCCATAACATTGAGGTACACGAGCGGCTGTTCACCCTTCTGGAGCAATCCTGGCGCAAACATTTTGCCCAACGTTGGGAAAGCGAGTTCCACAAGAAGCACCCCCTGCCCTTCTACACCGTACAGCTCAGCAGTCTGCCACGCCCTTCATGGCCTGCTTTCCGCGACAGTCAGCGCAGCCTGGCTGAAAAGTTGCCCGATACGTGGATGGCTGTCACCACTGACCTTGGTGATCCCAACGATGTCCACTACCGCACAAAGCGCCCCGTTGGTGAGCGCCTGGCCTTGCAGGCATTACACCACACCTATGGTCATTCTGTAGAGTGCGAAGGCCCGACGCTTCGTTATGCTGTCAAAGGAATAAACAATTCCATTTGCGTTCGGTTCAATCATGCAGAAGGCCTCACCTGCACCAAGGGCTTCGAGATTGCCGATTCCGATGGCATATTCTATCCTGCCGACATCAAGATAGAAGGCGACAAGGTCCTTCTCACCTCCCCCAATGTTAAAGGGCCCGCCTTTGTCCGCTACGGCTGGAGCGGCTTTACCGATGCCGACCTCCGCAATGCTCAGGGACTTCCAGCTTCTACATTCCAGGTCAAGACGGCGAAATATAGATAACCTCACCCCATATAACAGAAATCCCCATCATGGAACAACCACGATGGGGATAATCATTCTGAAAAAACCTTTTTGCCCTAAAATACTACGGTTCTATGATATTGAAATTGAGGACGGGCTTCTTTATTCCGCTGAAGAGCGAGTTGACAGCATCAGAGCTGCCGAGAACCGACAGACCGCCGCAGTTACCGTTGAGGCAAGCTACCAAAGCAGCCTTGGAACCGGTGGCCGTTGCATCAGCATTAGAACGTGTCTCTCCCATATAGGTAAGGACAACACCGGCACGACGAACCACGCAGCACTTTTCGTTGCCGATGATGAAGTTGACCGTTACATCGTAGTCGGCCACATCGCGGCTGTCTGTGGCAATGGCAGCATATTCGAATATCATGCCGATGGTTCCGGCTCCCAGCATATTGGTAACACCTTCGCCCGTTCCATAGATAGGAGCTGCAGGCGTAGCGGCACGCAATTCCATAGCACCCGTCAGGTAGCAGTTACGCCATGTACCGCTCTCGCACTGATAACCCAACTGCTCCAGTGCATCGGCACAGAGGCGACGAGCCTCAGTATTCGAGGGGTCGGCATAGACCAGCTCCTTTGTTACCTGAGCTACCCACTGGTATTCGCCACGGGCATAGTCCTCACGGGCCATACGCAGGATGCGCTCGGGAGAACCCATATACTCTACAATCTTCTTGGCAGTACGCTCGGGAGTCAGCAGATTCAGGTTCACAGGGTTGGCATCGTACCATCCCATGTAACGCTGATAAACAGCCTTTATGTTGTGCGAGAGAGTTCCGTAATACTGACGAGTGTACCAAACGCGATCCAAGCGCTCGGGCAGTTGCAGGGTGTCGGAGATCTCGGTAGGGGTAAGACCCAGATTCACGTAGTGCAGTGTCTGGTCGTGGATGAACTTATATACCGAAGCGGTATTCAGCATATACTCGCGGATGGTCTCGGTACCCCAGTGTGGCCAGTTGTGACTCTGGAAAACCACATCGGTCTTGTCGCCAAACTTTTGCTCAGCCTCCAGGATATAGTTGCACCATGCCTCAGCATCACGAACCTGAGCACCGCGCAAAGTATAGAGGTTGTGCAGGGTACCGGTACAGTTCTCTGCCATCCAGAGTGCGCGATAGTCAGCAAAGTAGGCATTCATCTCTGTAGGAGCCTCTGTGCCCGGGGTAACCTGGAAGGTAACGGTGAGCCCGTCAATGATAAGAGTGGTATCCTTTGCAACTTCGAAAGTAGGAGGCATGAGGGTAACGGGCGAATTGGTACTCTGTCCCATACCGATACCCATAGCCATGCGGCCAGTGGCGCCCTTGGGCAGGTTGGCTCCGTACTGATAGCCAGCACGACGTGACATGGCTGCGTTACAATAGGCATTCTCGGCAATAACATGCTTCATGAAATGCTCTGATGTGATGACGGCAATCTTACCGGGTTGCAACTGCTGATCCAGTGGCAGGGAGGCATCGGCAATGTTCTGGGCATTGACAATAGCACCTACACCGCCATAATGATCAGCATGACTGTGGCTGATAAGGACAGCCACAATGCGGGGATTGGCATCTACGTTGCGCTTGAAGATATCCAGAGCAGCCTCGGCAACCTCCTTACACATCAGCACATCAAAGATCAGCCAGCCTCCGCTCTTCGTCTTGATAAACGTCATGTTGGCCATATCGTAGCCACGCACTTGATAGATGCCTTCGCACACCTTAAAAAGACCACATTGTACGTTGCAGAGAGTGTTGCGCCAAAGGCTGGGGTTAACGGTCGAGGGAGCCTCGCCACCTTCCTGCACAAACTTGAACTCAGCCATGTTCCAAACCTCACCGTAAGAATTCTTGATAACAAGGTCTGGGGTAGCCTCAATAAGTCCGCGCTTTGCATTCTCCAACTCAGCCTGATCTTCGAAATCCAGGCGTGTATACCACTGCTTGTTCTTGTCAGCCGTAGCCTGAGTTGCCTTCTTTGAGGCCATAGGATCCTGGCCGGAATCTTCCTCTTCGGGTTCCTGAGCAGGATTTTCCTCTGTCTTATAGAAAACCAGGCTATCCATCTCGTTGGCACGATAAGACTGTCGTTGTCCATTCTTGTAGAGATAATACCCTTGGGCTGAGACCTGTTGTGCAATGCCACACAGGCAAAGCAAAGCCATGACAAGATGCTTTTTCATTATTTCTTTAAGATTTTGAATGATTTACTTTCTGTTACTACAAGGTAAACACCCTTTCTCAGGGATGCTGTAGAGAGGGTTGCTGTGCCGTCCTTGCCAGGAGTGGCAGTCTCCACACATTTGCCATCGACGGTATAGAGAGACAACTGCCGGCATCCGTAAGCTTTCACCTCACCCTCTGTGATACGGAAAGAATCGTCCGCAATAGGCTTGATATCCGTCGTCTTTTCCTCTATGGTCATCTTCAGATAGCCATCCAGTGCATAGCGCACAGTAACCTTACCAGATACCAGCTGGACTTCCTCGCCTACAAACGTTACGACGGGTTTCTCTGTCAGATTGAACGATGTGGTGCCTTTTGTCTCATACACAACCACACACATCGATTTATCTTCTGCTCGGACCGTTACAGTCACAAGCATCAGCACGAGTAACAGAAATGGCCGCGCAGTGTTACAAATAAAAGTTTTTGCGCTCATTAAATTATCTATAACCATCTATTTGTTATTCATTCATATTCTGGAGGAACTCTTCGGTAGAAACCTTCGTGCCGCGAGGTCCATACTCGCCCAGTGCTAGGTGAGCCTGCATGTGCTCGGGATCCTGACGGGCAGAGGTAACAGGGTCACCATAGGGGGTGGGCTTCATGTTAGACATGGAGTGCTCCCATTCCTTATTGGGCAGGATATTGCGGTACATAACCGTGATGCAGTTGCCAATGGGTTTCTCAGGACCGAAGTAAGAGGGGAGTTCACGGTCCCAAACAATCAGGTGGATATACTGTCCGGCGGTCTTTGCATCAGCAACAGCCTGCTCAATCTCTGCCAACCTGGGATTCTGCTTCAAACAAAGGACAAAAGTCACCTTCTGACCATCGGGAACGTTAGCCTGTGCATCATAAACAGAATAGTAAGAACGGGTATCCAACTGAGTACCGAAACACATAGACCAGTAGCGGCAGGGAGCACCCTCGTACTGCTCAACACTCTTGGGATAAGGAGCAGGAATGAAGCTCCAGGTCATGACCTGATTATCCTCGACAGCTGTACGGCAGTACAGGTAATCGGTGGCGTTGTTGGGATAGAAGCTACCACGTGGAGCCAGCATAAAGGGGACATCTGTCTCACTATCGAACCACTGAGGTTGGAAAGGAGCAGGATCACGCCACATGTTGCTAGTACCGCGCTTAGGAGCCAGTACCTCCTTCATGGTGTTCATATCATATGCCTGAATGGCTGGCAACTCTACACCACCGAATTCATCAATACCCAGGTACTCACGGATAATGAGACAAGCTTTCTTGATGCCTGCACCCAACTTAATAATATTCTTACTGGGCAACTTGGCAATCTGCTCTTCAGTGGTGGCGGCAGGCACGATATATACAGTAAAGGTATTCTTACCCGTTGAGGTCTTAACAAAGGGATTCACACAACCGGCATCGGGGGTCATCTCGTAGTCAGACATACCGCTTATTACCTCGCCGTTCTCATCGTTATAAGTACTGAAGCTGAAATAGCGGCAGTTGGGGAATTCGCCCGATATTTTCAGGGCTAGGTTGGCATTCTCTTCCACGCTGTAGCTGTACTCCCAGTAGTTGACATAGAGGTCGGGCAACTGAGGGACGGTAAAGTCAGAACCCTTGGCAGTAGGTCCCCACTGCTCCTTGGGAGAAGGGTTCTGAACGGTAGACTCTCCATTTGTTTCATTCTCAGAGCATGCGGAAAGTGAGATGCATGCCATCGCAATTAATGCAAAGATAGTTTCTCTCTTCATATATAATATTATTTTGGTTGATTTATTTCTTGCGGAACATTCGGATAACAACCCAGATGACCAGACACCACGTAGCCAGATAGGCAATGGCAAGGGGGATGGTGAGCCAGAGGGGAGTCTCCTTGATGAATGAAATAAAATCCATATTTTTCTGTGACAAATATTTTCACCACAAAGATACGCCAACAGCATTATAATAAAGTGTAAAAAAAACTACAATGGTGTGTGATTTTCAAGAATAGGGTGTGAAAATTAACAGAATTTACACACCTTTTACCCTGTTTACACAAAAAAAACATTAACTTTGCAGCATATAAGTAAACAGAATGGAGAACATGCAATTCACAGCCATCATCCTGATGGCATTACTCACATTCAAGCTTTTAATGCTACCCAACAAGGTAGCCTTAAACCCCTTGGTAAACAAGGCCCGCATACTTATGGCGGGCAGTACCATATTGTTGGGTGTGCAGTTCCTGTTGCAGTACATCTGGCACCTGCGTGCCATGGGTGTTACCCAGGCTGTGATGCTGAATCTGACTCTGTTTATCCCCGTTTCATGGATGCTTTCCATGGCGGTGCTGAACCTGCAGGGTAAGGGGCGACTGAAACCTATAGACCGATGGATTGGGGGAATCACATGGATCCTGTGCACAATACTGCTGGGTGTTGCAGCTGCCATAGACGGAGAACCACTACTGTCTGAAACACCTGAAATCCAGATAGCAGAAATCATATGCTCTATACTATATGCTACCATGCAAGGCCATTATGCCTGGCGCCATACTGTGAATTTGCGAGCTATGCAACGTTCTCTGCAGAACTACTACGACCGCGATATGGAAGGTATGCTGACCTGGATGCGGCTGAGTGTTATCATCCTGGTGATGCTGGCGCTGATGGTTCCCATACTGATTTTCGGATCAGGAGCGTGGTTGGCAGTGTATGGACTTTTCTTCTTTGCCAGCATTTTCTATACGGTGGACAATTTCTGCAGCTATGTGGTAAGCTCCGCCCCCAAGAGATTGGAGGAAGCTGAGAAAAACGAGGAAGAGGAAGAATGCGAAAAAGCCTCAACAGTTGACAATACAGCAGATATGTCTGAAGAACAATCCATGCGCATAGACCGTATTGTCGAGCAGTGGCTGAAGGACAAATGCTACCTGAAACGAGACCTGAAGCTCCCTGTCGCCGCAGCAAGTCTTGGTATACCGCAATATCAGTTCTCGGCCTGGCTGAGGAATAAGAACCTAAAATACAGCGAATGGATAACCACCCTGCGCATAGAGGAAGCCAAAATTGTATTGCTGGAACATCCCGACTGGACCTCTGAGGCCGTTGCCGACCATTGCGGTTTCAATAGTCGGGAATATTTCCACCGTATCTTCCGCACTTACATAGGTATGACACCTGTCAGCTTCCAACAGAACCACAGAGTTATAGATAAATAAAGAACCTGCCTATGAGAAGAGAGCCTATATATTAGGCATCATTTCACCCAAAGGTAATAACAAGTGAAGGGAATCAGATTGTGTCTCTTTTTATAACCATAGCTCACCCGAAGAGCGAAAGCTGCTCATGCTCGGGAGTGCCGATGCAGGCATCGCACTCACTCACTTAATCCCGGCTTTCTTTCAAAAAGAACTTTCTTTTGGACAAAGAAGAAAAGAATGTATCGTTATTAGCACTTTTTCAAAATAAATCACTACATTTGTACGCAGAAACAGATACATGTGGAATACAAGCATAAAAATTTACAATAATACCATGATAAAGAAAACGGCTTTATTTTTCGTATTCTTTACCCTCTTTCTGGCACTTTGCCAGGGACAGAACGTCATTACAGTAACGAAGGACAAGGATATGCCACGCGCCGTCTCTGGCCACTTTGCCGGTATTCAGGACGGGAAACTGGTTACATGGGGAGGCTGTAACTTCCCCGGCATCCCTTGTGCCGACGGCGGACAGAAGGTTTTCTACCCTAAAGCTTACGGTGCCAGTGTGACGGTGCCGGAGGGGACGGTGTATATAGGGGGAGTTGGCCCCCTCCCCGCTCCCCCTTTGGGGGAGTGCCATTACGGAGATGAATGCTTCTTAGAGTTCGAGTACTCCCCCAAAGGGGGAGCGAAGAGGGGGCTTCCAGCTTTGCCCAAACCCCTCGATAACTTTGCTGCCTGCTATGGCACCGACAGGATATTTGTAGCGGGCGGACAGAGCAATGGTGTCCCCAACAAGGATGTATATGCCCTGGACTGGCCCGACGGCAAGGAATGGGTGAAGCTGTGCGAACTGCCTGAAGCAGGACGACTCCAACCCTGCATGGCTGTGCAGAATGCTCCCGAAGGGAAGGCGCTGTACATCTTCGGAGGGTACTCAGCCCCCCCAGCCCCCTCCCTCAATCCCTCCCCCGAGGAGGAGGGAAGAGTTTTCCTGAATGGGCTAAAACTTAACTTAAAGACATTGGAATGGCAAGAAACTGCTCCCTCTATTATAAAGACACTCCCCCAAAGGGGGAGCGGGGAGGGGGCCAGCCAGGCTCTTGTCGGCTCCTGCGCCACCTCATGCGGATACAGCCACATTCTGTTCTTCGGCGGCGTGGACTATGACATCTTCCTGTCTGCCATACAGGGCAAGCAGGACAGCCTGTACCTTCGTCATGAGCCCGCTTGGTACAAGTTCCGTCAGGATGTATTGGCCTATCATACCATCACCGACTCTTGGGCAATCATACCAGGTGACAGCGCACTGGCACGTGCAGGAGCAGCACTCACGCCCTTCGAGGGAGGCTGGTTCTACAGCGGTGGCGAGACAATGCCAGGCATACGGTCGGCACAGGTCTCACGCATAGAACTAAAACACGATACACACTTTGGTTTTGCCAACTGGACGGTGCTGGCTTTCTATCTGCTGGCGATGTTGGGCATGGGCATCTACTTCATGCGCAGGGAGAACGGGGCGGAGGACTTCTTCAAGGGCGGCGGTCGCGTGCCTTGGTGGGCAGCAGGTATCAGCATCTATGCCACCATGCTGAGCGCCATTACCTATATGGCCATTCCTGCCAAAGCGTATGCTACGGATTGGACCTACTACCCCATGTTGTGGATGATTCCTCTGGTGGGTTTCCCCGTTATCTGGTACTACCTGCCCTACTTCCGTCGGAGCAAAGCAGCATCTGCCTATGCCATACTGGAGGAACGCTTCAATGCGGCTACCCGACTGATGGCTTCGACGCTGTTCTGTATCTTCATGATAGCACGTATGGCACTGGTGCTGTACCTGCCCTCGCTGGCGCTGACGGCGGTGACGGGCATTGACATCTATCTGTGCATTGTGCTGATGGGATTGGTTACCATAATATATTGTACCATGGGCGGTGTAGAAGCCGTTATCTGGGGCGATGTGGTGCAGGGGTGCATTCTGGTCGGAGGTGCCATCTTCGCAGCCTTATACCTCTGGAGCAATACCGAGGGAGGGTTCTCCGGAGCCTGGCAGATGGCTGTCGACAACGATAAGATGCGTCTCTTTGTTTGGAGTTGGGATTACCGTCGTGTCACCTTCTGGGTTGCTATCTTGGGCGGCGGCATTGCCAACAACCTGATTTCCTATACCAGTGACCAGACCGTCATACAGCGCTACATGACCACCAATGACGAGAAGAGTGCCGGTCGAAGCATCCTGGTGAATGGCTTCATGAGCGTAT
Organism: uncultured Prevotellaceae bacterium; assembly: GCA_946415645.1. Lineage (GTDB taxonomy): Bacteria > Bacteroidota > Bacteroidia > Bacteroidales > Bacteroidaceae > Physcousia. Next base: position 21,425 of record CAMKTJ010000038.1, read on the forward strand.
TCATCTCTGTGGCTTTCTACTTCATCGGCACAGGTCTCTATACTTTCTATAAGACACATCCGCAGAGCCTGGACATCACCATGCAGCAGGGCGATGCTATCTTCCCTTTCTTCATGATGAGTCAGATGCCGGCAGGTATAGCAGGACTGCTGATTGCAGCCATCTTTGCAGCAACCATGAGTACCATCTCCAGCAATATCAACAGCGTCAGCACAGCCTTCAGCGTTGACTTCATTCAACGTTTCCGTCCCAGCATCAAGGACACTGCCCTGCTGCGTGTAGCCCGCTGGACCTGTATCGTAAGCGGTCTGATAGGCTTGGGCATTGCCTTGCTGATGGCGACATGGGATATCACCTCGCTACTGGATTATTTTAATACTATATTAGGATTGCTGACAAGCGGCTTGGGCGGCCTCTTCGTGATGGCTGTCTTCTTCCCGCGTATCAAGGGTTGGTCGGCACTGACGGGCTTCATCGTCGGTGAGGTGGTGGTACTGCTGATGTACCTCTTCACGGATGCTAACTTCTTCCTCTTCGGTGCAACAGGAATTGTGGTGAGCGTCATCACAGCGTGGATACTAAGCCTCAAAAGCCCCCTCCCCGCTCCCCCTTTGGGGGAGTGCCTAAAGCATTCTAAATCATGAATAAGTTTGATAGGAATAAAGCTAATTATTGTTTCTCTGACCCCATCCTTTATCCTATTCTGAAGGAACATGCCAAGAGGATGAGGAGTATGCCCACAGATGCCGAACGGTTGTTATGGATGTTTTTGCAGAAAAATAAATTGGGAAAACCTTTTAGAAGACAATATATAATCGTTGACAATATTGCTGATTTTGCTTGTCTCCCTGCTCACTTGGTGATTGAGATAGATGGTGGCTACCACGATGATATTCGACAACAATATCATGATCAGGCAAGGACCAATGAAATAGAAAAGCTAGGGTTTAACGTCATAAGATTTACGAACGAAGATATATTCACAAGATTAGACGAAGTTATAAATATAATCAAAAACAAAATAACATGAAAACGATAAAACAAACCAACAATGGTACTCCCCCAAAGGGGGAGCGGAGAGGGGGCTTTTTTTCTGAATTGGCTGCTCAGTATAAGAGCGAACTGCTGGACAGGGTGATGCCCTTCTGGATGCAGAATAGTATTGACAAGGAATACGGTGGTTACTTCACCTGCATAGAACGTAACGGTGAAGTGTACGACACCGACAAGTTCATTTGGCTTCAGGGTCGTGAAGTGTGGATGCTGGCTACTTTATATAATAAGGTAGAGAAAAAACAGGAATGGTTGGATGCAGCCATCCAGGGTGCCGAGTTCCTGAAGAAGTACGGGCATGACGGTCAGTTGAACTGGTACTTCTCGTTAGACCGACAGGGACGTCCCTTGGTAGAGCCTTACAACATCTTCTCCTATACCTTTGCCGTCATCGCCTTTGGTCAACTTTATAAGGCTACAGGAAAGCAGGAGTATGCCGACATTGCCAAGAAGACCTTTGATATCGTACTCTCCAAGCGTAACAACCCAAAAGGTAAATGGAACAAGGCAGTTACAGCACTCCCCCAAAGGGGGAGCGGGGAGGGGGCTTCAGGCGCTCGTGCCCTGAAGGACTTTGCCCTGCCCATGATACTTTGCAATGTGGCATTGGAGATTGAGGACCTGCTCCCGCCCGAGTTCCTAAAGGAAACCATAGACATCTGCCTGCACGAGGTGCTGGATGTTTTCTATCGCCCCGAACTGGACTTGATAGTAGAACATGTAAGCAAGGATGGCAAGCTTGTCGATTGTCACGAGGGTCGTCTGCTCAACCCCGGTCATGCCATAGAGGCTATGTGGTTCATCATGGACCTGGGCAAACGCCTGGGACGTAAGGACCTTATAGAGAAAGCCGTACACATCGCCCTGCGCGAGGCTGAACACGGTTGGGACAAGGAGTACGGAGGCATCTTCTACTTCATGGACCGACTGGGTCGCCCACTGCAGCAATTAGAGTGGGACCAGAAACTGTGGTGGGTTCACATCGAGACCCTCATTACCATGATTAAGGGCTACGAGCTGACAGGGAACAAGGAATGCCTGGATTGGTTCATGCGCATTCACGAATACGTCTGGAGTCACTTCATGGATCCGGAATATCCCGAATGGTTTGGTTACCTGAACCGCAGAGGTGAGGTGTTGCTCACGCTGAAAGGCGGCAAATGGAAGGGATGCTTCCACGTTCCCCGCGGTCTGATGCAAGTATATCAGACCTTAGAGAGAATTGCAGCCAAGGAGTAAAACTGTAAGGATTATTCCCGAGTTCGTTTTCTGGCTCATTTCACTGCCACGTTAAAGAAAATTTGCTCCCTCACTAGGAAAATTTTGCGCCCAAGTGAGGGAGCAATAATTATATGCCTAATAGCGTTTTGATGAAGGCGAGGCTAATATCGCGATTGTCAAATTATTTTACAGGACAACAGTTGAAGCTAGACTCCAAAATCTAGTATTGCTATCATTAATTGCCAACATATACCTCAACAAGGCTTTACCCCCGATGGTTATCGTTCTTATCAGACGGTACATGTTGTCTAAACATGTACCTAACATATACCCTATATGTACCTTATGATTCAAAATTTTGACAGAGATGTCAGGTATATGTTAGGTACATGATAGGTACATGAAAGGTACATGTTGCACAAACATATACCGTGCCTTCAGCACGATAACCATCGGCTCTCAAAGGCTGTCGGGGTACATATTACCTGTTTTTGCGAAAATCCAATAATTTCAATACACATCTTTCATCCGCCATCAGCCTTCATTCGCAAGTCGCATATTTATTAGAGAAACGCAGTATTGCTATTTGCTTTATGGGGCGCTATAAATAATTCTTTTTCTTTGTGAGTGTTAAAGTATTTTTTTCAATGACAAAACTGGCAGGAGAGGTCAAAAACTTATTCTTTTTGTTCATATACGCCTTGAACTTTTCTGTCAATGCATAACTCTGCTTAGGACTATTGGGCGTTTCTTTGATTGTTGGCTCTATCAATTCTGCACCAATCAAAGGATACTGCACTTTCTGACGAAGACGATTCTTGTTCTTTTCGCCTGAGATTACCATCAAGTCTGTTATACTGCCATTCTTGGATTTCAGATATTCCAATATCTTTTCGGCTTTCTCCAATTGTGTGGAATTGAACTGGGGACAAATTTTTAATCAGGCTGGAGACAACTGGGGACGAACTGGGGACAGCACGTCCCTCAATCTGATGCGTTTCGCAATGGATGGTAATGGTCATTGAAATCTATTACTTATGTTTTTATCTCCTGACAGATTCTTATTCCCTCGTGTACTTTTACCCTCAAGCGCATAACAGAAAAAATATGCCTTTAAATTGCCTTCATTGTGTTCTAGTTTTCCTTGCAAGGATTTTATAGTTGATTTTTTACCTTCTTCTGTGTATGATTTTATAATTTCGACGAAATAGCGCAATACATCTTCACCACCTTCATTGGAATTGTTCAGTTTCACAAAGTCTTTCCAATGATCATGTTCGTCAGCATTATTTGCCTTGAACTCGATAAGACATTTGCGTTCCCCATTTTCATTAAAAATCACCAAATCAAACTCAGCGCTTCTACCATTTTCATCTTCATGTGGTTTCTTATCATTAGAGAAGTTGGTATATTTGCGTTTAGTAGGTGTTTCAATAGAATAAAACAAGTTAGGCCCATTAGCAGCATCACAATATTTGTTGAATGCCTCAACAAAGGCAAATCTCAACTCCTGCTCACTTATTCTAGTCTCAGTCGCTTTACCTTCTTTATAATATGAAGGAAATACCAAGCGGCTTCCTCCTTTTGTAAACCCTTTAGGTTCATCGGGTCCCTTATATTCTCGGTTATTATAAACCATCTCTAATGTTTCAAAGGTCTTTTCGATAATAACATTAATATGTTTTTTCAGTTCTTCTTTTGTCATGATTGTAAGTTTTTATTGGTCAAACTTTTGCAAATATACATTTTTTTCTTTTACTCTCCAACTTTTAGATGTATTACCCTTATAGGACGCTATAATTTAATGCTGTAATACTGAAATAAAGCAGCCGGGCTTTTTGTCTAACGTCTAGAACCTAAAGTCCATGTCTTTTTTCGCAAGAAAAAAACTCTTTCATTGTACGAATTAGAATTTAATTGTACTTTTGCAGCGATTATACAAAAATATACATACCTCCATAACACATGTACATTGGTGGAAGAAAACGAATTAAAGAAAGAACTATTAACATCAAATCAATAATGAAATCTTTTCTGAAAAGAACTGGGCTGTTGTGCCTTTTGGTATTGCTTTTACCAGCTGTCTCCCATGCCGAGATATATTCTGGCAGTTGCGGCCAGGATGTTGAATGGAAGCTGGACACAGAGACAGGACTGCTTGAGATCTATAACAGACAACCAGGGGCTTATTCTAATATGGATAAGCCTAGTTCAGCATTAGGTTATGCTCCTTGGTATCGTTACACAAAACACATTCGTAGTGTTAATCTTTCGGGCATCTTTAATATTTGCAGTTATGCCTTCTATAACTGCAGCAGTTTGACATCCATCACCATTCCTGATAGCGTGACCAGCATTGGAGTAGATGCCTTCTCCGGCTGCAGTGGCCTAACTTCTGTTTCCATTCCTGAGAGTGTGACCAGTATTGGGATATCAGCTTTCTATAATACACCTTGGTTTAATAATCAGCCGGACGGATTGGTTTATGCAGGTAAGGTTGCCTATGAATATAAGGGGACAATGCCAAGTGGAACTCATATTACAATAGAAGAGGGTACTGTAGGAATCACAGAAGGGGCCTTCTCAGGCTGCAGCGGTTTGACTTCCATCACCATTCCAGAAAGTGTGACCAGCATTGGAACCTCTGCCTTCTCAGGTTGCAGCGGTTTGACTTCCATCACCATTCCAGAAAGTGTGACCAGCATTGGAACCTCTGCCTTCTATGGTTGCAGCGGTTTGACTTCCATCACCATTCCGGAAAGTGTGACCAAAATAGAGAATTATACCTTCTCAGGCTGCAGCGGCCTGACTTCCGTAACCATCCCAGAAAGCGTGAATAGTATCGGAAGTTCTGCTTTCGCTTCCTGCAATAATCTGACTTCCGTTACAATTAATTCAAATGCCATCACCTCAGCCACATATTCTTCTACAAAAAATATAGGCACAATATTTGGTGCTCAAGTGAAAGAATATATAATAGGTGGAAGCAAAATTGGTGATTATGCTTTCTATAAAAATAGTGCTTTAGAATCTATTACCATTCTCAAAAGTGTGACCAGCATAGGAGAATATGCCTTCTATCGCTGCAGCGGCCTGACTGCCATCACCATTCCAGGAAAGGTAACAAGCATTGAGAGCTCTGCCTTCTCAGGCTGCAGCGGCCTGACCTCTGTTACACTAAATTCAAATGCCATTGCTTCTGCCTTATATTCATCCACAAAGAATATTGGTACAATATTTGGCAGCCAAGTGAAGAATTATATGTTTGGGGATGAAGTAAAACGAATAGGAGAATATGCATTTGCCAGTAGTAAAGAGGTTGTTAGCATTGTCTTAGGAAGAAACATTGAAAGACTACAGAATAATGCTTTAAGCGGATGCGATAAATTAGAGGAAGTCCGCGTAAAGGCCTCGGAGCCGCCAATTGCATTTAGCACGGCTTTCCCTGACAATGCATATTATGCGGTACTATATGTGCCTGAGGGGACAGAAGCGTTGTATAAGGAGGATAATGTTTGGGGGAGATTCTCTCGCATACGTACATTCAAAGATGAACCAGAAAAGTGTGTGCTCGCCATAAAGAGTGCCATAGGTGGCTATTTGGAGATGATATGCAATACACAAACCAGCTATACCTTCAATATAAAAACAGAAAAAGGCTGGCAAGTAAGTAGCGTATCATTTAACGGAGCTGATGTAACGGCAAATATAACGGATGACTCTTACACCACTCCCTTGTTGGAAGGTGATTCTGAGCTTAGTGTTATCTTTGAAATGGATCAGGATGAGATAGATATGGTAAACAAAGTCGAAACTCATTCTCAATTAAGCGTAACGGCAAGTGCCTCTACCATCTATATCCATAATGAAGGTGCCCCCGTAAACTCATACATATATACATCTGACGGCAAGATGGTGAATTCTGTGGTCGCTTCTTATGGCAAGACTACAATTCCCCTTCAGCCAAACAACATTTATCTGGTAAAGACAGGTACCCGCACATTTAAGGTGGCGTTGTAAAAAACGATGTCAATATGAAATCATACCAACGAATGGGGACATTATCCGCATGAGTGATGGAACTGTTAGAAAGGTGCTTATCAAGTAATATCTATCATATTTAAGATGGAAAAAGCGAGGCCATTGGCTTCGCTTTTTTAGTGCTTTGAGTATGAAGCCTGAATGCGGATGGTTTGCACGCTGAATACGGGTCGAATTCAGCGTAAATACGATGGGTTTGGAGGCTGAATTCTTTTTAGCTTGTTTTTGAGCAAAAAACAACTTGATTTTGGACAGGAATTAACTTAAATAATTAATTTCCAAGCTGATTATTACTCGTCTTGAATAAAACCTATTTTTCGTCTGAACTTATAAATATAAATACATAATGGGCTTACCTTTTGGCAGGCTTATTATTTCTTTGTATCTTCGCAGAAAATATATAGGAATATATGGCAAAAAGGAGAGAGATACGTAACAGCACTGCGGAGTTTCTGATTTTTCAGATTGAAGGAAAGGAAAAAGGTGTTGAGGTCTATTATAAAGATAAAACCATATGGTGTACCCAAAAGGCTATGGGGACGCTGTTCGATTGTTCTACAGACAATGTGGGACTTCATTTGAAGAACATCTTTGCAAGTGGGGAACTCATCAAGGATTCAGTTACCGAGAAAATCTCGGCAACTGCCTCAGATGGGAAAAACTACATGACGCAGTTCTATAATCTTGATGCCATCATTAGCGTTGGTT
>CAMKTJ010000039.1 GCA_946415645.1 uncultured Prevotellaceae bacterium
GTGCTTGCAACATCGTTCCTAACTCAACTGGTGCTGCTAAGGCTATCGGTCTCGTAATTCCCGAGTTGAACGGTAAGTTGATTGGTTCTGCTCAGCGCGTTCCTACTCCTACAGGTTCTACAACTATCTTGGTTGCTGTAGTTAAGGGTAAGGACGTAACTGTTGAGGGTATCAACGCTGCTATGAAGGCTGCTCAGACTGAGTCTTTCGGTTACACTGAGGATCAGATCGTATCTAGCGACATCATCGGTATGAAGTTCGGTTCTCTGTTCGATGCTACTCAGACTATGGTTAGCAAGATCGACGATGACACATATCAGGTACAGGTTGTTTCTTGGTATGACAACGAGAACAGCTACACCTCTCAGATGGTTCGTACCATCAAGTACTTCTCTGAGATCTAATCTTAGTAAAAGTATATATATAATGTTAGGGGCATTTCTTTATGAAGTGCCCCTAACTTTTTTCTGATTCTTTCAACTGAGTCTGATATGCTTCATAGTTGGCATATCAGAACTCAGTCAAATATATTATCTAATCATTACTTTCTTACGGTTGATGATGTAAGTGCCGCGTGGCAGTCCATCGGTAGTACGAACATTACTCTTGACTAGTTTGCCGTCAATACTGTAAATGTTATACGTGGCTTTTCCTGTGGCAGAATCATCGGTCGTAATCTCCTTGATAGCTGTGGTGTTATTAATGAATGGAGTGGCTGGAGCTTGGTCTACCCATCCGAAGAGTTCTATCTCGGCAATCTGGAATACCGTAGAAGATGCAGTCTTTCGATCCGTTACAACAAGGCGATAATGGCTGAATTTCTTGGATGTTGTAACATCATAGGTCTTCTTCTGGAAGCGTGAGCTGAACGACTGGTTGCTGCGTGTGTCGATAGTTTCCCAGTTTGTTCCGTTGCTTGAGCCTTCAAGACGCCAGTTCTTGGGGTCGCGACCGTCAAAGTCGTTAGCCGAAGTAATGGTGTAGCTGGTCAGGCGAGCACTCTGTGTGGAGTGGTAGGTCATCACAACTTCGTCAGAGACATTGATGAATGTACAGTACTTGGTGCTGGAAGTGTTGTCGAACAGTTTGGCTCCGGACTCGTTGTTGTTCACCGGGGTATGAGATACCTCATAGCTTCCGCCGTTGTCGGTAATGTCAACGATTACACCGTAGGTCTCAATCTTGATGGAGCTGGTGCGGTCGTTCCAGTCGTTGCCGACATAGGAGACATCGCTGGTGAATGCCTTGCTGTCATTGTTGAAGGTTGCGCCGTCATAGATGGTAACCTTGTAGCCGGTCTGTACCTTAATAGACGTGATATCGTTGTTGCGGATACCGTGTGCCTCAAGCTGAGCCTGAGTATAGGTGCCTTCGGGAAGCTGGACGGCATATCCGCCGTAGTTGATGTCCTGATAGAATGTAGCCACGGGCTGTGTGCCTGTTTCGCCTGTGCTGACGATGAGTTTCCATTGCTGACAAGCGGAACCGTTGTTCTCCCATGTCTTAATCCATTCACCTGAGTTGGTGGAAGCACCCGGAATCTCTACCACCTTGCCGCAATGACGGGCTACGAACTGATAGTAGTTGTTGCCTTTGTCAACAAGGATGAACTGCTGATGACTGCCGTTGTTGTAGGGGTAGAGTAGTACCTGTGTGCTGTTGTCTGCAGACGCGTTGGCTACATCCAGACCTTTGCCGGGTGCAGCTGATGCCTGGATTGTGTAGATGCCTGCCTGCACCTCGTTGATAACCCACTGCTGATATACCTCGGCACCTTCGTCGTCCCACTGAACGATAGCCGTATTGTCTGCTGTGCTGTTGCCGTTAAGGTCAAGGTACTTTCCGCTGTTGCGGTTCTGGATCTTATAGACGCCGGACAGTCCTGTTGCTCCGTTTGGTGCGATGCGCAGTGAACTGATCTGGTCGTTCCAGTTGTTGCCGACGTAGGAGACATCGCCCGTGAAGACCGTTGATGTCCCGCCGAAGTTGTCGTCATAGAAGACTGTTACCTTGAATCCGGGCAGTACCTTCAGTGAGGAGATGTCGTCGTTCTGTATGCCGTAGGCTCTCAGCTGTGACAGGGTATAGACACCCTCTGGCAGGCTGTAGCCGTAACCGCCGTAGTTTGCATCCTGGTAGAAAGTGGCCACGGGGTTGTTGCTCTGCTGACTGCCATCAGGACGGCGTACATTCATTACGGCACCCTCGTGCCAGTAGTAACCGTTGCTGCCGGGTGTGGCACCCATACCGCTGTGGTCGTCAGGGTTCAGTACGTCAAGGCTGAAATAGCCGTCGCACCATCCACCCCAACCCCAGTTGATGTGGAAGCATCCGTCATCGCGATAGCCGTCGCATACGAAGGCATGTCCGCCTCCCCAGTTGACGTCGGAATAACCCTCTATCAGTACGGGACGGCCGTAGTACAACTCAGAGTAAACGGCGTTCACCCAACCAGAGCTGCTGTAGTTGTCCTTGTAGATCTCGTATATGTCATTAGGATAGCCGAAGTAATTCTTCAGGGCGTTGATGGCATTGGAGAAAGCAGCGCCTGATCCGCCTTCTGTGTAATGCATCAAGGCACCTTTGCCGACATAGTGCATCAGCTTGGCTACGGCATTGCCGCTGTTTGTGCCACTGTCACTGTTGCCGTAGCTGTTCTTCATTGCATTCCAGTCAAACGTTGTGCTTGGCAGTGTGCTGTAGCTAAGTCCGTCGTCGGTGTAGCCGGGAATGCTGGTTGTTGAGCCTTCAGGCCAACGGTAGTAATACATTACCTGTGCAAAAGCTGTTGCGGTACAACCGGTGTAGCAGCGTTGCCCGTTACGGAAAGGACAGTTGTCCCAATAGGGAGTTCCCTGATTCCATGTACTTGCCAGGAGCGGACCGATTGTCACTGTGGCCGTTGGCACCCCTTGAGTGGGAGCCGGGTCTCCGGGTGATGTGGGTGCAGCAGCAGGTGTGTCGCTAAGTGTGCTGATGCGGTCGGAAACCATTTGCAGCCACGACTTCATGTTCTCAGGCAGATTGTTTTCGTCGTAGTTGCCGCTCTCGGTGTAACCGATGATGCTGCGTGTCCGATCGTCGCCGGATACAATGACGAAACCGCCGTTTGCGTCCATGTCGAACACATAGTAGGGGGAATCATCCTGTCCTTTCGCTCTGGGAGCTCTGTGGACTGAATTGTTTTGGGAACTGAGCGTGAAGCCTTTCTGAACTGCAAAGGCTGCCGCCTTCTTCTGTGCCTGTCCTCTGGTAATTGGCGCAGCATAAACACTCGTTGATGCCAGCATTAATGCCAGCAAAAGGTAAAAATGTTTAAGCATAAGGTTAAAAATTAATAATAGGTTATTAGTTAAGACGCTGGTTTTCGTCAGCGCTGTGGCAAAATTAGTTTTTATTTTATAACACTGTGTTTTGTTAGTATATTTTTAACATTATTTAATACTACAATGGTTATGATATCAAAAAAATGGTTGTTTTGTGGTTAGTTAGTAATACTTAATGTTTGAAAATATAGGTTGATTGCTTCTTTCTTCTCGTTGTCTCTACACTTTTAAAGTATTCCTCGTAATCGAGTACTTACTTTTTATCCTTTCAAACATTAACCAGAAAGGGTTGTTGGCTCACTTCGCTAAAAGGGAAGAAGTCCCTTGCAAAAAGGTCTCAAATGCCGTTGTTAAAGGTTGCGGGATAGGTTCTAAAGTTAAAACTACGTCGCAGTTTGTTAAAACCACGACGTAGATTGATAAATCCACGTCGTGGCTTGATATTTTATAAAGGGTTATGCTGACAAACGGATATTTAATTGTATATTTGCATTCAAATAACAAGGTATGACATCAGATATTATCACCATATTGGGTCCCACGGCATCAGGGAAAACCACTTTGGCAGCACATCTCGCTTCCCAATTGGGAAATGCTGAAATTATAAGTGCTGACAGCAGGCAGGTTTATAAAGGGATGGATGTAGGTACGGGAAAGGATTTGGCAGATTATCAGGTTAACGGTCAGCAGATTCCTTATCATCTGATTGATATTGCCGATGCGGGTGAGAAGTATAACCTCTTCCAGTACCAGCAGGATTTCTGGCATACATATTATAATATAATAGGTAGGGGTAATCTTCCCATTCTCTGTGGCGGAACAGGTCTGTATATTGAATCGGTGCTGAAAAGCTATAGAATGGTTCCTGTTCCTGAGAATGCTGCATTAAGAGATAAACTGGCAGCTTGTAGCCTTGAAGAATTGACAGAGATACTGAAGGGGTATAAGACGTTGCATAATACCACGGATGTAGATACTCCTAAGCGTGCTATCCGTGCCATAGAGATTCAGGAATACTACAGACAGAATAATATAGAGGAACGCGAATTTCCTCAAGTGAAAAGCCTGACAATAGGTGTTGATATAGATAGGGAGTTGCGTAGGCGAAAGATAACGGAACGACTGCATAAACGTCTGGAAGAAGAGAATATGGTAGGAGAGGTGCGTAAGCTGTTAGAGACTGTGGCTCCTGAAGACCTTATCTATTATGGCTTGGAATACAAATACTTGACTTTATATTGTATTGGGCAGTTGTCTTATGATGAGATGATACGCCAACTGGAGATTGCCATTCATCAGTTTGCAAAACGTCAGATGACTTGGTTCAGGGGAATGGAACGGAGAGGTATACAGATTCATTGGATAGATGCAATGCTACCCATGGAAGAAAAAATACAAAGAATCAGGGAATTGATGCAGAATGATTAACCTATCTCGGAAGTCTTGCGGAGGGCTTCCTCGTTGATAATCTTAATCTTACGTCCGTCAATGGCAATCATCTTTTCCTGAGCAAAAAGGCTTAGGGTACGGATGGCGTTGCTGGTAGTCATGTTGCTAAGGTTTGCCATGTCTTCTCGACTAAGATAGATGCTAAGCGTGCATCCGTCTTCTTCTACGCCGTAGTTTTCTTTCAGGAAGAGAATGCTTTCTGCTAGGCGTCCACGAATGTGTTTCTGGGTGAGATTAACCGTCCGCTCATCGCTTTTACCTAAAGCTTTGGCAAGTTTGCGGATAAAGAAGTTGCAGAGGTGCGCGTTTCTTTCTGCAATGGAGAAAATCATACGCATAGGAATGATGGCAATAGTAGATGCTTCGAATGCCGCAGCTCCGGTTACGTATTTCTCTTCGGAAAAAGCAGCACGGTATCCAAAGTATTCCACAGGTCGCACAACTCGTACGATCTGGTTTCTGCCTCCAACGCCTTCCTTGTAAATTTTTACCTTACCATCTAAAAGGCAAAGCAAATTGCATGGTTCATCTCCTTCGCTGTAGATAGTTACGTTTTTCTGAAAAGTGCGAACAACCATGTGCATCGCCACTTGTCTTTTTTCTTCTACAGTCAAGGTTACTGCTAATTCGGACAGACTTTCTAAAACCTCTTCGTTATCAAACATTAACTAATACCAAATTCTGCTTTGTCGTGTGCAAAGGTATCCAAAAAAACACGCTTTTCCAAACAATCTATATCAAATTTGATATGAATTCCTTGTAAATTGGCTTCGCGGCACAAAAAAATGCTAATGTTCGTTGCTCGTGTGGAAAAAAATAACTAATTTTGAGGTCATAGATAAGTCAAATATAACAAAAACTAACATATTTAACATTAACCAGGCTTTTACTATAACAACAATTTATGAGTTATTTACGATTCGATAAGACTTTGATGACAAACTTGGCAGAGTCTCTGCCCAAGGAGGTTCTTAGGTCAAACCGTTCGGGAGCCTATTCTTGCACAACCATAGTTGATTGTAATACACGCAAGTATCATGGTTTGTTAGTGGTGCCCGTACCAGAATTGGATGATGAGAACCATGTCCTGTTGTCTTCACTTGATGCTACCGTTATTCAGCATGGAGCAGAATTTAATCTTGGTCTGCATAAATACAGGGGAGACAATTTCAGTCCTCGTGGACATAAATATATACGTGAGTTTGATTCTTTGCAGGTTCCTACTACCATTTATAGGGTGGGGGGCGTTGTCTTGAAGCGTGAACAGATGTTCCAGCACTTCGAGAACCGTATCATTATCAGATATTCTTTGTTGGATGCACATAGTCAGACAACGCTTCGTCTTCAGCCCTTCTTGGCTTTCCGTAGTGTGCGGGAGTTTACTCATGAAAATGATAAGGTAAACAGGGATTATCAGTTAGTACAGAACGGAATAAAAACTTGTATGTACGAAGGTTATCCAGATTTGTATATGCAATGTAATAAGGAGAACAAATTCGTCTTCCGCCCGGACTGGTATAGAGGCTTGGAATATCCCAAGGAGCAGGAACGTGGTTACGCAAGTGATGAGGATCTGTATGTGCCTGGCTATTTTGAGTTTACCATCGGAAAGGGCGAAAGCGTTGTCTTCGCAGCAGGTCTGGAAGAAGTGGATGTCAATAAATTGGCGGAATTAGCAGATTATGAACTGAATGTCCGTACTCCACGCGACAATTTCTATAATACCTTGGTAAATAGTGCCCACCAGTTTTTCGTTCATCGAGAAAACGAAGATTATGTCTTGGCTGGCTATCCTTGGTTTAAATGTCGTGCCAGGGATATGTTTATCTCGCTGCCAGGTCTTACGCTTACCAATAACGAAGTTAAGAAGTTTGAGGATGTAATGGTGACTGCCGAGAAGGCTATTCGTGAATTTATGGCAGGACAGCCTTTAAGTATAGGCGTAACGGAGATAGAACATCCCGATGTTCTTCTGTGGGCTATATGGTGTATACAGCAGTATAGCAATATCGTCTCGATGGAGAAATGCGAAGAGAAATACGGTCATCTTCTTTGGGATATTATGGAATGGTTGCGAAACGGTAATCATCCGAATCTTCAGGTAAAGGAGAATGGGCTGATTTATAGCGAGGGACGCGATAAAGCTATAACATGGATGAATAGTTCGGCCAATGGGAAACCTATTGTTCCACGTACAGGTTATATCGTGGAATTTAATGCCCTTTGGTATAATGCATTACGTTTCTGTACTGAGCTCTGTAAACATGTCAAGAATGAGCACTTTACGGAAGTTCTTGAAAGTGCAGCAGATCAGTGCGAAAACAGTTTTGCACCGATGTTCTATAATGAATATGGATATTTGTGTGACTATTGCGTGGATGGCTATCGTAATTATGATGTCAGACCGAATATGGTCTTTGCCGTTGCACTGGATTATTCTCCTCTTGACAAGAAACAACAGAAGTCGGTTCTTGACTATTGTACCAAAGAACTGAGTACTCCAAAGGGTCTTAGGTCTTTGTCGCCTAAGAGTCGGGGCTATAATCCTATGTATGTAGGGCCTCAGGTACAGCGTGATTATGCATACCATCAGGGAACTGCCTGGCCGTGGCTAGCGGGATTCTATATGGAGGCGTGTCTGAATGTGTATAATGTAAGACGTCTCAGTTACGTTGATCGCCTGTTGGTTGGATACGAGGAAGAACTCTTCTATCATTGTATAGGTACAATACCTGAACTGTTTGATGGTAATCCGCCATTCCACGGACGTGGAGCAATCAGTTTTGCCATGAACGTATCAGGTATCATGCGTATAGTGAAGTTGTTGGATAAGTATAATGATGCGTAATAAGAAGGAGGAACAGTAAAATGAAAGTGTTGATGTTCGGATGGGAGTTTCCTCCTAAAATCTATGGAGGACTGGCAGTTGCATCTTATGGTATAACTAAGGGACTTAGCCTGCAGGGTGATGTGGAGACCACATTCTGTATGCCCAAGCCTACTGGCGAGGAGGAAAAATTCCTTAAGATTATTAATATGAGCCAGGTTCCCGTTGTATGGCGTGATGTTAATTATGATTGGATAAAGGACCGTTTTGTCGGTCATACAGCAGAAGATTATTATCGATTCCGCGATCATTTGTATGCCGATTTTAACTATTTGCAAGGTCTGGACGATTTAGGTTGTATCGGTTTTGCCGGAGGTTATCCGGGAAATCTTCATGAGGAGATTAACAATTTCTCAATCATTGCCGGTGTTCTGGCTCGTAGCGAGCAGTTTGATATGATACATGCCCATGATTGGCTTACCTATCCTGCGGGTGTCCATGCCAAGATGGTTAGTGGAAAGCCACTCTGCATTCATGTCCATGCCACAGACTTTGACCGTTCTCGGGGAAAGGTGAATCCTACGGTTTATAGCATCGAGAAGAACGGAATGGACCATGCTGACTGCATCATGTGTGTGAGTGAGCTTACGCGTCAGACGGTAATTAACCAGTATCATCAGGATCCGCGCAAGTGCGTGGCTATGCATAATGCAGTATATCCACTCTCGGAGGAGATTGCAAGTATTGTTCCACGCAAGAATCCTGACGAAAAGGTTGTGACGTATTTGGGACGAATCACAATGCAAAAGGGCCCCGAGTACTTTATTGAGGCTGCTAAACGAGTTTTGGATCGAAGCCATAATATTCGATTCTGCTTTGCCGGAGGTGGAGATATGATGCATGCCATGATTGACCTGTCGGCAACATATGGAATAGCGGACCGTTGTCACTTCCCTGGTTTCTTGAGGGGAAGGCAAGTGTATGAGTGCTATAAGAGCTCGGATGTGTTTGTTATGCCCAGTGTAAGCGAACCCTTTGGTATTGCTCCATTGGAGGCCATGCAATGTGGTTGCCCCTGTATTATTTCTAAGCAGTCTGGATGTGGAGAAATCTTGTCTAATGTAGTAAAAGTGGACTACTGGGATATTGATGCTATGGCTAATGCTATCTATAGTATATGTACCAATGATGCCCTGCATGACTATTTGGCAGAAGAGGGTATGAAGGAGGTAGACCAGATTACATGGGAGAAGGTTGGCTTGCGGATCAGGGAGTGCTACAATCAGCTTATGACTAGAGGCTGGTTTGATAATGAAGAATATCTGCAGGCCGTCAAGGCTATAAACTAGAAGTTCCACTTAACTAATAATGTATAATAGATATGAAAACAATAAGTTTATATTTCGAGATACATCAGCCAATTCATCTGAAACGCTATCGTTTCTTTGATATAGGAACAGATCATTATTACTATGATGATTACGAGAATGAGAGAGTGACGCAGGAAACGGCCGAACGTAGCTATTTGCCTGCCTTGCGTACTTTGTTGGATATGACACTGCAGTATGGCAGGGGTTTCAAGGTTGCCTTCAGTATTAGTGGTGTTTCCCTTGAACAGTTGGAGCAGTATGCCCCTGAAGTGCTGGATGTCCTACAGCAACTGAATGAGACAGGGTGTGTGGAGTTCCTCGCAGAACCCTATAGTCATGGCTTGTCCTCTTTGGGGAATATTGAGAATTTCCAGGCTGAGTTGAAGCGTCAGGCAAAGAAGATTAAACAGTTGTTCGGACAGACACCTAAGGTGGTACGTAATAGTTCTCTGATTTACAATGATGAGATTGGTTCCATCGTATCTGAGATGGGATTCAAGGGTATGATGATTGAAGGTGCTAAGCACATCTTGGGGTGGAAGAGCCCTCATTACGTATACAGTTGTGCGCAGGATGCCCGTCTTTCTCTGCTGTTACGTGACTATAAGCTAAGCGATGATATCAGTCTTAGATTCAGTGATTCGTCATGGGCAGAGTATCCCTTAATGGCTGATAAGTATATAGGCTGGATTAAGGAACTTCCTCAGGAGGAAAATGTGGTTAATATCATGATGGAGTTGTCGGCTTTAGGTATATATCAACCATTAGAGAGCCATGTTCTTGATTTCTTGCGTGCCCTTCCTGCTATAGATCCTGAAGGTGTCAAGTTTGCGACTCCCAGTGAGGTTATTGCCAAAAACAAGCCAGTTGGACCCCTTGAGGTTGCTTATCCTGTAAGTTGGAACGATGAAGAGCGTGATACTAGCAGTATGTTGGGTAATAGTCTGCAGCGTGAAGCTTTCAATAAATTGTATGACGAGAAGATTGTGGGTCGAATCCTTGCATGTAGAGACCGCAGAATCCAACAAGACTGGGATCGTCTTCAGGCAACTGATAATTTCCGTTTCATGACAACTAAGAATAATGGAATTGGCATATATCGTGGTATTTACGAGAATGAATATGATGCCTTTACCAATTATATGAATATTTTGGGAGACTTCTTGAAACGTGTTAAGGATCTGTACTCAGATGCAGTAGAGAATGACGAGCTAAACAGTCTTTATACACAGATTGCCAACATGGGTAATGAACTTAATGTAAAGGAGAATGAGATAAGCCGTTTGCGTGCACGTCTCGAAAAATACGAGCCCAAGGAAGAAAGCAAGGATGATGAAGATGTCAAGCCAGTAAAAAAGGCGGCTTCCAAAAAGGCTACTACGTCAAAGAAGCCGATGGCCAAGAAAACTGTAAAGGAGAAAAAATAATTATTATGCTAATACAATGCAAAGGGGCATCTCTGTCAGAGACGCCCCTTTGTCATATTTATAGGGAATAGATCATTTAAATCGGCTATATAGAATCTGCATCTTTATTGGATTGTTAGTGCCACCGACTAACTTGGTGCTACACATAGACATGTCATGTGTGATGCTTGCATATGTGGTGTTTCCGTATGCGTCAGTAGTCTTCACAACATTAACGGGTATTGCAACCATTTTGTTCCAGTTGGGATGTGCTGCTTCCCATTCTGTAGCGCTTTGTCCAGTTTCTTTCATCCCGTTAAGCTTTTCATAATGGCAGTATGTGATAAGTCTTCCCAGATTTTCAAATGTATAAGTGTTGAATGTCTTGTTGAATGTTGTGATGAATGAAGTCTGGCTGTTGGGTAGTTTTTTTTCCTTGAAAAAGGAAATCATGTCGTCTGCTCTTACCAACAAAACGTTTTCTGGAATATCTAATGTGTAATCGTTGTTTGTGCTGTTGTTGTACCTTGTTAATGTCAGCTCTGCCTTGCTAACGCTGTCTGTTTCATGTCCTGTGAAAATATCGTTTATTGGCAGTGTTATTTCGGTGCCAATGCCAGCAGGGCTTTTCAGGTAGGTGTAATTGTCTTCGTTTGCCAGATCTTGTAGGTTGCTGTTCTTGAATTGCGTACTTTGTATTACCTCGGGGGTAGCAGCAAATCGGCATATACTACCATATGCACTATCGGGCTCTTCTTCATCGTAATAGGTGAAGAATAGATTTAGCGTGCAGACCTCTACATTCACCATTGTTCCTGTTCCGTTTTTAATCTTAAAGTAGAATCCGGGACATACTTTACGGATAAATGTATATGAATTCTTGTAGTACTCAGGGTGCTCGTAGTAAGTGTTCAGTAACTTTGTGCCGTATTCCTTGGGCAGAACAATACGGATGTTGTTGGTATAATTATCCCCTTCTCTGATATCTTCTGATACAGAATAGTCAATTGCCGTAAACACTTTTGTGGCAATGGGTTCTGTGCCGGCGTCAACAAAATCTTCCAAATCTGTATTAACATAGTAAATGCTATCTTCTTCGATGATTTTGTTATAACTTAAGGGGTAAACTTCCAACTTCATAGGATTGTTGGAATCGCCGAAGTATTCATCGTAATATAGACGTAACTCTATGGAGTCACATTCAACGGGGTCTTCTGCATGCGTCTTCTGACAATCGGGGAATAGAAGATGCCTGCTTGGGAACTTGTAGTTCTCGAAAGTGTGAAACTGTGCGGCAAAGTTTGCTTTGATGTCGGTATTTGTCTCAGGATCCTTTATGCTTCCAAGATAGTTGTATGTGCTTTTGTATATAACAGAATCTAACAAAACAGATTTCGTGGAAACGTTATATATTGCATAAGAGTTTGCAATGCCATCAGAGTCGGGGAACATTCCAATAGAGTTGGTTGACTCTGTGCAACTGACAAATAATATGGGTAATAGCAGAAGTGCTAAATAATGTCTCATATGTGGTTATGTTTCTAATCTTCGTCTTCAGCGTTGTCGTTATCTTCTTTACCGGCACTCCAGATTTTGTCATAGAAGTTGGAGTAGGCAGTTGCGAAGTTCTCGGGCTTCTGTGCTGGCAGATAAGGAATATCATGTTGTTTGATAAAGTCGCGGAACGAAGGATCTGGCTTGATAAGGCTTACGCCGTCAGCGTACTTCATGCCAATCATATTCAACAACTGCGTGTTGTTGGTGGTATTCAGGCTTTCCCAATCTTCTGTTTTTGTGTTTTTAAATCTGATAATGCCGTCGAAGTTCTCGGGAAGGGGTGCTGTCAGGTTCTCTTCCGATGGAGTGAAGATGGTACGGCAGTCACGGAACGATGGCTCGTCTGCGTAAGCAGTCTTGATGTAGTAAGGTATGATGCTGCTCATCCAACCCTGACAGTGAATAATCTCGGGTGTCCAACGCAGTTTCTTTACGGTTTCCAGAACGCCACGGGCATAGAACACGGCTCGTTCGGCATTGTCGGGATATTCTTCTTTCTGGTCATCCCTTGACATTCCTCGTTTGCCAAAGTAGTCATCGTTGTCGATAAAGTAAACCTGCATGCGTGAGGATGTAATGCTGGCCACCTTGATAATCAGGGGGTGATCTGTCTCGTCTATGATTAAGTTCATTCCACTAAGTCTAATGACTTCGTGCAACTGATTTCTTCGCTCGTTAATGATGCCCCACTTAGGCATAAAGGTTCTGATTTCACGACTCTTTTCCTGTATAGCCTGAGGTAACTCTCTGCCTATTTTGGTCATTGGCGAATCTGGCACATAAGGTGCAATTTCCTGTGTAATAAAGAGGATTTTCTTTGCTTTAGTCATTGTTCTTGAACTTTATCAAATGCAAAGATACGAAAAAAGAATGGTTTAAAAGCTATACACACGTGCTAATTTGCTTATTTTGGGAATATTTTATGCAAAATGTTTCTCTGTTTGCGTTTTTCTGTGTTATTTTGCATGAATTTTGATTGAGAAACAGAAGTTGAGATGTTGATAATTCATAAGATTTCGGAATTGCAGTCACAGCTGCAAGCAGAACGTCAGAAAGGTCATACCATTGGCCTTGTACCCACGATGGGTGCTTTGCACGAAGGTCATGCTTCGCTTGTTAGACGTAGCGTCAGTGAGAATGATGTCACTGTTGTTAGTATTTTCCTGAACCCTACACAGTTTAATGATAAGGCAGATTTAGAGAGATACCCCAGAACATTGGAGGCCGATTGCCAGTTACTGGAGAAATGTGGTGCCCAGATAGTTTTTGCCCCTTCTGTCGAGGAGATTTATCCCGAGCCTGACACTCGTTCCTTTAGCTATCCTCCCACGGATAGTGTTATGGAGGGGGCTATGCGTCCGGGGCACTTTAATGGTGTCTGCCAGATTGTTAGCAAGTTGTTCTCTTATACTGATCCCGACCGTGGTTATTTCGGCGAGAAGGATTACCAGCAGATAGCCGTTATCAAGCGCATGGTGACAGATTTGGGCTTTAAGCTACAGATTATTTCTTGTCCTGTCATACGCGAGGAGAGTGGTTTGGCTCGTAGTAGTCGTAACACCCTGCTTACTGCAGACGAGCGTGTGCTGGCTGCCAATATCTACAGAGTCATGAAGGAGAGTCTTGCGTTGAATGCCAGCGTTCAGCAAACTCATGACTATGTGGTTGATACCATCAATGCCATAGATGGTTTGGAGGTGCAGTATTTCAGTATTGTGGACGGAGATACGCTGGCGGATGTCAGCTCGTGGGATGAGGCAGATAGTATTGTTGGATGTATTACAGTATTTTGTGGGTCTAAGCCAATACGCTTGATAGACCATATTCGATACAAGTAAAGCATTATGATGATAGAAGTATTAAAATCCAAGTTGCATTGCGTAACTGTCACCGAGGCGAACCTCAATTACATGGGCAGCATAACCATTGACGAGGACTTGATGGATGCTGCAGGGTTGATTGCCGGTGAGAAGGTGCAGGTTGTGGATAATAATAATGGAGAGCGTTTAGAGACGTATGTTATTAAGGGCGATCGCGGTTCAGGCTGTATTTGTCTGAATGGTGCCGCTGCCAGAAAGGTGCAGGTAGGGGATACTGTTATCATTATCTCTTATGCATTGATGGATTTCGAGGAAGCTAAGTCTTTTTCGCCCAAAGTGATATTTCCGGAGAATAATAAACTAAGTTAGTACACTAATTTAAAAAATCTAAGTCTTATGAAGAAAGGTTTTAAGTTTGCTTTGATTCTGGCATTGCTCAGCATGCCAGTAGTATGCAGTGCCCAGAGTGATGACATGGTCAAGAACAAGGCATTGAGTGCTCAGTATAAGAGCGATATTACTATTGTTAATCACGAGCTGAAGGCTCTTAAAGCTAAGGTAAAGGCCAATCCATCAGACGTGAATCTGAACGTGGAGTTGGAGAAGAAGAAAGTTGAACTGAAGGACCTTAAGGGAAAGAAGAAGATTGTTGACGAGGCTATCAAGGCTGAGAAGGCTTCCCTGAAGGCTGCTAAGGCTGCTGAGAAGGCAAGACTGAAGCATGCCAAGGCTGCTGAGAAGGCACAGAAGTTGCATACTCCTGCCGTTCAGTAATCTTATTTATGGAAATAAAAAAACCTCTTGCATTTCTGCAGGAGGTTTTTTGGTTTTGTTATAGAGTTGACTATTTTTATTCTTCGCATAATTCTGTTAGAATGCCGCAGGTGCTCTTGGGGTGAAGGAATGCAATGTGCAAACCGTCTGCACCCTTTCGTGGGGCCTTGTCAATCAGGCGGATGCCCTTTCCGTCGCACATAGCCAGTGCTTCAGAAACACCGTCTTCAACCTTGAAGGCAACATGGTGGATGCCACGGCCGCCATTGTCCAGAAACTTCTGGACGGTGCTCTCAGGGCAGGTGGGCTCCAGCAGCTCCAACTTAACCTCGCCGACCTTAAGGAAGGCGGTCTTCACCTTCTGGTCCTCTACGACTTCTGTCTTGTAAACCTCCAAGC
This sequence comes from uncultured Prevotellaceae bacterium, assembly GCA_946415645.1. Classification (GTDB taxonomy): domain Bacteria; phylum Bacteroidota; class Bacteroidia; order Bacteroidales; family Bacteroidaceae; genus Physcousia. The sequence goes on from CAMKTJ010000039.1 coordinate 14,929, forward strand.
CCAGTACGTCCTGGAAGTAGGGCAGTACCTCATCGATGCTCTGTACTGCGATTCCTAAATGCTCAATGCGTGAAATTTTCATTTCTGTAATAGTTTATAATGTTGTTGTTTTAGTTATTTCCTCACAAAGATATATCTTTTTTGCCTCGCAGCAAAGATTTGCATACACTTTTTCAGAATTCCACCTGCACGCGTGCATTAATCATTCTACCTGTCAGGTAATTGGGTACTGCATACTGGTGGTTCGTAACGTCTGTTACCCAGTAGTATCCGCTTACGTTGTTGAATCCAAAGAGGTTTAGACAGTCCAATCCCAGCCATACATTTCTTACGATGTTGCGGCGCATGTGGCGGTCCTCGTTGTCAATTAGGCGGTAGTTCATACCCACGTCCACACGTTTGTACGAGGTGGCTCGAAAGACGTTCTTCTCCAGTCCTGTATGTGGAGGGCCGAAGGGTAGGCCATCGGCAAAAGTTCCCTTCAGGTTCATCTTCCACTTGGTGCTGCCGGGGAAGTAGTCGCTGAAGAAGAAGTTGATGTTGTAGCGCTGGTCTGTAGGCTGTGGAATCTTCTTGCCGTTTAGGTTCATGGATGCCTTCATTAGTCCGAAGCTTATCCACGAATCGTTGCCAGGGATGAATTCTCCGTATAGTTTGAAATCCACTCCGGCTACGAAACCGCTGGCGCAGTTGTTTCCGTAGTAAACAATCTTCACATTGTCAACGTTATAGGGGTTCAGGTTGCTCTGTGCCTTGTAGTAAAGTTCTGTCGTGAATTTGAAGAGGCGTTCCTTCAGTTTGAACTTGTATTCCATGCCAGCTACCACTTGGAACGAGCGCTGCGACTTGATGTCCCTGTTCAGCTCTACAATGGTATTGCCGTTAGTCGTGATGGTGTCACGTAGTTCCTTGTAGAACGGACGCTGGTAGTAAAGACCCATGGCCAGGCGGAAGGTCAGGTTGTCGTTAGCGGCAGGAACAAATCCCAGACATACACGGGGACTGAAGAGCCATTCCTTATTCCAATTCCAGTAGCTTAGTCGTGCACCGTAATTTACGCTCAGAATGCCTACCTTGCTTTCTGTTCTGTAAGTGTCCTGGGCATAGAACTCCATGTGGTTGGAACTGATGCTGTTGATGCTCTTCAGGTTGTAGATAATTTCCAGGTTGTTTCCCGTGTGGGGGATGCTGTATCCGCTACTGTCGCGATATTCCCATTCGCGGGTGTTCTCTTCTATACTCTCGTGGCGCCAGCTTAGTCCTGTCTGCAGTTTGTGATTTTTGAACTGAGCATCGTAGGTGGCTTTCAGGGTCACGGAGTTGCTTTTTAGGGTGTTACGAGCATGCTCCATGTAGGTTCCTACGCCCAATTGGTCGTCCGTGTTCGTTTCGTTCAGCCAATACTGACCCTGAATGTCGTAGGTTACACGTTCGCGGGTGCTGAAGCCCGTGAAGGATAGGCCTAAAGATTGTTTCTCCTTCAGTTTTCTCGTTACCTTCATTGTTCCGAAGAGGGTATTGAAGCGGTCTTCCTCCTTGCCGTCGAAGTAGACTTTGAAGTGTCTAACGTTATCCATTGTACCGAAGTTGGTCTCCCTGTCCTTGGGTGCAAAATTGTAGTTATTGCGGCTGATGTAGGCAATGGCGTCAAAGGTCCACATGTTAGATGGCATCCAACTTAGGTATGCCTGATAGTCAATGAAGTTGGGTTTGTACTCGCCCTTGGTTTCCAGACTGCCCAGCATGTACTGGTTGGTCTTGTATCGTAGTCCGTTGCTGAAGGAGAATTTGTTATTGCCGTAGCCTGCGTATGTGTTCACACCTAAGAGACTGGCCTGCACGCTCCCCTCCAATTTGGTAGGGCGGGCATAGGTAATGTCCAGTACACTACTCATTTTGTCACCATATTTGGCTTCAAATCCCCCTGCACTGAAGTTTATCTTCTCCACCATGTCGCTATTGATGATGGAGAGCCCTTCTTGCTGGCCGCTGCTTATCAGTAGGGGACGATAAACTTCTACACCATTTATGTAGACGCAATTCTCATCGAACGATCCGCCTCTTACGTTGTATTGGCTACTCAGCTCGTTATGCGTGCTTACGCCAGCCTGTGTGGCTACCAACTCCTCTACAGCATTGCCTGTGGTGCTGGGCAGACGCTTTAACTCCTTTTTGTTCAGTACTTGAGTGGTAGTCATTTCGCGTCGGGTGTCAGAGACTGTAACCTCGCTTAATAGTTGACCATCCTCGTGCATGGTAATGTTTAATGTCAGATTACCTTTAGGTCTTTTCAAAACCCTGCGTCGTGTAACGTAGCCAATCATGCTGTAGGTGACTACAACGCTGTCAGCCGTATGGAAGGAGAGACTATATTGGCCTTGGAGGTTTGCTGTTGTGGCAGCGGCCTGTCCTTCAATTCTGATAATGCACAAGGAGACGGGCTCTTGTTTGTCGTCAACAACTCGTCCTTTCAGGTGAACACTGGCTGTGTCAGTCTGTTGCTCTTGGCAAAATGCTCCTGTAGAGAATAGGAAGCATGTAAATATAATAATGTATAGATGTTTCATTAAATTAATAACGAAAGAAAAGGCCTTTTTTGTATATTCATAGTCATATTTTTGCAACAAAAGTCGTATCTTTGTCCAATAAAACAGATTGAGATATGGAAAGTTTCTGCGAATTGATAGGTAAGCGTCGTTCAATACGTAAGTTTACCCCAGAGAAATTAGACCCAGAGGAAGTCCGACTTTTATTGCGAGCAGGCCTAATCTCGCCCAGTAGCAAAGGTACCCATAGCTACGAGTTTGTAGTGGTTGAAGATCCTCAGATGCTGCAGGCTCTCAGCCAGTGTAAGGCACAGGGTGCTGACTTTTTGGCTGAGGCTCCTTTAGCCATTGTTGTTCTGGCAGATCCTGCTATCAGTGATGTTTGGATTGAGGATGCCTCCGTGGCTGCTACCCATATTCTGTTACAGGCCGAGGATTTAGGACTCGGAGCTTGTTGGATTCAGGTTCGCGAGCGTTATACGGCTGATGAGCGTAATGCAGCCTCTATCGTATGCTCCCTGCTGAATATCCCAGAGGAGAGAGGTGTTGTCTGTATTATTGCAGTCGGGCATAAGGGCATGGAGCGTAAGCCCCAGAACGAGGAAAAATTGAAGTGGGAACGTGTTCATATAGCACAGTACTGATTGGCAACGGCAATGTAGCCTCTCATTTAGGCTTGGCGTTAGAGCAGGCAGACCATCGGGTGGTCCGTTTAGGAGGGCGCAACCGTACTGTTCCCATTCCTCGGGATGCCGACCTATATGTTATTGCTGTTACGGACAGCGCTATAGCCAGTGTCGCTGCCGAGATTGGCGATGTTCCTGGGTTGGTGGTTCATACTGCGGGCAGTGTCCCTATGAGCGTACTTCCTCAGCGTCGCAAGGGCGTATTATATCCTTTGCAGACTTTCACCAAGGGACGTCCCGTGGATATGCGTTCCGTTCCTCTTTTTGTCGAGAGCGAGGGTGGGGAAGAGCTCCTGCTTCATGTGGCATCCCAGCTTAGTGACATAGTCATCCCGATGGATTCGGAACGTCGTCGTTACCTTCATCTGGCAGCTGTCTTTTGCAACAACTTCACCAACCATATGTATCGTATTACCGAGGAGTTGTTATCCCAGCATGATATCCCTTTCGAAGTTATGCTTCCCATTATTGACGAGACGGCTCGAAAGGTACATAGCCTTACGCCCGCTCAGGCACAGACGGGCCCTGCTGTTCGTTGGAACCAGAGTGTGATGGAAGCGCAGCAGAATCTCTTGGAGCGTGAAGACCTTAGGCAGTTGTATCAGATAATCAGCAAAAGCATTCACCATGATAAACTACAATCTCAGCAAGATTAAGGCTTTGGCATTTGATGTGGACGGCGTGTTGAGCCTTCAGACTGTCAGCATGCTGCCCGATGGAATGCCTCAGCGCACTGTCAACATAAAAGATAGCTATGCTCTTCAGTTGGCTGTCAAGAGTTGTTTAAAAGTGGCCGTTATTACAGGTGCTACCGTTTCTTCTGTCAGAAAACGTTATGAGGGTTTGGGACTTCAGGATGTATATATTGGCTGTTCCCGTAAGATTGATACCTATCGGCGGTTTCTTGCCAAGTACGACTTACAGGACGAAGAGGTCTTATATATGGGTGATGATATCCCTGATTATGAGATCCTTCAATCATGTGGCCTTCCTTGTTGTCCTGCTGATGCCGCCAAGGAGATACGTGACATCTGTACCTATGTCAGTCCTCTTTGTGGTGGCTATGGCTGTGTTCGTGACGTTATAGAACAAGTCCTTTCAGCCCAAGGCAAATGGATGTCAGGTGAGCATGCCTTTGCTTGGTAATCAACTATATTTTGTGCCAAGGATGTTGGTGTGGCAGTAGAAACGTGAGTGGGCTTACTGTCGCTCGTTGATGGTAAAGGTAACGGAACCTTTGGAGCCACCGCTTATAGCACCAGAGTATGAGTGTATGCTACCTGATATGCCGGTAGAACTTTCGTATGTACCTCCGTCTGATACTTGAATGCCGTTGCCGCTGTAGTTGAACTCTGCATTAAATGATAATGTTGCTCTGCCTAATGCGTTGGTTGGAATCTTGATTTCTACAGTGGGATCTACGCCACCGTAGTAGTCGTAGTTGGTCTGGAGAGTTCTCGTAAAGAAAAGAGAATCTGCTTTGTAGGTGCCGTCCTCTTTCTGAATAGTGGCTCTTGCTGACCAGTTGTAGGTGCAGGCATTGATAAGATGTCCCTTCTCATCTTGCATGGCAGTAACAGTAATGACGTCGCCTGCATGAATGCCAGTCTTAGGATTAATGTTTTGCCCGTTACATGTAAACTGGAATCCTTTCCATGTGGGAGGATAGGATGAATAGTCATTCTTTTTACATGAAGCCATTGTGAACAGTAAGCCTAAAACGGCAAGGAATAATGAATAGTGTCTCATATTTTAATGTTTAATTTCTTCAGTTCTGTGTATAGTCGTTGAACAGGTAATCCCATCACATTGAAGTAGGATCCTTCAAGTCTGGTGACTCCTACATATCCTATCCACTCTTGAATGCCATAGGCTCCAGCCTTGTCTAGTGGATGGTAGTTCTGTATGTAATAGTCTATCTCCTGCTCTGTTAATGTGGCAAATGTGACGTTGCTGGTGCATGAGAAGGTGTGTGACCACTTTGTTGTGGTAAGTGTAACGCCTGTTATTACCTGATGAGTACGCCCTGAGAGTTTCGAGAGCATCAGACGGGCTTCGGCATCGTCTTTGGGCTTGCCTAGAATTTCATTGTCAAGGCAAACTATAGTGTCTGCTGTTATCAGTAGCTCGGAATCAGTAAGCGCATAGGCACGGGCTTTCTGCTGACTGATATATTGGGGTACCTCTGCCGCATCCATCTGGGCAGGGTAGGATTCGTCTATGCCTGAAATAATCCTTACCTCGTAGGGGAGTCCTAAACCAGCAAGCAACTCGCGCCGTCTGGGTGAGTTGCTTGCCAATATAATATTATATTTTTCCGTAGTAGTCTCTTTTTTATTAGTTAACGCCAACCTTCTGGCCATTGATGACATAGATGCCACGTGGCAGGGTCTTCATTGCCTTGTTGATGTTTGTTTTTGAAAGTACCACAGCACCCTGCGTGTTGTAGATGTCCACCACAGCATCTTTTGCCTTCAGATCCTTAATGCATGTCTCTTCGCCTGCAATGTCTGTAATGTGTTTGATCTCAAGTGTCTGTGCTGTTGCACTCTGACTGTCCCAAGTAAATCCACAGCGTGTAGGCAGGAAGGTCTTGTCGCCTGTAGTGCGGATAAGTATGCTCTGAAGTTCATCAGCATCCTGCATGGCAGGGATACCATAACGACCGGCAACCTGAACACTTTCCCAACTACTTCCAAAGGTAATCTGATTGCCTTCGGCATCAGTCTTGGTGATGCATTTGAGAGCTTTGTCGACGGCTGAGGCATCAGTGCTCTTGGCGCGTAAAGTCTGTACGGTGGGAGAATAAATAAGGTAGGGAACACCTGCCTCTATACCTTCAGATGTGCAATCCAGGAAATACATGTTTAGGGTGCTTCCCTCCTGGCCGATTGAGATAAGACGCTCTACCTGAACATCCTTTGCTGCTGCCTGCAACTGAGCGGCTGTAAGACTCATGGGAAGACAGATGGTGTTGTAACCGGCAAACAAAGTGCGGTTAATCTGTACAGGTTGTTCGTTATCAAGCAGGCTTACATTCAGGGTCTCTCCAACTGTGTATAAGTTTTTAACTCTGTTCTGTGCAAAAGCTTGTGAACAGAAGGCAGCAGTTGCCACCAAAGCGAGTGTAAAATGCTTCATATCTCTTGTTTTTTTTGATTTACGACTGCAATATTACAAATTCTCTCTGGAATAACAAAAAGTTATTCCCTCTTTTTGTCCGTATTTAACATCTTTAAAATTATTCCTGATTCTCCAACGCCTGAATATTTGAGACGTGAAGGAAAATGTAGGAGCGCATGATATGGATGGCCTGCTTGTTGGTACCACCCAGTGGAATGATAAGGTCGGCATAGCGCTTCGTAGGCTCTATAAATTCCTGATGCATGGGCTTCAAAACTTCACGGTAACGGTCAATCACCATCTGAGCGGTGCGTCCGCGTTCTATAACGTCACGCTGGATTACACGAATGAGACGCTCGTCGGGGTCGGCATCAACAAAGATCTTCAGATCCATAAGGTCGCGCAACTCTTTTTTCCATAATGCCATAATGCCCTCAATGATAATCACCTCGCAGGGCTCAATGTGTATGGTTTCAGGAAGTCTGTTGCTTATCAGGTAGCTATAGGTCGGTTGCTCTATGCTTTTATGTTCGCGTAGGGCCTGAATCTGCTGGGTAAGCAACTTCCAGTCAAAGGCATTGGGGTGGTCGAAGTTAATCTTCTTACGCTCCTCCATACTAAGATGTGAGGTGTCATTGTAGTAAGAGTCCAATGGTATTACGGCAACCTTATCTGTTGGTAAGGCGTCCATGATTTTCTTTACTACTGTGGTTTTTCCTGATCCGGTTCCTCCGGCTATTCCTATGATATACATATTGGTAAAGTTTAAAAGTTTATTGGCTTAGTTGCTTAATAGCTTAGTTGCTTGTTGGGTTTTTGTTCTCCCTCCCTCGGGAGGGATGGGGAGGGGTTTTTCTTTTTTGTCTTCGTTTTTTGCCTTCTGAATGCTTCTTTCCAGTTGTTAAAATCTCGTTTGAACTGAATACCCAATCCTTGGGTGGTGAGAGATGACTGTACGAAGTATCTGTCGTTGGTCTGGTTATATGCCTTCAGCGAGAAGTCGCCGTTGCGGGTGAGGATATATTGTATATCGAAGTCGCCAATAAAGTTGTTGGTGCTATAATAGCTCTCGCGATAACCGAAATTTCCGTTTATCAGGAGCCTGTTGTTCAGCATCCTTCCACTTAGCATACCTTCAACATCCAGTTTGTCCCAACCAGTCTCTCCTGTACGCAGGTTGGTGCCGAAGGTCCAGTTGTTAGAGCCTACGGCATTAGAAAGAATCTGGTTGAACTGGCTGCTTAGGGTACTACTCAGGAACGAATTGATGGCCATGCTGCTTTGTCCGCTGGCACCTTTATCCTGATATTGGGCTCCGTAGCTGTAGAAGCGTCCTATGCCCAATAGGTAGATTACCTGCATGTTACGTTCCTCCTCAGTGTTCACCATCGAGCGTACCATTTTCTTTTCGTCCTCATTGGCATTGGGCAGGTCAAAATCGAAGGTTACAACAGGCTGTCCAGCTAGTCCGCCAATGTTCATGATGCAGTCTACTCTGGTGTTGGCCAAGCCTAGGCTTGAGGTAGAGAGGTCATCAAGGGATACGTTGGGGACGGTGTAGTTGGCTTTCAGATTCAGAGATGCCTGCATGGGATCTCCGCCAAAGACTATTGTTCCGTCGCGTTGGAATTGGAAATCCTTGCGTATAACATCCTGCACGGACATCTTGTATGTACCATTGTCAACCCTGAAGGTGCCGTACATTTGGAATTTGCCCTTGTTGTAGAAGTTGGCCAAGATATGTCCGCTACCTGCTAGGTTGATGTAATCGCCAGAGCGGAGGTCCATCAGCAACTTGAGTGTGGCGTTAGGATTGACGTCGATGTCGAAGTTGATGTGGAGGTCTGTACTTGGTTTATCTAAGGTAACGGCTTCTGTCTGTGTGTTCTTTGCTGAATCAGCGCGTGAGACATAGGTGATGAAGCCTGCTTCCGTAATGGTCTCGGGAGATGCTACCTTATATACCAATGTGGATTTCTTCTGTGGCGTAACCTCTACGTCAACATTCAGTTCGCCTGGGCGTCCTGAAAGTTTCAACTTTCCATCGGCAAAGACGGTGCCATAGAAATTGGCATCCCCAAAGTCGTGGAAATCATATCCCAAGATGTTGTGGGCAGTAGCGTTGAACTGGTATCTCATATTGCTGAAACGGTCGTATATCAAGTGCCCGTCCAAAATGGCTGTATGATCCTGATCCCTTCCATTACTGTATTGGTCATGGACGGTTATATCCTTCAGCCAGATGTTGCCTGGGCGCATGATAACGCTGTCTCCTGCTGCGTGGTAATCAACGCCCAGGGAAAGAACGTGCATAGAGGCTTCGTTAATAATAAGGTCTCCGTCCATGGTGAACGTCTTGAAGGGACCATGCAAGCGTGTCCATCCTGTTACGCTACCAGACAGATTACTGAAGATGTCTTTAGTCCATTTGTCAAGGAATGCGATATTTGTACGGTTCGCTCTTATGTACAGGTCAAGTCCGCTTCCTTCTTCCTTTCCTGGTGTTATGGTACCACTGACGCTTGTCTGTTGCTTGGTGGCAATGTCCCTCATGTGTGCATCCAAGGTTATGGTCTTGCCCTTGCTTCCCCAGTTGCAGTATGCATCGGCATCACCCATAGGGGCACCGTTCAGGGTAAAGTCCTGGATATGCATGTAGCCATCTATGTTTGGCTTCTTTAATACGGAGGTTGCGTAAACCAGTCCTGTGGCTTTGCCGTCGAAATCTACAGAGTGGAAGTTGACTAGGTCAAAGATATAGGAGAGGTCTATCTGGTTGAGGTCGGCCGTCAATGAGTCTGTACTCTCTTTAGACATTCTTCCGTTCAAGGCAATGTGTCTGTTGTCACATTTCAGTTTTACATTCTCAACATCCACAACATTGTCATGATAATTCACATGGGCAGGCAAGAGCGTCCAAACAGTATCGTTGATAATGATGTTGGAGGTGTTGATGACTCCTTCTATGGCCTGATGGTCAGAGAGGTCGCGATGGAAATAGCCAATCAGATTGATGTTGCCTTTCATGGCCGGGCTCTTGTGGTTGTCCCAGTCAAGGCGTGTTATTAGCTTGTTTTGGTTGGCGTATGCGTTCAGGTTCAGTTCAGTGGCTTTCCCCTTTATCATTCGTTCTGTTTTCAGGCTTGTCTGTATGATGTTCTTGTAACTCTCCAGATGTAACTCGGTATGCCTGAGGTCGTTACCAGCATAATAGAATTCTGGTATATTGGCGTTGAGGGTAATCCTCTGGGTGATGTTGTTCATCTCTCCCTGAATGACGGCTGTTTCAGGAATCTTGATCTCAGTTCCTGTTATGGACTGCAGTAGGGTAGTGTCCTTGGCAGAGATGGCAAAGGTAAAGTCATTCTCAGAAGATACCTTCGAACGTGGTTCTGGGAAGATGCTGGGAAGCGCCTGGTGCGTGATGTTCAGGAAAGAGGGTATTAGGTCTTTCCATCTGAAATATCCAACAGCATGGGCGTCAACAATCGGACTGGTAACAGAGAAGTGCTGTCCATCCTCATCGTACAGGCTTCTCAGACAAATGCTATCTATTACCACAGGGGCACCTTGCTGTGAGTGTATGGTTACGTCCTTGACAGCAACGTCACCTGTTATGTGGTCAGCCTCCGTGAGGCTTACGTCAGCATCTATTCTGCCGCTATAGCTGAGATCCTCTTGTGACTTGGTGAGATTCAGGTGATAGGGCGATAGGTTGGAGATGATACCAGAGCAAAGGAAATTTTTCTTTTTAGAGTTCAGGTCGGCCTGTCCTTTTAACTGTACTATTCCATTAAGGTCGGCCAGGTCTATGCTGCCGCTACAGACGGTTCCCTTGGTGGTTCCGTTAAGGGCAATGTTTCTGTATTCATGATTGCGGTAGATGAGGCTGCTGATGATGCTCTCAAGGCTAAGTTCAGGTTTGTTCTCCTGACCATGCAGACGTCCGTTTACGTTAGCCGCAAAAGCGATGTTGCCCAAATCAGAGGGTTTGCCGTCTGATAGTAACTGTCCCAGATTGAACTTGTCTGTTGATACCTTGGCCTGTATCTTATCCTTGTCTGTGAGTTTACCCTGTAGGTTTACGGCACCTATCTGTGTGGTAGTGATAAGGTTAGCCTCCAGCGTATTGTTGTGGTAGCTGATATTGCCCTCAGTAAGTGTATTTCCTGCATTTACCAGGTATGGACTCAGTTCAGGCTCTTCACCACGAAGGTTCCTGACAATGAATTGTTGGATGTTGTGGCTTGTCTTTAAGTGTAAGTTGTTGATGCTTACGGAAGGACAGTCTATGATGCTGCAAACCGTAGCTGAGGCCTCAAGTTGCAAGTTCTGTTTGGCATCAGAGAATATGAAGTCTGGCAAGGATAGGTTGCCTTCCTGTAATGCACATTCACCAGCAATGTGAATCTGATCCGTAAAATGCTGCAGCTTGTCTGTAAACGGGCTGAAGTCGGCGGGTACGATGTCTGCCTCCATAGTACCTTTTATATTTGTCAGCTTTAGCCATTGTTTGAAGTCCCCTTCTGTGGGGATACCTGGGTAGCTGGCTTGCAATTGGGCAATCTTCAGGTCTGAGCCTCTGGTTTGAAGGTTGAAGTCAGAAAGTGTGGCAGCCTTGTTGTTGGCATTTATAAGGAAGGATAGTTGGCGAACCGTTAGCCCACACTCTTCCGAGAAGCTGAGCCTCTTTAGGTTGACAGCCATAGTGTCTGGCATGTTGAAGAGTACCTTGGCATTTACGTCCAGATTTCTTACGGACAGATGATTGGGGTTAAACTTGTGTGGGGTGGGGGCTTTGTCCCAAACGTTGTATTTCAGAGTGCTTCTTCTGACCAGAAGGGTACCTATCTGTATGTTTGGCTTTGAGTCATCTTTTTCTTTCTTGCTGAACTTATCTATCAGGAACTGGCAATTCAATTGACTTTTTGTATCTGCCTTATACACAGATATTTTTGCTCCAATCAGCTGGGCGTTGTCTATATGTACTTTCTTCTCTATCAGAGGCAGGATTCTTATTTTTGCTGCCATACGTGCAGCACTTAGCATCAGGGAGTCCTGCTGGTCATAAACCTTAACATCATCAATTATCAGTCGGTTGAAAAGTCCTGGGCTTACGTTCCCTATTTCAACTTTTGTGCCAAGGAACTCTGCTAGGGAATTGGATACAACCTCAGCCGTCCAGCTCTGTACGGCTGGAATTTTAGAGAGGGAAAAACCTATCAAATAGATTATCAGGGCTAATCCCACCAGGCATCTTGTTATGAATTTTAATGCTTTTATGCTGCTGTATTACCTTATTTATTTTGGTTTTTGTGAAATCAAGAACAAAAGTATAAAAAAAAAATGGAAAACTATTTGAATCACTTCATTTTTTGCAATTACTACGAATAACTGTTCAATTACTACGAATAAACGTTAAATCTGCTCGAATATCGCAACTTTTCGATATCGAGATATTGCGAGATTCAAGACGTCCTTTTAAATTTGCCCTCAGGAAACCAATTTGAGAAGAAAATGAAACGAAAAGACAATGCCCTGACAAAGGTTGAGTTTGATGTTATGAACATCCTTTGGGATATCCCTGGTGGAGCCTGTGCCTGGGATATACTGGAGCACTATGAGGAGCCAAAACCTGCTTATACTACTATTGCCACCTATCTGAAGGTGCTCTATGAAAAAGGGTTCCTTGACTTCCATAAGGTAGGAGGGCAGGGGAAAACACATCGTTATGTTCCCTTGGTAACTCGTGCTGAATATACACGTCGTACAATGCAGGAGGTCAAGAAAAACTTCTTTGGCGGCAGCTTGAAATCAATGCTCAACTATTTTGTCAGCGAAGAAAAACTCTCGCAGGATGAAATAAAGGAACTTTTGGAATCCGTGAGCAATTCTTAATCAGAATTTTTACTCTTCACTTATTATGATGTCTTCAATTCTTCTGTATTCTATTAAGTCGGCGATAGTGCTGTCGATGCTCTACCTGCCCTATATCTTAATGCTTAGGCGTGAGAGTTTCTTCCGTTTCAACCGCATGATGTTGTTGGGAATCCTTTTCTTGTCGCTAGTGTTACCATTGTGTAACATATCAGGTATGTCTCTGGATCATCAGCCTGTAGTACAGGCAGCACAACTGCAGATATTGGAATTGGGAATCCCCATTCATGTTCTGCCTGAGGTGCAGGTAGTTGCAGACGAGACTGTAGAATGTTTTAGCATCTTCCTACTTGTAAGCGTTCTTTATATAATTGGCATGATGATATTGCTGGCGATTAGACTCTTGCAAGTAGGACGACTGCAGTTTGGATTACGGAGGGGAACACTCTGGCAGCAGGAAGAGAACGGTGTCCGTATTTATTGTCATGCAGAAGATGTGAGTCCCTTCAGTTGGATGCATAATATTGTTATCAGTAAGAAAGACTTTGATGAAGCGGGTAGGGAGATTGTTTTGCACGAGATGGGACACATTCAGGCTCACCATTCATGGGATGTTGTGTTACTTACTCTGGTGCAGATGTTGCAATGGTGGAATTCGTTGACTTACGCTTTTGGCATCAGCCTTAGGGATGTTCATGAATATGAGGCAGACGCCTATGTCTTACGTCAAGGAATTTCTGCACAGTCTTATCAGTTATTGATTATAAAAAAAGCCGTTGGCTCAGGTTCCTACGCTTTCGCCAACAGCTTTAACCATAGTTTAACAAAAAAACGTATCA
>CAMKTJ010000040.1 GCA_946415645.1 uncultured Prevotellaceae bacterium
TCAAAGGCATCATATGAGATACATCCGGGGTGTTTCTGACTTTTGGCAACTAAGGCAATGGCGGCATCCAATGCACGGTTATACTGGCCCTTCTTGGCCTGGAAGAAACAATTCAGTCTTAACATAATGATAATATTTAGGTTAGTATCTGTATTTTTGTTTTACAAAGATAGGGAATATGTCTGAATTTTACTATCTTTGCAGACACAAAATAACAAAAATTAATCTAAAATTCGCAATGAAACATTTATTAATGACCGTAAGCATGTTATTTGCTTTGGTATTATGTGCTTCGGCACAGCAATTCAACAAGAATCAGGGATATCGCCTGGAGATTGGCGATGGTCTGGCGTTGGACTGTCAGAACGGTACAATAACCTTCAGTCCATCTAATAAAAAATCCATGACACAAGTTTGGCAGATTCATCCTGCTTCACGCGAAGGCTTATGGATTCTGGTAAATCCTTACGGACAGATTGCCTTGGATAATGGTAATCATGGCACCAATGAAGGCGAGGTGTTAACATGGGAAACAAATGCTAACAATGCCAATCAACAGTGGAACATTCAGAAGCAGACAGATGGTGCCTATACACTTACTTGTGCGGCTGGTGGTCTGAAATTAGGCTACAACGACACTTGCCAGCCTGGTGGTCATGTTTGGCAGGTTAAAGCTCCTGACAGCAGTGTTAACGTAAAGTGGAATCTGGTTAAGACTGACCTGAAAGTAGTTGCTGAAGCTGAGGCACAAACCAGCAAACATGAATGGGAGAATCAGTTTATATATGGTATTAACAAAGAGCCTGGTCGTGCTACTATGTTGCTTTATGCCAATGAAAAGGAAATGCAGAAAGACGATGCATACCACAAACCCTGGCTCTGGCCCAATAGTAGTTTGCGTCTGATGTTGAATGGAAAGTGGCAGTTCAACTGGGTTCCTAGCCCCGAAGAACGTCCTGCAGACTTCTATAAGACAAACTATGATGCATCAGCATGGAAGACTATTCAGGTTCCCAGTTGTGTTGAGATGTTGGGTTATGGAACTCCCATCTATACAAATGTAACTTACCCTTTCAAGAACCAACCTCCTTTTATTCGCGGTCAGGAAGGTTACACTGTTGTAAAGGAACCTAATGCAGTAAGTAGCTACCGTCGCACCTTCGAAGTTCCTGCTCAATGGAACGGTCGCGAGATTTATTTACATTTCAACGGTATTTATAGTGCCGCTTATGTATGGGTGAACGGGCAAAAAGTAGGTTACACACAAGGACCTAACAACGATGCAGAATTTAATGTAACAAAATACCTGAAGATTGGTCAGCAGAATCTTGTTTGTGTAGAGGTTTATCGGTGGAGTGACGGTTCGTACATCGAGGATCAGGATATGTTCCGTCTGAGCGGTATACACCGCGACGTGTATTTGGAAGCACGTCAAAAAGTTCAGGTACAGGATGCATATCTGACTTCCCGCTTTGGACGAAAAGGATATCGTCAGGTAACAATGAATATTGACCTAACTCTACAGAATCTGGATAAGAAAACACAGGATGCCATAGTTGAGTGCAAGTTGTATGATCCCAAGGGCCAGTTGATTCAGATATGCAAGATGACAGCTGCTAACTTACTTAAGGGCGAAAAGAGAACAATCCATCCCAATTTTATGGTTCGTCAGCCAGAGCTTTGGTCTGCCGAGACGCCTAACCTGTACACCGTTGACATAAAGGTAAATGGGGATATCAGTACTCAGAAGTATGGATTCCGTAAGATAGAGAACCGTAACGGTCAGGTATTCATCAATGGTAAGCGGGTAATGTTCAAGGGGGCCGATCGCCATGATACACATCCCGTATATGGAAAAGCTGTACCCGTTGAGAGTATGATAGAGGACATCCTGTTGATGAAACGTTACAACCTGAACACCGTGCGTACCAGTCATTATCCCAACGATCCACGTATGTATGCCCTGTATGATTATTATGGAATATACACAATGGACGAGGCTGACGTAGAATGTCATGGTAACCACAGCATATCTAAAAACTCGTCATGGGAGGGTCAGTATGTGGATCGTCAAGAGCGTATGGTGCTGCGCGATCGTAATCACGCTAGCGTTATCTTCTGGAGTATGGGTAATGAGTGCGGTGGCGGTAACAATTTTGTGGCTAGCAAGAAAGCTATTCAGGCTTTGGATAACCGCCTGATTCACTACGAAGGTATGAACGAGGTTGCCGACATGGATAGCCGTATGTATCCCAGTATTGATCATATGATGAAACTTGATAAGCAGGAGAATCTACAGGGGCGTCCTTTCTTCCTCTGCGAGTATGCTCATGCCATGGGTAACTCTATCGGTAATTTGAAGGAGTACTGGGACTATATCGAGTTTAAAAGCAAGCGCATGATAGGCGGATGTATTTGGGACTGGGTTGACCAGAGTCTATGCAAATACGGAGAACCCCAGACTAATATGTACTACGGTGGCGGATTTGGTGATTATCCCAACGATAACGACTTCTGCTGTAACGGTATCATCACTGCTGACCGCCATGTAACGCCTAAGCTATTACAAGTAAAGAAGGTATATCAGTATGTTGACTTCCGTAAGACTGATGAGGGTAAGATTCGCATACGTAATCGTTATTGTTTCCATGACTTAAGTGCCTATAATCTGAAGTATGAACTGCTGCGCGGAGGTCGTGTCATCAAGAGTGGCGTGACCAGCATGCCCGCTGTTCAGCCAGGTGATAGCATCGATGTTGATATGCCCGTAACGTTGCCCGAAAGTGAGGATAGATATGACACGGATGCCTATCACCTAAACCTTTCACTTGAACTGAAGGAGGCTACCATTTGGGCTCCTGCCGGCCACAGTGTTGCTGCAGAACAGATTTGCCTCAGGAATAAAATGGCTAGCGACCTTGTATTCAATAACGACTCTGGAAATAAGGTTACATCATCTGAAACTGACGATGCCATTATCTTCAAAGGTAAGGACTTCAGCTTTGGTATCAGTAAAAAGACTGGCGCCATCATCGACCTCACATATAGTGGTAAACAGATGGTATCTGGTGAAGAGAACTTCCTGTTCAACGGATACAGAAGTATCAACAACGACCGTGTTGGAAACCTGAACGTAAAACGCGATGGCATCTATGTTAAGCTGATTGAGAAGGACGGTGTTACCAAGGTCATAACTACGCAGATTGTGAAAGGTGGTAAAGATAGCCGATCTAAGGTTCCTGTTGTTACTGAATATGAGATTGCTTCTGACGGAAGGATTATCGTTACTTCTACAATTACAAATAACGAGACAAACGACGACTTCCATCGTCTGGGTTTACTGGCATTTCTTGACAAGAGTTTGGAGAATGTGGAATATCTGGGACGTGGTCCTATGGAGAATTACCCCGACCGTAAAGACTGTGCTTTTGTAGGTTGCTATACCACCACGGTAAGTGGTATGCAAGAGGAATATATAAAACCTCAGAGCATGGGTGAGCGTTGTGATGTAAACTGGGTGAAGCTGACAGATAACAAAGGACAGGGTATAAGCATCATAGCTTTAGAGAATACGTTCATGTTCAGTGCTCAGCATTATACCGATGAGGATCTTTGGCAGACAAAATACCTGCATGAACTGAACAAGATTCGCAAGTCTGAAGTGGTGCTTCATTTGGATGCTGCCATGCGCGGTTTGGGTAACGCCAGTTGCGGCCCTGGCCCTCTCAAGAAGTACGAAATAGAGAAGGGAATGCATAAACTTCATTTCTGTATTTCACCGGCAAAATAAAGGAAATAGGGGAGGGTTAAACTCCCCTTTTTCTTTTGCTTATTGATATAAGTCAAAAAATGTAGAAGCGTATTTCGTACACTCAGGATTTTGTTGTAACTTTGCACCGGATAAACAAGACCTTAAGATATTAATTTAATGGCAGATAAGATAATCAGTCCTGACTTCATTTTCGAAAGCAGTTGGGAAGTATGTAACAAAATCGGTGGTATATACACCGTTCTCAGTACCAGAGCAAAGACACTTCAGGATTCATTTAAAGACAAAATCGTCTTTATTGGTCCTGACGTATGGAAGAATCGTGAAAATCCTCTTTTCATAGAAGATAAGAAACTGTGGGCTTCTTGGGTTAAGAAAGCCACAGGCGAAGGATTGCATATACGTGTAGGCCGTTGGAATATTCCAGGTCAGCCCTGTGTAGTCCTTGTTGACTTTACCCCCTATTTTGAGAAAAAGAATGAAATCTACGGTCAGGCATGGAATGATTTTCAGGTTGACAGCCTGCATGCTTACGGTGATTATGACGAGGCCAGCATGTTTGCTTTTGCTGCAGCCAAGGTGGTTGAAAGTTTCTATAATCATTCTCTGACAAAGAAAAAGAATGTTGTTTACCAGGTTCATGAATGGATGACCTGTTTAGGAGCGCTCTACATAAAAAAGTATGTTCCTCAGATTGCAACCATCTTTACTACTCATGCTACAAGCATTGGCCGCAGTATTGCAGGAAACCACAAACCCCTGTACGATTATCTGTGGGCTTATAATGGCTGTCAGATGGCACAGGAGTTGAATATGGAATCAAAGCACAGCATCGAACGTCAGACTGCTCACAATGTTGATTGCTTTACCACTGTTAGTGATGTTACTGCCAACGAGTGCAAAGAGTTATTAGACAAAGAATGTGATGCTGTACTGATGAATGGCTTTGAGCAGGATTTTGTTCCTAAGGGAGCAAAGTTTACTGCTGCACGTAACAAAGCCCGCAAGCAAATCTTCCGTGTTGCAAATGCACTTACAGGCACGGAGTTTACGGACGATACACTGGTGGTTGCAATAAGCGGCCGATATGAATATAAGAACAAGGGTATTGACGTCTTTCTGGAAGCCATGTACCGTGGCCTTTACGAGCAAAACCTGAAGCGCCCTGTTCTTGCTTTGATTCAGGTTCCCGGATGGATGGATGCTCCACGTGTTGACCTGCAGGACCGTCTGAAGTACGACACGGTTTACGATACTCCGCTGATTGACCCATTGTTCACACATACCCTGCATAATCAGGAGAGTGATAATGTGTTGAACTATCTGCATTCGCATGGAATACGCAACAACAAGGAAAGCCAGGTTAAGGTTATCTTTGTTCCTTGTTATCTGGATGGTAAAGACGGTATCTTTAATATGCCATACTATGACCTGCTTATAGGTGATGATTTGGCTGTCTATCCTTCATATTATGAACCATGGGGATATACGCCATTAGAGGCAACGGCTTTCCGTGTACCCTGTATTACGACCTCACTTTCAGGATTTGGTTTATGGGCAAATAAGGAGATAGGACGTCAGAGTAAGATTTTGGATGGTGTTGAAGTAATTACACGTAACGACTATAACTTTAATGAAGTTGTTGACAATATCGTCAGCACTATTACAACATATTCCGCATTAGACAGCAAAAAACAGAATGCAGTTAGAAAGAAAGCAGAAAGTCTATCAGAAAAAGCCCTTTGGAAACACTTTATTCAGTATTATTATGAGGCATATAACATTGCATTAAGAAATAGAAATAAGAGATTAGGATAATAACATTTTAAGGATAAAGAAAATATGAAAATCAAGGCAAGTAATGCAAATAACCCCTGTTGGAAACCAATTACTGTTAAGAGTAATATGCCAGCAGAATTGAGACAGTTGGAAGAGCTCGCTCATAACATGTGGTGGTCTTGGAGTCACAGTGCAAGAAGTTTGTTCCGTAGTCTTGATGAACCATTATATGAAGCATGCGACGGGAACCCCGTTCTACTCTTAGAGCGTCTTAGCTTTGAGAAGATGGAAAAGTTGGCAAAGGATAAGGCCGTTATCAAGAAGATGAACGATGTTTATACAGAGTTCAGAAACTACATGGATGTTGAACCTGACAAGAATCGTGCAAGTGTAGCATACCTGTGTATGGAGTACGGTTTGAATCAGGTGCTTAAGATTTATTCTGGCGGTCTGGGAATTCTGGCCGGCGACTATCTGAAGGAAGCCAGTGACTCTAACGTTGATATGTGTGCAGTTGGTTTCTTGTATCGCTATGGTTATTTCACTCAGACTCTGAGCATGGATGGTCAGCAGATTGCTAACTATGAGGCTCAGAACTTTGGCACACTGCCTATTGAACAGCAAATGAACGAGGACGGATCACCAATGGTTATTGATGTTCCTTATATGAACTACCATGTTCATGCTTATGTCTGGCGTGTCAATGTTGGTAGAATTAAGCTTTATCTGCTTGATACAGACAACGAGATGAACTCCGAGTTTGATCGCAGCATCACTCACTCACTGTATGGTGGTGACTGGGAAAACCGTCTGAAGCAGGAAATTCTGCTTGGTATCGGTGGTGTTTTGACACTGAAGAAACTGGGTATCAAGAAGGATGTATACCATTGCAACGAGGGTCATGCAGCACTGTGTAATGTTCAGCGTCTGGTTGACTACGTGAACGAGGGTATGAGTTTCACTACTGCTCTTGAGTTGGTTCGAGCTTCTTCACTCTATACCGTTCATACTCCAGTACCTGCAGGTCACGACTACTTTGACGAAGGGCTCTTCAGTAAATACATGAGCGGCTATCCTCAGATGCTGGGTATCAGCTGGGATGAATTCATCGGTATGGGACGAATGAATCCTGATGATCATTCAGAGCGCTTCTGTATGTCAACCTTCGCTTGCAACACTTCACAGGAAGTTAATGGTGTAAGCTGGTTGCATGGCGAGGTCAGCAAGAAGATGTTTGCTGGAATATGGAAGGGTTACTATCCCGAGGAAAGCCATGTAGGTTATGTAACCAATGGAGTTCACTTCCCAACATGGTGTGCCAACGAGTGGCGTAAGCTTTATGCAAAGCACTTCGACAGCAATCACCTGAATGATCAGAGCAACCAAAGTATTTGGGAGGCTATATATAACGTAAGCGACGAAGAGGTTTGGAAGACCCGTATGGCTCTGAAGACCAAGTTGGTAGATTATATCCGCGAACAGTTCCGCGACAGCTGGCTCAAGAATCAGGGTGATCCTTCAAGGGTGGTAAACCTGATGGAAATGATTAACCCCAATGCCTTGTTGATTGGCTTTGGTCGTCGTTTTGCTACCTACAAGCGTGCTCACCTTTTGTTCACAGACTTGGATCGTTTGGCTAAGATTGTCAACAATCCTGATTATCCTGTACAGTTCCTTTACACAGGTAAGGCACATCCTGCTGATGGTGCAGGTCAGGGTTTGATCAAGAAGATTTATGAAATCAGTCAGCGTCCTGAATTCCTTGGCAAGATTATCTTCCTTGAGAACTATGATATGCAGTTGGCTCGTCGTTTGGTTAGCGGTGTAGATATTTGGATGAACACGCCAACCCGTCCTCTTGAAGCATCTGGTACATCAGGTGAGAAGGCCGAGATGAATGGTGTTGTAAACCTGTCAGTCCTGGATGGCTGGTGGCTGGAAGGTTATCGCGAAGGAGCAGGATGGGCTCTTACTGAGAAACGCACCTATCAGAACCAGGATTATCAGGACCAGTTGGATGCAGCAACCATCTATTCTCTGTTAGAGAACGAGATTATGCCTCTTTACTATGCTCGTAACTCAAAGGGCTATAGTCCTGAATGGATTAAGGTAATAAAGAACTCTATTGCACAGATTGCTCCTCATTACACGATGAAGCGTCAGTTGGACGATTACTATAACAAGTTCTACAACAAACTTCGTGACCGTTCAAATGCATTGAATGCTAACGATCGTAAACTTGCAAAGGATATTGCACTTTGGAAAGAAACAGTTGCTGAGCGTTGGGATGCCATCAATGTACTTGAGATCAGAAAGTCTGAGGAAGTAATAAATGGCAACATCGAGGCTGGTAAGAAGTATAATGTAGAGGTTGTTGTTGACGAGGCAGGTCTGGATAATGCTATCGGTATAGAATTGGTAACTTTGCAGACAGATATTCATGGAGAGGATCATATTTACCATGTAAATGATTTTGAATTGGTAAATGTTGAAGGCAACCGTTACACCTTCCGTGCTTCACACAGCGTGGATAATGCCGGAAGCTTCAAGATTTGCTATCGTATGTATCCCAAAAACGAGAACATTCCTCATCGTCAGGACTTCTGTTACGTTAAGTGGTTTGTATGATGCATCATCCCGGCAATATGCCTTTTGATACAGCAAACATAAAGTTTGCAGTCATAGACAGCAATGTACTTACGTGCATAGGCCTTCAGCATTTGCTGAGTCGATTGTTGCCAATGGCTGAGATACAAGTATTTTCAAATACCAAGGAATTGATGGAACTCGGTGATTTATCCGGGTTCCTTCATTTCTTTGTCTCTTCTAATATTTATTTCCAACAGACCATTTTCTTCAGACAATTTCCCAAGAAGACAATTGTTTTAGTGAATGGCGACATGCAGATTAAGGATATTCATACACTTAATATTTGCCAAAGCGAGAAGGAACTGGTTAGTGATTTTATGTCTTTGCAGCACATGGGACATGACCATGCTATAAATATGGCTCGTCAAGTAGAAGAAAAGCAGGTGCTTTCCTCACGCGAGATTGAAGTCGCCATACTTCTATGCAAAGGTTATATTAATAAGGAAATTGCCGAACAACTCTCTTTAGCAACAACAACTGTTATTTCTCATCGCAAGAATATAATGGAGAAGATTCATGCTCGTTCTCTTGCTGATGTTATAATTTATTGCGTTGTTAAGGGAATCGTCAGTATCGAAGAGTTATAAATAGAAAAGTCCGTAACGTGCGGACTCCGATTCCGTAAGGTGCGGACTGTTAGTCCGTAAGCTTCGGACTCTCTGTCCGAACACATCGTTCAAAACACAAGTAAGCCCTCAAAAGTTATTAACCTTTGAGGGCTTACTGTTTATCAATTATGGAATATAAATCTTAAACTTCCTCATTAGCGTAAAGGAATCGTTTGATACTCTTCTTTGGAGTCTTCTCAAATTCCTGTTTCATAATCTTGATTCCAGTCAACTGGGCATAAGAGGGGAGGAGAGGATTAACATCCTTACGGTTCTGTTCCATAAGTGCAACAAGGTCCTCTTCGCTAAGCTTCTCTGCCTGAACCTGATCCTGATCGGGATAAACAAGTCCTACAAGTTTGTCACCCTTTTGGATTACAACACACTCGGCAACCATCTTCATATTGCTGAGCTTGTCTTCAATCTCCTCAGGATAGATATTCTGGCCGTTAGCGCCAAGCAACATGTTTTTGCTTCTTCCCTTAATAAAGACATTTCCCTTCTTATCCATTACGCCCAAGTCACCGGTATGATACCATCCTTCTTTATCAAGCGTAGCTTCTGTAGCTTCTTCATTCTTGTAATAGCCAAGCATTACATTCAGACCACGTGTCAGAATTTCACCTGGAATCTTTTGTGGGTCGGGACTTAGAATCTTCAACTCCTGATGTATGACGTTTTTACCACAGCTACCAGGAACCATCTTCTTGTAATCTTCGTATGTTATAATTGGAGCACATTCTGTTGCACCATAACCAACGGTATAACGGAATCCTATATCGTGCAGCAACTTCTCTATCTCCTGATTCAGTGCAGCTCCACCAATGATAACCTCGTAGAAGTTACCGCCTAAGGCTTTGGTCAGTCCATCACAGATCTTACGTTTGATAATTCTGTTGATGATAGGTGTCTTCATCAAAATACGCATCTTGGGCGTCTGAATCTTTGGAAGGACAGCTTTGCGTACTACCTTTTCTATAATAAGAGGTACAACAATAAGAATAACAGGCTTAACCTCTGCCAATGCCTGCATCAGAACTGTAGGAGATGCCATCCTTGTCAAGAAGTTTATGTGAACGCAGGAGAGAAACTCAAAAGAGAACTCAAAGGCCATTCCATACATATGGGCCATTGGTAGCATAGACAGAATACTATCTCCTGGCTTGATGACATCTCCAAGTACATGGACGGCAAAATCATAATTGCTCCACAAAGCACGATAGGGTAGCATTACACCTTTGCTGTTGCTGGTTGTGCCACTGGTATAGTTGATGATGGCCAACTCTTCAGCCTCATCCTTATGATAATTCAGGTCAGAAGGCTGGATGCCATTAGGATATTTCTGAGCATATATTTCCTTGATAGAATCATATGCCTGAGTAAACTTCTCTGTATTGCTGCTCAGGATACTATAATCAGCCAATGAGATTATACCTTCCAAGTCAGGCATTTCACTGGCAGTAAGACCAGGCCAAACTTTATCGCCAACAAGAAGCAGTTTTGACTCGCTATGATTTACTATGTCATGAATCTGAGAAGGGTGGAACTCGTGCAAAATGGGAACAGCTATAGCACCATAGGTAATAATACTGAAAAATGCGGCACCCCAACGACTTAGGTTACGGCCGCATATTGCAATTTTATCTCCTTTCTGAATGCCTAACTCAGCATAAAGGATATGAAATTTTTCAATTATTTCAGCTACATCTTTATATTTAAAAGTGAAAAGTCCATAATCTGACATGGAATCCTTTTCCCAATATTTCTGGATACTTTCTTGAACAATTTGATTATATGAGGGTATTGTTATATTCTCCATTTGCACAAAATCTTTAAATTTGTGCACAAAGGTACTCTATTTTATGGATTTTTGCAAGAAATCAAATTGATTTTTGCACAAAATCAGAGAAAATGTGAAATTAATATACTCTTGGACCAAATATCTTACTACCAACACGAATCATATTGCTTCCATATTCTATAGCAATAGGATAGTCGTCGCTCATACCCCATGAGCGAATGGCAAAACAATCCTCGTTGTTAAAGTATTCACTTTTCAGTTTGTTGAATATAGTATTGGCTTGTTCGAACTCACTTGCAATTTGCTTTTTGTCATCCACATTGCTTGCCATGCACATCAGGCCGCAAAGCCTTACATTCTTTAATGCACGCCATTCTCCTTGTTCAACATAATCAAGCAGTTCCTGTGGTGCAAAGCCGAACTTGGTTTCTTCCTGAGCAACATGTAATTGCAACAGACAGTCAATGACTCTGTTGTGCTTCTCTGCCTGTTTGTTAATCTCTACCAAAAGTTTATGTGTATCAACGGCATGAATCAGATGCACATATTCTGCAATGTATTTTACTTTATTGGTCTGCAGGTGGCCAATGAAGTGCCACTCAATATCCTTGGGTAGCACCTCATGTTTTTGCTGAAGTTCCTGCACATGATTCTCTCCAAATAATCTTTGTCCGCCGGCATAGGCATCTTCTATCATGCTGGCAGGATGAAACTTGCTTACAGCAACAAGTTTAATATCGGGTGGGAGAGTTTGCTTGATCTCACTGATTATCTCCTTGGGGCTCTTCATCTGGCTGAGATTTGAAAATATCCATAATCTTTGTTTCCGTGATTGAAACTATTGCCCAGTCACCAAGTGTTCCATGCATACCTTTATCCAGGTTCTTCAATGATGTGCGGAAGTCTTTTGCCTGAATCAGAATAGACTGTACGGTACGTTTTTCTGTTCCCTTCTTCTCGTCAATTGTAATATATGCCACTCTGGCCTTGAACCATTTGTCGTCTGTTAGGTCTTCGCTTTCCATTACCTCAGAGAGTCGGGCTCTCTTGATATCTGTTACAACAAACTCACCTGCCATGAAAGGCTCTATCTCTTCAATAAATCGTTTTTCTGCTTCTGTAAAACTAATGGCATCAACCAGATAAGTCTCTGTTGTACTCTTGATGAGACCATCCTCCATTGTCTTGTCATATTTTACCTTACATTCAAACCATTCTGTCATAGTTGTATTCTTTATATGTTTTTATTGTTTATATTAATGAAATAATCGTTTCAGTAAATCCAGCCTTTTAATCTGCTTTAGATAGTTTTCAATATTTCTGCGCTCTTCTTTCTTATACCAGAAGAAGAACATTCTCTGCTGTTGCTTGTCTTTAGGCGTCTTAGCAGAGAAAATAGGTTCTAACGTATATGGATGATACCCTGTTGCCCAGCATGTAGTAGCTACAGTCAATGGGGTTGGAGTAAAGTCCTGAACCTGTTCCAGCTGGAAATCCATATTCTTGGTTTCAATAGCTAATTCGGCCATATCCTGTGCATGGCATCCTGGGTGACTACTTATAAAATAGGGTATAATCTGCTGGCGCAGATGTTCTTTCCTGCATATGTCATCAAACACCTTCTTGAATTGATGGAATAGACGGAAGGAGGGCTTGCGCATTATATACAACACCTGGTCGGATGTATGTTCGGGCGCAACCTTAAGTCTTCCGCTCACATGGTTTTTAATCAGTTCATGTGTGTATTCTCTTGCCGCCTTATTTAGCGTCTCGTCTTTCCAGTCGTGTAGTAAGAGGTCGTATCTGACTCCACTTCCAATAAAACTCTTCTTGATATTGGGAATCTTATCTACTTCTCTGTATATTTCAAGCAACGGCCTGTGGTCACCATTCAGATTAGGACAAATCTGAGGATGAATGCATGAAGGACGTTTGCATACGGCGCAAGCCTTGGGGTTCTTGCCATGCATCATATACATATTGGCACTGGGGCCGCCCAAATCGCTTAGATAACCTTTGAAATCGGGTTGTTTGGCAATCTGTCTGACTTCCCGAAGGATACTCTCCTTGGAGCGACTCATAATGAACTTACCCTGATGGGCACTAATCGTACAGAATGCACATCCGCCAAAACATCCACGATGCATATTCACACTGAACTTAATCATGTCGTATGCAGGAATACGTTTCCCGTTATACTTGGGATGTGGCAATCGGGTATATGGCAGGTCGAAGCTATGGTCCAGTTCTTCCTGTGTCAGAGGGGGGAATGGTGGATTCACCACAACCCATTTTCCTCTGGTTTCCTGCAATAGTCGTTGTGCTTTCAGTTTATTGCTTTCTTCCTCTACATGACGGAAGTTGTCTGCATGCAATTTCAAATCAGAAAGACAATCCTCATAGCTGTGCAGAACAATATCATCCTTTTGAATTCCACCGGGAATCTCATGCTTGTCATAAATTGAAACAGTCTGAGGTACATTGTTCTGTTTCTGTATGACATCCCTGAATGTTTCACGTGTTATATACGGCTCTCCATTCTCATCATAATATAGCGATGGATGATAGTCGTTTAATGTCTCTGACAATAGATCAGAAAGCATCAGTGTGGGCTTTTCGCCCATACCGTAGGTGATAATGTCTGCGTCACTATCCATCAGGATGCTTGGCATGAACTTCTCCTTCCAGTAGTCGTAATGCATAACACGGCGCAGACTGGCTTCAATGCCACCAAGCACGATGGGAACATCAGGATAAAGTTGTCTCAGAATCTTGGAATAGACAATGGTAGGATATTCAGGTCTAAGATCATGCCTGCCATCCGGACTATAGGCATCCTCACTTCTGAGTCTTCTGGCAGCAGTATATTTGTTCACCATACTGTCCATACACCCAGGTGCAATACCGAACCAGAGCCTTGGTCTTCCCAGTTTTTTGAAATCGCGGAAGTCTCCGTGCCAGTCAGGCTGTGGCACAATGCAGACGCGTAGGCCTTCTGCTTCAAGAAGCCTGCCAATAACAGCAGCTCCGAAAGAAGGATGGTCTACATAGGCATCAGCGCTGAATAGAATAACATCAGCACAATCCCACCCACGAAGTTGCATTTCCTTTCGGGTGGTAGGTAGCCAATCTGACAATTTGTGCTCCATTCGCCAGATTATTCTTCAGCTATATCTTCTTTGAGAATAGGTTTCAGTGCGTCCAGCTGTTTCTTTTCCCAATCAATATACAGTAATATCAACTGGTGTAATCCGAAACATTTCATGTTGTCATGGAAAAGAACATTCTGACAGAAATCCAACAAATCAGGGTCTGATGAGTTTGATTCCAGTAAAGAACGCACATTCAGTCTTAGCTTCTCCAGTACACTTTCGTCAACTATGCCGTTGCTGTCCAGCAGTTCGTTGAAAAGCGAATACTTCTCAATCGTATGTAGTTGCTCCTCGGTAATATCCATAGATCGGGAAGCTTTCATGTTACAGATAATCTTATACATATATAATTTACTTTTAGTTGTTACTTAACAAAAACTGGACGGATGCAGCGATGATATTTCTTCGTACCGTTTCATCCATGATGCATTCCAAGGGGAAACCGAAGGAGAGTGACCTTCTGTCGGCACCCTGATAGGCAATAGCAGAGGGTAGGGCAGTCTGCTTATATAGCATTGTGCAGAACGATCCTTCTGTACCACGTAGTACGTCAGCCGTCCTAACCCAGTAATGCTGTTCGTTGGGCGTGTGATATACTTGCACACTAGTGTTCATTCCTTCCATACCGGAGATACTGTCCAACTGTAATGATTGCTCGTAATTATACTTGAAAACCGTCCTTGTAAAATCCCGTTCTTCCGGAGTCTGCATGTCTGTTCCGATAAAGGAGCCGCTGAGCAGCAGGTTTCCGCCTTTTGTGGCATAAGAAGAAATAGCTTGCATCAATGCCGGAGTGAATGTTTTGTAGTTTTGTAGCGAATACCCGTCTTGCTTTTGCGCTCCAAAAATCAAATTTATCAGTTGGAATCCTGATGTGTCAAGAGTTGGCAGAGATGAGGAAACGCAAGCACTGATGTTGTAATCCAATCCACTGGATATGATATCCTTGGTATACAATGTGCAATAATCATGTGTATTACCGGCAAGTATCATTCCTTCTAATTCAGCTCCACTTTCGCCTATTGTATCCCAGGAATTTTTACTGAACAGATATTGTTTGCCACAATACACGGGTGATTTTACGTCTATAACACCAGGATCCACATCCAGGCGGAAACCACGTATTGAGTCATTATCAACAGGAAGTGGACCGGCTAAGCGCTGGAAGCCGTCCACCATAAGTATGTTCTTACTGAAAGGTGAAGCCAAATATGCACAGACCTCCTGATTAGATAGGCTCTTTCCGCCAGCATTAACGGCACATACTTTATATTTGTATAGTACTTTTGGCTGAATGGATAGCGTAACTGATGTTTCGTTGGCTGATACTACTATACCATTGTCATATCCTTTGTCGCCTGCACTAGTATATATGATATAATGAGTAGGTTGTGCTGATGGTTCCAACTTATCTTCAGTAGGAGTCCAGCTTAGTCTTACCTCGTTGTTATTTGCGTTAACTGTAGCCGAAAGGTCCTTAACAGGAAGTGGCTGAACACAGAAGTCTGTATTCTGGTGTACATTATTAAGATACTTCAATACACCTTTATAAATAGCACGTGCCATTGTAAACTTAAAGGTTGGATCGTGTGCCATGCGCATATCCTGCCAGTTCTGATGACTCAGCATCTCAAGTATCATGGCAGGCACTTGTGGGTCACGTGTCTCTCCGTAATTTTTGTCGTATAGTTGTCTACGGTTCCATCTTCCATAGGTATTGGTCAAGTCGTTTGTAACCTGTGTCATAACAATATCCGCAAAGTCTCTGCTTGTCAGCCTTGAGAGTCCTGCACCGGTTATATTGTCATAATAACCTGTGGTGTATATGCCAAGGGTTCCGATATACGAAGCATCCTTCTTGTATCCTGCATCACTATGAACTGCCAGACTCAACTCAATAGGAACACAAAGTCCGCTGTCTCCTGGCAGATAGGAACTGCCGCGAGCCAGATAGTTCTGAACATAGGAACGGACTCTGATGTCATCGGAATAGTCATCGGCACCTGTTCTCGAATAAACTTCATATGGGAAGCCAGCCCATTGGGCAGTATAGCGTGCACCTTCCAGACAACGGGGCAAACCACTCTGTATGCATGGGTTTTGCATTAGTGTGTCGCTTCTGGCTATATTGCTGATTCCACCGCCTAATCTTACAGCGTCTGCAGTTACAATACCACGATAGGAACTCAGATTAGAAAGATAGATGTAATTCTGATCGTTCTTTCCTTTCTCAAAGTGGAAGGTTCCTAGATAGACCCACGTTCCACCACCCATCTGTTGGTTAACCTTGTAGCTTGTAGTAACTCCTTGATGAACAATAGTATAACAAGCGTCACTTATACTGTTGGGTAAACTCTTGTACGAGACATAAACGGCATAGTCACCACTTTCCTTAATCTCTGGTACCCATACGGCAGTACTCTGTGTTCGTTTATTGTTGGTGGCTTCAATCTGACGGTATGTTCCTTCCGTAAAAGGATTCTGCTTGTCTGTATAAATGTCATGTGTTTTGCAATAACCGTTAGGACCGCTTTCCCATTCAAATTTGGAGTTGTTTTCGCCATAGACACCATATCTGTTGCCCATGTCGTTATCAACAATTATCTCGTTCTTTTGCCAGTCTCTTTCACGGGGTGTATAAACAACTGCTCCGGCATTCTCCAGCATAGGTATCAGATAAGGCACCACAATACTTTGTGTGAACAGGTCTTCTGTTGTACAATAAAGGTATGGACGCTGGAAAATCCACTCTCCAGTCCTTACATTATAGTATTTACCATGACTGGCCCATACACATAGATGTTTTCCCTTTAGTCCTTTTTCAATAGAGTAGGGTACACTAATAGGACTCACCCAAGCATTTCCCTTGTAGGGATTCTTCATATATACCCTCAGACTATCTCGTTCTGTAAGTTGATCAATAGAGATCAATTGCTCTATAGGAACATCTTGTGCATAAATGATAATGTCGTAGGTGTTGTATGGAGGTTCTAAGGTACGACGCACATCTTCATATATACGTTTAACCAGTGTGGGGGTAAACGGTTGTGATTTGAATGCATCGTTCAGGTAGATTGTATAGCGTTTCTGCTCGTTGTTGATGTCTAGGTCTTCTATCCTTATCTTATCTGCAGACGTATAGTTGGGGTTCTTGTAGTTCTCAAAGTATAATGCCAAAGGTGTCTTCTCGTTACGTTTGCGCTGTGCATTGCAATCAGCAAACGCCGCAAGAAGAAAAGACAGAACTACAATTAACCTGAAAAACATATCCGTAAACTATAATTATATGGGATTATAACGCAAACTGCCTAGGGTGTTTACCGGTATAATTCCGAAAGTAATCCTTGATTTCCTGCATCTGACTATCAACGTCACCGTTTGGGATGATTTTCTTTGTACATTCTATGGTTTTTGTCTTGAAATCCAGACCATAAAGCAGAATAGGGATATCTGCTTTTAAGGCAATATAATAGAATCCCATTTTCCAGTCGGCATTGGCCTTACGTGTTCCCTCTGGTGTTACGCAAATCCTGAATATGTCAGCTTTTCTGGCTTGTTCTGCAACAGAATCTGTTATCTTGGTTTTCTTGTTTCTGTACACAGGTATTCCTCCCATACGTCTCATGATAATTCCCAGGGGCCAGAAGAACCACTCCTTTTTCATCAAGAACATATTTGATTCTCCAATTGCGGAAGTGTATAACTTCCCAATGATGAAATCCCAGTTGCTTGTATGGGGCGCTAATGCTATGACACACTTGTCCGGCAAGGGCTCCGTAACGTTTTCCCTGAACCCCAACCAGTCAAACAGTATCTTTCTGCTTAGACTTTGTAGCATATCTTTTTAAGCCAATGCTTTTATCTGTTCTACAATATCTCCTGTACGGGCTAACAAATCCTCACGCATTTTCTTGAAGAAAAGCTTGGTGCTACCTGGCTCTACATGAGATAGTCTGCTTATCATGTCGTTCTGCATTTGCAAAATGGTAAGCATGACGTTCTCAACGTCCTTTTTTTCAATGTTCTCCTTGTATTGAAGCAAAGCTACACACTCGGCGAACAAATCGCCACACAACGAATTAATGTCCTTCTTTATCTCTCTTCTTTTCATAATGTGGAATTGTTTAAAGGGTGACTAACAAAGCAAAGATAAGAAGAAAAGCTCAAACACGCTTAATCAAACGTTTATTTTTAATAAAAAAAATGAATTTTTATGGTTTCTTTCTTTATTTACCCCACATTTTTGTAATTTTGCGCTGCGAAAATAGTTTATAAATATTTTAATAAGATTCAAAATTATGGAAAAAAGTGCATTGCAGGTAGCTCGTGCTGCCTATCAGCCTAAGCTTCCCAAGGCTCTGCAAGGTCCTGTAGTTGCTGTTGAGGGTGCAGCTACACAGAGTGTTGGTAATCAGGAAGAAATAAAGGCTATGTTCCCAAATACTTATGGCATGCCTGTTATTACTTTCAAGGCTGGCGAGCAGAAGGCTCTTGAGCCCTTTAATGTGGGTATCATCCTGAGCGGTGGTCAGGCTCCTGGTGGACACAATGTTATCAGTGGTCTTTATGACGGTGTTAAGTCACTCAACCCCAACTGCAAGTTGTATGGTTTCCTTATGGGACCTGGTGGTTTGGTTGATCACAAGTATGTTGAGTTTACTGACGCATTTATCGATGAATATCGTAACACTGGTGGTTTTGATATCATCGGTTCTGGTCGTACTAAGCTCGAGAAGGAGTCTCAGTTCGAGAGCGGTATCGAGATTCTGCGTAAGCTTGGCATCAAGGCATTGGTAATTATCGGTGGTGACGACTCTAACACCAACGCTTGTGTATTGGCTGAGTACTATGCTGCTAAGAAGTATGGTGTTCAGGTAATCGGTTGCCCCAAGACTATTGACGGTGACTTGAAGAACGAGCAGATCGAGACCAGCTTCGGTTTTGATACAGCTTGTAAGACATACAGCGAGTTGATCGGTAACATCCAGCGCGACTGTAACTCTGCCCGTAAGTACTGGCACTTCATCAAGTTGATGGGACGTTCTGCTTCTCACATCGCACTTGAGTGTGCTTTGCAGACTCAGCCCAACGCTTGCTTGATTTCTGAGGAAGTTGAGAAGAAGGAGATGTCTTTGGACGATGTTGTAACATACTTGGCTAAGATTGTAGCTGACCGTGCTGCAGAAGGCAACAACTTCGGTACTGTTCTTATTCCTGAAGGTCTTATCGAGTTCATCCCTGCTATCAAGAAGTTGATTGCTGAGTTGAACGAGGTTCTGACAGACCCTGCAACAGGCGAGAGCCGTGAGTTTGCTTCTAAGGACGAGCAGGTTGCTTTCGTTAAGAGTCACATCGCTCCTGAGAACTTGGCTGTTCTGGAGTCTCTTCCCAAGGATGTAGAGCGTCAGTTGTGCCTCGACCGTGATCCTCACGGAAATGTACAGGTATCTCTCATCGAGACAGAGAAGTTGCTCTCTGCTATGGTAGCTACCAAGTTGGCTGCTTGGAAGGCAGAAGGCAAGTACAATGGTAAGTTCAGCGCTCAGCACCACTTCTTCGGTTACGAGGGACGTTGTGCAGCTCCTTCTAACTACGATGCTGACTACTGCTACAGCCTTGGTTTCAATGCCAGCCGTCTGATTGCTAATGGCAAGACTGGTTATATGAGTATCATCAAGAACACTACCGCTCCTGCTTCTGAGTGGATTGCCGGTGGTGTGCCCATCACAATGATGATGAACATGGAGCGTCGTAACGGTGCTATGAAGCCTGTTATCCGCAAGGCTCTTGTTGAGCTTGACGGTGCTCCCTTCAAGTTCTTCGCCAGCAAGCGTGAGGAGTGGGCTAAGAATACATGCTATGTATATCCCGGTCCAATCCAGTACTGGGGCCCATCTGAGGTATGCGACCAGTGTACCAAGACTCTGGCTTTAGAGCAGAAATAAATTAGATATTCAATTCCCCTCTTCTGCTTACATAGAGTAGGAGAGGGGATTTTAATTTTAAAGGCATTGGCAAACAATTATAACCCACGTAAAGTACGAAGCGGTTCTTCTACATACAAGAAATCGTCTTCTGGCAGAAAAAGCAGAAAACCCAAAGGGAAAAAAGGTGTTTTCGGTCGTTTCGGTGCTGCTATATGGGTTGGTATTGTGCTTGTTGCCATTGCATATATAGGACTTTTTTACTATTTCTTTGTCAGTCCATACAGTTTCAGGTGGAAGGCCATATATGGCGAACCGGAATATCCTGAAGGTTACAATGTGAGAGGTATTGACATCAGTCATTATCAGACAAATATTAAATGGGAAAAACTTAGAAACGCATCTATCAATAATGATCCTGTGCGTTTCGTCATCATAAAGGCTACAGAAGGTCAGGATCTCTATGACGATGATTTCAACGACAACTTCTTCCAAGCCAAGGAAAATGATTTCATACGAGGGGCTTACCATTTCTTTGTTCCAGGCGTAGATCCTGTAAAACAGGCAAATTTCTATTTACATCAAGTTCATCTAGTTCCTGGAGATTTACCTCCAGTACTTGATATCGAGAAAGACGGAAAGTTGTCAAAGAAACAACTTCAGAAGGACGTAAAGAAGTGGCTTGACATTGTAGAGGAAAAATACGGCGTAAAGCCAATATTATATACAAGCTACAAATTCAAGAAAGATGTTCTTGATGATCCGGTTTTCAACGAGTATCCGTATTGGATTGCACATTATTATATAAATAAACTCGCATACAAAGGAGACTGGGTAATGTGGCAACATACAGACTGTGGTAAAGTAGAAGGCATCAAAGGATTTGTTGATTGCAATATATTCAATGGTACAGTTCAGGATTTGGAAGCCTTCACTATACAAGACAAGGATGAGGAAATTCATAAGGAGGAGATAGAAGAGTTATAAAGGAATATTATTTTCTAAACATAATCACGATTACGATTTAGATGGGAAGAAACATAACAGGAGAAGAATATTCGGCACAGAAATACATTGAATTACCAGTCAGGGAACCTCAGGAACTGATGGAATTCTTGATGAAGCAGATGTCAGGTATCAGCAGAAACCGCGCCAAGGATTTGCTGGCAGGACATGCCGTAACTGTTGACCGCAAACTGGTAACACAATACAATCATATGCTTAATGTTGGCGAGGTTGTTCGCGTTACACGTCACAAACGTAGCACCGAATTGATCAACAAGCACATTAAGATTATCTATGAGGATAAGGATATTGTTGTTATAGAAAAGCAACCTGGTATTCTCAGTATGGCTTCTTCTCCCAATCAATTTTGCGTGAAATCCATTCTCGACGATTATTTCCATAAACGTCATTTCAAGTGCAGGGCTCACGTCGTTCACCGTTTGGATCGTGAGACTTCTGGATTAATGATTTATGCCAAGAGTATCGAGATGGAACAGATTCTCGAGAATAATTGGCATGACATAGTATATGACCGTCGTTACGTTGCTGTTCTTTGCGGCAGTATGGAACAAGAAGGCGGAACCGTACATTCCTGGTTAAAAGATAACAAGGCATTCTTTACTTATAGCAGTCCCACTGACAATGGCGGCAAGGAAGCCATTACACATTATCATTGTCTGGACAAGAATCAGGACTACAGCCTGGTTGAGATGCGTTTGGAAACTGGCCGTAAGAACCAGATTCGTGTTCACATGAACGACCTTGGCTTCCCTGTTGCAGGAGACACCAAATACGGCAATGGCAGGAATCCCATTGGTCGTTTGGCCCTGCATGCCTATCGTCTGAATTTCTACCATCCTCGTACGGGTGAGCCTATGAATTTCGAGACCCCCTTCCCTATTTCTTTTAGAAAACTTTTCGAAACTACTAAAAAATAACATCACATGAAAAAGAATTTTTTCGCCTTATCAGCTCTCGTGTTATGCGTTGGTCTGTCATCTTGTAAATGCTTTAATTATCAGAAAGATACAAAGACAGACGCATCTTCTCTTCTTGACAATGCAATAGCAGGAAATACATCCCAGACTACAACAGACCTCTTGGGTCGTGTACTCTCATATCTCCTCGGAAATACCACCAGCAAGGAAAGTATCATTGGAACTTGGAAGTATTCATCTCCAAAGGTAATTTTCGAGAGCGAGAATATTCTGGCCAAAGTCGGTTCTGATATCGCGTCAGAGAAAGTCGAGAAGACCTTGGGCGACCAGTTGGAACGTGTAGGTTTTTCTTTAGGTAAGACTGCACTTACCTTCAACGAAGACAATACTTGTAGCTTTACGTTTGGCTCTCGCACATATCCCGGCACATACAAGTATGACAGTTCTACTAACCGTCTTACCATTACAGATGCCTTTGGTGTTGGAACAGTCAAGTGCACAGCTTGCAAGAATGGCAACGAGCTGTATTTGCTCTTTGATTCAGACAAGATTTTGACGCTTATCAACGCTCTTGGAAAATCAACCATCAGCAACACATCAGCCGCTTCTATACTCAACAGTTACAAGGGTCTTAAGTTGGGTTGGTCTATGACTAAGTAATTTTCTTACAGAAAATAAATATAACTTTTGGATGTGTGTCGAATAATTTGTAATTTTGCACCTCGAAAAAAATAACTCTTTTTTTTAACAATGAATATATCTTATAAATGGCTTCGTGAATACGTCGAGACAGACCTCTCTGCCCAGCAGGTGGCAGATGCCCTTACCAGTGCCGGTTTGGAGGTTGATGGCGTAGAGGAAGTTCAGAGCATAAAGGGAGGTCTTGAAGGCCTTTGGATTGGTAAAGTACTGACTTGTGAGGCACACCCCAATAGTGACCACATGCACATCTGTACAGTTGATGTTGCACAGGGCGAGCCCCTTCAGATTGTCTGCGGTGCTCCTAATGTAGCTGCCGGTCAGAAGGTTATTGTAGCTGTTGTAGGCACTAAGCTGTACGATGGCGATGAATGCTTTACCATCAAGCGTAGCAAACTACGTGGTGTGGAGAGCTTTGGCATGATCTGTGCCGAGGACGAAATCGGTATCGGCAATGACCATAACGGAATCATTGTTCTTCCTGACGACGCTGTTGTCGGTACTCCCGCTGCCAAATATTACAACATAGAGAGCGACTATGTTATCGAGGTGGATATTACTCCCAACCGTGCAGATGCCTGCAGCCACTATGGTGTGGCACGCGACCTCTATGCATGGCTCATCCAGAACGGTTACAAGACCAGCCTGAAGCGTCCTTCTTGCGACGACTTCAAGGTTGATGACGAGGCTCTGCCCATCGCTATTGATGTTCAGAATGCCGAGGCTTGTCCCCGTTACTGTGCTGTTTCACTCACCGGATGCCAGGTTAAGGAGAGTCCTGAGTGGTTGCAGAACAAGTTGCGTGTCATAGGTCTGCGTCCTATCAACAATATTGTAGATATCACCAACTACATCATGATGGCATACGGCCAGCCCCTTCACTGCTTTGATGCAGATATGATTCTGGGCAAGAAGGTTGTTGTCAAGACTATGCCCGAGGGTACTCCCTTCATCACTCTCGATGGCGAGGAGCACAAGCTCTCAGACCGCGACCTGGCTATCTGCAATGCAGAAGAGCCTATGTGTATTGCCGGTGTCTTCGGTGGTAAGGGAAGCGGTACTTATGACAGCACCGTTAATGTGTTGCTGGAGAGTGCTTACTTCAACCCCACATGGATTCGTAAGAGTGCACGTCGTCATGGCCTTAGCACAGATGCCAGCTTCCGTTTCGAGCGTGGTATCGATCCCAACGGACAGATCTACGCCCTCAAGCAGGCTGCTATCCTTGCCAAGGAATTAGCTGGTGCCAAGGTAAGCATGCAGATTGTGGATGTATATCCCAATCCCCTACCCGACTTCAATGTTTCTCTGAAATATGACTATGTAGATTCTTTGATTGGCAAGCATATTCCTGCCGAGACCATCAAGAGCATTGTCACCAGCCTTGAAATGAAGATTCAGAACGAGACCGCTGCAGGTCTTGACCTGATTGTTCCTGCCTACCGTGTGGATGTTCAGCGTCCCTGTGACGTTGTAGAGGATATCCTGCGTATCTACGGCTATAACAATATAGAGATTCCTACTACTCTCAAGAGCAGCCTTTCTGTTAAGGGCGACCCCGACAAGAGCCACAAACTGCAGAACCTTGTTGGCGAGCAGCTGGTAGGTGCCGGCTTCCGTGAGATTCTCAACAACAGCCTCCAGCGTGGTGCTTACTATGATGGTTTAGAGAGCTATAAGAGCGAGAACCTTGTCAAGCTTCTCAATCCCCTTAGCCAGGACCTGAACTCTTTGCGTCAGACCCTTCTCTTTGGCGGTTTGGAGAGCATTGCACGTAACACCAACTACAGAAATGCCGACCTCAAGTTCTTCGAGTTCGGTAACTGCTATAAGTTCCAGGCCGAGAAGCGTTGTGCCGATATCATTCCCGGTGTCAGCAGCAGTCGTGATCCTGAGGTTATCAAGCACGTTCTGGATGCCTACTCCGAGGATTATCACCTGGGCCTTTGGGTAACTGGTAAGCGTGTAAGCGGTAGCTGGGCTCATGCCGACGAGGACAGCTCATTCTACGAACTGAAGGCATACGTCCTGAATATCATCAGCCGTCTTGGTGTTCCCATGGGCATGTTGGTATTTGCAGAAGGCAATTCTGATATCTACGACAAGAGCATTCAGATTCAGAACCGTGGTGGTAAGGTGCTCATTGAGATGGGTATCGTCAGCCACAAGATTCTGAAGGGCTTTGGTATCTCTGCTCCTGTTTACTTCGCAGACTTGCGTTGGAAGCAGCTCATGAAGACTATCAAGAATCAGGCTGTTACCTATACAGAAATCAGCAAGTTCCCTGCTGTTAGTCGTGACTTGGCTCTCCTGCTTGATGAGAGCGTTGAGTTCGAGCAGATCGAGAAGATTGCCTACCAGACTGAGAAGAAGCTCCTCAAGGGTGTTAAGCTCTTTGATGTCTACGAGGGCGACAAGCTGCCTCAAGGTAAGAAGTCTTATGCTGTCAACTTCATCCTTCAGGATAACGAGAAGACCCTCAACGACAAGCAGATTGATGCCATCATGCAGAAACTGATTCAGAACCTTACCACTCAGCTCAAAGCAGAATTGAGATAAAGCCCCCTCTATCTCCCCCTTTGGGGGAGGAAAGGCGGCCCAAAAAGATGTCGTAATAACGTAATAACGATATAACGTAATAACGAAAAGGCCGCCAATCGAAATAACGAAATAACGTAATAACGAAAATAAAATCAAAATATGGGAAGAGCATTTGAATATCGTAAAGCTACAAAGCTTAAGAGATGGGGCCACATGGCCAAGACATTTACTCGTCTGGGCAAGCAGATTGCCATAGCTGTTAAGGCTGGTGGTCCAGAGCCCGAGAACAACCCTTCATTGCGTTCTATCATTGCTGTCTGCAAGCGTGAGAACATGCCGAAGGACAACATCGAGCGTGCTATCAAGAACGCTATGGGTAAGGACCAGAGCGACTACAAGTCTGTAACATACGAAGGATACGGCCCTCATGGAGTTGCTGTATTCGTTGATACCCTTACAGACAACACCACACGTACCGTTGCTGACGTTCGTAGCGTCTTCAATAAGTTCAGCGGTAACATGGGTACAACAGGTTCACTGGCATTCCTTTTCGACCACAAGTGTGTGTTCACTTTCAAGAAGAAGGCTGACATGGACATGGACGACTTCATCCTCGAGATGATTGACTGTGGTGTTGAGGAGGAATTCGATGAGGAGTACGACGAGGAGAAGGACGTAACAACCATCACCATCTATGGTGAGCCTACCAGCTACAATGAGATTCAGAAGAAGCTCGAGGCTGATGGTTTCGAGGAAGTCGGTGGTGAGTTCACCTATATCCCCAACGATCTGAAGGACGTAACACCTGAGCAGCGCGAGACTATCAACAAGATGGTTGAGAAGTTGGAGGAGTTTGATGATGTTCAGACCGTTTATACTAACATGAAGCCCGAGGAGGAGTAAATCCCCTACCCTCACCAAATAACAAACCCTTCCGGATTTTTTCCAGAAGGGTTTTTATTTGGTTAGCGGTTAGAGTGATATAGGGGCAAGGAGCAAGGAGCAAGAGGCAAGAGGATTCTTCACTCTTCACTTAAAAAGGCGGATTATCCCCGGCTTGCAGTTGGGCAAACGGTGGCTCCTCTGCATTTAATTGCTGCTGGGTCTGAGCCAACTCCTCAGGGCTGAGTTTCTCTGATACAAATCGTCCACCCATATCGCTTGAAGTCTCACCTGGCAAGGGGATGTGTGTCACCAAATCCTCAAAGCGGGCAAACTCACTCTTGAACTGCAACTTGATATCTCCTACCTGACCGTTACGGTGCTTGGCGATAATGAACTGTGCAAGACCCTTCCAGCTTTGACCCGACTGGTCTGTATAAATGTGATAGTATTCAGGACGGTGGATAAAGCAAACAATGTCGGCATCCTGCTCAATGGCACCAGATTCACGCAGGTCACTCAGCTGCGGACGTTTACCTTCCTCACCCTCGCGGTTCTCTACGCCACGGTTCAACTGGCTCAATGCAATAATGGGGATGTTCAACTCCTTAGCCAAT
Organism: uncultured Prevotellaceae bacterium; assembly: GCA_946415645.1. Lineage (GTDB taxonomy): Bacteria > Bacteroidota > Bacteroidia > Bacteroidales > Bacteroidaceae > Physcousia. The sequence goes on from CAMKTJ010000040.1 coordinate 26,365, forward strand.
CCCTTTAGTGAACGGCTGATGGTTGAAACCTCCTCCTGACGGCTGTTGATATTCAATCCGCTGGCATGCATCAGCTGCAGGTAGTCAATCATGATAATCTTTACGCCATGTTCACGAACCAGACGACGTGCCTTGGTTTGTAGCTCAAAGACTGTCAGCTGAGGTGTATCATCCACATAGATGGGCGCATCCCAAAGCTGACGGACACGGGCATCCAGCTGTCCCCACTCGTAGGGCTGCAGCTGGGCGCTACGCAGTTTCTCACCACTGATCTCACTAACGTTAACCATCAGACGCTGTACCAACTGCTCGTTGCTCATCTCAAGTGAGAACATAGCTACGGGCATTCCGTTGTCAACGGCCATGCGCTTAAGCATGCTCAGCACAAAGGCCGTTTTACCCATGGCAGGACGGGCAGCAATAATGATAAGGTCACTGTTCTGCCATCCGCTGGTCATCTTATCCAGTTCCTCAAATCCAGTGCTCAGACCACTCAAACCACCTTCGCGGGCAGCAGCCTGCTTCAATAGTTTGTATACATTGTCAATGACTGGATTAATCTGAGTATAGTCCTTCTTCAGATTTTTCTGAGAGATAGAGAATAGCTGACTTTCAGCTGTTTGCATCAGGTCTGCTACATCTATTGTTGAATCAAAGGCCTGTGTCTGAATATAGCTGGCAAAGGTAATAAGCTGGCGTGCCAGAGACTTCTGGGCAATTACTTTGGCATGGTAAAGGATATGAGCGCTGCTGGCTACTTCTGCATTTATCTGCATCAGGTAGGTGTTGCCACCGGCATCCTCCAGCAGACCCGTGCGTTCCAGCTGATCGCAGACCGTCATGATGTCCACAGGCTTCTGCTCCACGTTCAGAGTCTGTATAGCCTGGAATATCAACTGGTGGCGCTTGTCATAGAAGCTTTCCGGTTTCAGTATTTCAGCTACCTGTCCCCATGCTTCCTGTTCCACCATCAGAGCACCTATCACAGCCACCTCCATATCCAGGCTCTGTGGTTGCTTGTGGCCAAACTGGTCCACACTTGGCACCTCAACAATCTTTGTTGTCTGCTTTCTTCTCTCTGCCATTTGTTTTACGTTCTGTTTTTATATTCAGCCATGCAAAGATACAATTAATTTTTGTATTTGAACCTCAATTAAAAAAATTATTGACCATTGATCATTATTTAGTGTAGAGTTTAGAGTCAGTTCAATAAGTTGATAGTAGAAAGTTGAAAGTAGAACAATTCTTTCGCCCCTTGCTCCTCGCTCCTAAACACAATCCCATAACCATTTCTTTCCGCTCTGCGATTTCTGCCATTTCTCTTGCCGAAGGCATAGGAGATTCATCGTTGATGACAGGCACAACGTCTTAAAAAAGAGCAATGTATTTAATCTTTTTCGGGCAGAAGCAGGTTTGAACGCAGTA
>CAMKTJ010000041.1 GCA_946415645.1 uncultured Prevotellaceae bacterium
GCCTGTTCGAAGAGTTCGTTCAAGGGGGGAACGCTCTTCATAAGGCCAGAGAGGAAGTTGGCTGTTGAGCCTTTGCCATCTGCATTGCCTCCGTTGTCCCAAACAGTAACCTTGTCGATATTGATACCCTTGATAGCCTCGACCTGAGTCTTCACCAGTTCGGGCAGTTTCTCGAGGAGCAACAGGGTGTAAGCCTTGGTGGCATCACCACCGGCAGCCTGAATCATCTTGTCGTAACCCTCAGCCTGTTTGGTCAGAATCTGGAAGAGACCCTTAGCCTCAGCTTCCATCTTGGCGTAGATGGCATCTGCCTCACCCTTGGCATTGACGCGCTTCTGCTCGGCAGCAGCTTCAGCCTCGATAACGAGACGCTTCTTCTCAATCTCCTGCTTAACGATGATATTGGCATTCTGGGTAGCACGCTCACGGGAAGCACGGGCATCCTCGGCTTTCTGCTCGGCAGCATAAGACTCTTCCAAAGCATGAGCCTGGGCCACATTCTCGGCAGCTGTAGCACGACGGAGGGCCTCAGCCTCGTTCTCACGACGGTCGGCATCTGAGTTGGCAATGTTAATCTTTGCCTCGTTCTCACCCTTCACAGCCTCAGCGTTAGCTGCAGCGGTACGGATACGGGTCTCACGGATAGCCTCCGCCTTACCGATTTCACCAATCTTCTCCTGTTCTGCTACACGAACCTTAGCCTCGTTGATGGCCTTGGCAGCAGCCTCCTGACCGAGAGCCTCGATATAACCGCTCTCGTCCTTGATATCGGTAACGTTTACGTTGATGAGCTTCAGACCAATCTTCTTCAGCTCCACCTCTACGTTGGCAGTGATAGCCTCGAGGAACTTGTCGCGGTCGGAGTTCAACTCCTCGATACTCATGGTGGCGATGACCAGACGCAACTGACCAAAGAGGATGTCGCGGGCCATTTCCTGAATCTGGTTGGCTGTCTGCCCCAATAAGCGCTCAGCAGCAGCATTCATGTACTCGGGGTCTGTGCTGATACCTACGGTAAAGCGACAGGGAACGTCCACGCGGATGTTCTGACGGGACAGGGCATTGGTAAGGTTGGCGTCGATACCAATAGGAGTCAGGCTCATGTAGGCATAGTCCTGAATGACAGGCCATACAAAAGCACCACCGCCATGTACACAGTTGGCAGATTTCTTTGCACCATTGCCACTACCGTAGATAACCAGGATCTTGTCAGCAGGACATTTTCTGTAACGATTGGCCAGGAAGGCCACGATGGCCACCACCAGGATGGCGCATACCACAATTAGAGTTAGGGGATCTTGAAACATAATATTTTAATTTGGCCCCCTCCATCTCCCCCTTTGGGGGAGTGAAAAAGGGCGGGTTATTGCTTACTTTTTAATCTCAATTACAGCACTCCCCCAAAGGGGGAGCGGGGAGGGGGCCTTATGCCTTTTCCACTTCCAACACCTTCTTATCTATTACGCGTAGCACGCGCACCTTGGCACCTGAGGGAATGAGTTCGCCTGCTGTGCGGGCATCCAGTTCCTGGACGGAGCCATTGAAACTAATCTGTACCTTTCCCAAACCTTGGTTTTGGGCAGGGATGCGCATATAGACATCACAGACCTTGCCCACGGCATCGTTGATGTTGAAGGCACCATTGCTTTGCAACTTCATCATCTGACGGAACAGGAAGACGAAGATGGCTACAAAGAGACATCCTACCAATATAGCCACGGCACAAAGAACGATGGCATTGGGGATGGTAGTCCAAAGGCTGACACCAGCCCAGCCAAAACCCAACAGAAAATAGAATATATTGCGGATGGAGAGCAGGTGCATACTGCCGGCATCATCCAGGCTGTCTGTATCGGTGCTGAAATCCACATCGGCACTGCCCGAATCAATATCGCCCATCCCGGCAAAAGACATAGTCATCTGGATAATCACTACAATGGATGCAAAGATGGCAATACCCCAATAGACGCGCAGGGTGGGGTCGAGTTGGTTGAACCAATCAGAAAGAATAGTCATAAGTCTGTAATGTTTTGTTAGACGTGTATTTTTATCGTTCCGAAAGACAAAGATACTCTTTTTTTAGTTATGGTATCAGAAAACAAGGCTGAATGTTGTAAATTCTGTCTCTTTTTTATATGTTTGCAACTCGAAAATGACAAAAACAGACATATATGGCCCATCATCCTTTGGAAAAGTTCAGATTCTGCCCTTTGTGCGGCTCGGATAGATTTGTTGAGAACAACAATAAAAGCAAACGCTGTGAGGCTTGTGGCTTTGTGTATTACTTCAATCCCAGTGCCTCTACGGTTGCTGTTATTGTGAATGAGAAGGATGAGTTGTTGGTGGTGCGCAGGGCCAAAGAGCCTGCCAAAGGAACGCTGGATCTGCCTGGTGGCTTTAGTGACTGTTACGAGACCAGTGAGGAGGGGGTAGTTCGTGAGGTGAAGGAAGAAACGGGACTGTGTGTTGACAAGGTTGAGTTCCTGTTTTCTATTCCCAATATCTATCCGTATGGCGGATTGGACATTCACACCATAGATATGTTCTACCTGTGTCACGTAAACAGCACAAAAAACGCTATTCCGGCAGATGATGCTGCTGAAATCATGTGGATACCTTGGAAAGAGGTCCGACCGGAAACCTTTGGTTTAACCTCAATCCGGAAAGGCGTGCAACATATTTTAGCAAAAAAAATCCCTAATATATAAGGTGTAGACCAAAAAAATGCAGTACCTTTGCCGCCGCAATTGTAAAAATCGAACGAAAGATGAAGGATAATCTGGTAATAGTGGAGAGCCCGGCAAAGGCAAAAACTATAGAAAAATTCCTGGGAGAGGACTATAAAGTAGTTTCGAGTTATGGTCATATTCGAGACTTGAAAAAAAGAACCTTCAGTGTGGACGTTAACACGTTTGCCCCGCAATATGAAGTACCAAGCGATAAGAAAAGTGTTGTTGAGAATCTGAAGAAACTGGCTAAAGAGGCAAAGACCGTATGGCTGGCATCCGATGAGGACCGCGAGGGAGAGGCTATCAGCTGGCACTTGTATGAGGTGTTAGGTCTGAGACCCGAGAATACACGTCGTATTGTATTTCATGAGATTACCAAGCCTGCCATCTTGGAGGCTATAGAAAATCCCCGTAAGATAGATTTGAATCTGGTTAATGCCCAGCAGGCCCGTCGTGTACTGGACCGTATCGTAGGCTTTAAGCTCAGCCCCGTGCTGTGGCGTAAGGTTAAGCCCGCTCTGAGTGCCGGACGTGTGCAGAGTGTGGCTGTCCGTCTGATAGTAGAGCGCGAGCGTGAGATTCAGAACTTCAGCGGTGAGGATAACTTCCGCGTGACGGCTGTCTTCACCAATGCAGAGGGTAGCGAGGTCAAGGCAGAATTGAACCAGCGTTTCTCTACTCTGGAGCAGGCTGAGGCCTTCCTGCAGAAGTGCAGTACCGTGAACTATACGGTTCAGGATATCAGTACCAAGCCTCAGAAGCGCGTTCCCGCACCTCCCTTCACTACCAGTACCCTGCAACAGGAAGCTGCCCATAAGTTGGGCTTTACCGTAGCCCAGACTATGATGGTAGCTCAGCATCTGTATGAAAGCGGACGTATTACCTACATGCGTACCGATAGCGTGAACCTGAGTAAGTTGTGCTTAGGTGCCAGCAAGCAGGTGATAGCAGAGCAGATGGGTAAGGAATATGTAAAGACCCGCCAGTACCAGACAAGTTCTAAGGGTGCTCAGGAGGCTCATGAGGCTATCCGTCCTACCTATATGGATCAGACCCAGATAGAGGGAACCCAGCAGGAACGTCGCCTGTACGATTTGATTTGGAAGCGTACCATTGCCAGCCAGATGGCTGATGCCGAGATAGAGAAAACTCAGGTGGTCATCAGCATAGACGGTATGGATGAGTACTTTGTTGCCAATGGCGAGGTAGTGAAGTTTGACGGTTTCCTGCGTGTTTACAAGGAGACAGAGAACGAGACTGACCAACCCGATGGTGAAGCAGAAGGTATCCTGCCTATCTTGGCAAAAGGCGACCAGTTGCAGAGAAACGTGATTGTAGCTACTCAGCGTTTTGCTCAGCGTCCCATCCGTTATAATGAAGCCAGTTTGGTACGTAAGTTGGAAGAGTTGGGGATTGGCCGACCCAGTACCTATGCTGCTACCATCACTACTATCCAGCAGCGTGAGTATGTTGCCAAGGGTGACAAGCCCGGTGAGGAGCGTACCTATCAGACCCTGACCTTGAAGGGTGATAAGATAACAAGTGAGAGTCATAAGACCACCATTGGAGTAGAACGTGGTAAGTTGATTCCTACAGATACAGGTATTGTGGTAAATGATTATCTGAGTGAGAATTTCCCCAGTATCATGGACTATAACTTCACTGCAGATATTGAGAAAGAGTTTGACGAGATTGCCGAGGGTAAGATGGAGTGGACAGGCCTGATACGTGAGTTCTATGACGACTTTGACCCTCTGGTTGAGCGTGCCGGCAATACACATACCGAGCATAAGGTAGGAGAACGTCTTCTGGGTAACGACCCCAAGACAGGCGAGCCTATCACCGTGAAGATTGGTCGCTTTGGCCCAGTGGCTCAGATTGGTAGCTCAGATGCTGACTCAAAGCCCCGTTTTGCCCAGCTCAAGAAGGATCAGACCTTGGAGACCATCACCTTGGAAGAGGCTATTGAACTGTTCCGCTTGCCCCGTGAATTAGGTAAGTATCTGGGAAAGACCGTCACCGTGGGTGCCGGCAAGTATGGCCCATACGTAGTGCATAACGGTACCTATGTTTCTATTCCCAAGGAGATAGACCCCCTGAAGATTACCTTCGAGGAGGCTGTTATCATGATTCACAAGAAGCATGTAGAGGAAGAGGAACGTCACCTGAAGAAGTTCGAGGATGTGGATATGGAGATTCTGAACGGAAGATACGGTCCCTATATTGTTTACAAAGGCACCAACTACCGTCTGCCCAAGAACCTGCATGACCGTGTGAAGGAACTGACGGCTGAGGAATGCATGCAGGTGATAGAAAGTCAGGCAGAGAAGACTACTCGACACAAGAAGTAAATGAAGAGCATCATTCTGATAGGTTACATGGGGTCGGGAAAGACCACTGTGGGACGCCAGTTGGCATTGTCCCTCGGAGTTACATTCTACGACCTGGACTGGTACATAGAGATGCGTTACCACCGTACCGTAGCACAGATTTTTGCTGAGCGAGGCGAGGATGGATTCCGCGAGATAGAGCGTAACATGCTGCATGAGGCTGCTGAGTTCCAGGATATTGTTCTCTCCTGCGGTGGAGGAACCCCTTGTTTCTTTGACAATATGGAGTATATGAATTCATTGGCAGAAACCGTCTATCTGAAGGCTACCCCCGAGGTGTTGGCCATGCATCTGAAGATGGGAAAGGTGGAGCGTCCGCTTATCAAGGGGAAGACCGACGAGGAACTGTTGCAGTATATCAAGGACTCGCTCAAGGTGCGCGAACCTTTCTATACGAAGGCCAAGCATACCCTTGACGTAACCCTATTGGAGAACTACGATAAGATAAAGACTAGCGTTGAATTGCTGCGGAAGCAGCTTAGTTTAGTTTAGAGTTTAGAGTTTAGAGTTTAGAGACAGTTTTCAAGTTAATAGTTGAAAAAGTATGGAAGTGTTTGGTTATCGAAGATTGATAGCGTACCAGAAAGCAAAGGAGGTTGTTAAAGAGTCTTACAAACTTTTGAAAAGGTTCCCTGCAGAAGAACGTTATGCTATGAGTGACCAGCTAAGACGTTCATCCGTCTCTATTACTTCTAATATCGCTGAAGGTATAAACAGATATTCTGTCAAAGATAAGTCTCATTTTATTGAAATAGCTTATGGTTCGCTTATGGAAGTGTCATCTCAATTTGAGATAGCTGAAGATCTTGGATATATCACGTTGGAAGATAGATTAAGTATGGATCAACAAATAGAGGAAGTAGCTCGTCTCCTATCTGGACTTCAAAACTCATATAAACTATCCTCGGATTCAACTGACTCTAAACTAAATAAACTGACTCTAAACTCTAATCTCTAAACTCTAAACTTTCAAAGAAAAAGATGAAGAAATGGCGTATTGAGGATTCAGAGGAACTCTACAACATTAAGGGTTGGGGAGTGAATTACTTTGGTATCAATGACAAGGGGCACGTATATGTAACGCCTAAGAAGAACTCTGTTCAGATAGACCTGAAGGAGGTGGTAGACCACTTGGCTACACGTCATGTGACGGCTCCTGTGCTGTTGCGTTTCCCTGATATTCTGGACAACCGCATCGAAAAGACCGATGAGTGTTTCCGCAAGGCTGAGAAGGAATACTCCTATACGGGTGAGCATTTTATTATCTTCCCTATCAAAGTGAACCAGATGCGTCCTGTTGTTGAGGAGATTATCAGTCATGGTAAGCGTTATAACTTAGGTCTGGAGGCAGGCTCTAAGCCTGAGTTGCATGTAGTGTTGGCTACAAACATGGACAGTGACAGCCTGATTGTCTGCAACGGACATAAAGACCAAAACTATATAGAACTGGCTCTGTTGGCCCAGAAGATGGGTAAGCGCGTTTTTCTGGTGGTAGAGAAACTGCCCGAGCTGAAGATTATTGCCGAGACAGCAGAACGTCTGGGTGTTCGTCCTAACCTGGGTATCCGTATCAAGCTGGCCAGCAACGGTTCCGGTAAATGGAGCGAGAGCGGTGGTGATGCCAGCAAGTTCGGTCTGAACAGTTCCGAGCTGCTGATGGCGCTGAAGCTGCTGGATGAGATGGGACTGCGCGACTGTCTGAAGTTGATACACTTCCACATCGGTAGCCAGATTACCAAGATTCGTCGTATCAGTACCGCCCTCCGTGAGGCTGCTCAGTATTATGTTCAGCTGCACCAGATGGGCTTCAATATAGAGTTTGTTGACTGTGGTGGCGGCTTGGGTGTAGACTATGACGGTACCCGAAGCAGCAATAGCGAGAGTAGTGTCAACTACAGCATTCAGGAGTATGTGAACGACTGTGTATATACCCTTGCTGAGGCTGCCAACCAGAATAATATACCACATCCCAATATCATCACAGAGGGTGGTCGTTCTTTGGCTGCCCATCATAGTGTGCTGGTGGTGGATGTAATGGAGAGTGTTTCTGCTCCTCAGATGCCCGAGGACTTTGAGCCCGGACCTGAGGACCATAAGCTGGTGCACGACCTGACAGAGATCTGGGACAAGCTGTCTTCCCGCTCTATGCTGGAGGACTGGCATGATGCTGAGGATATCAGGGAAGAAGCTCTGGATCTGTTCCGTCATGGTATTATTGACCTGAAGACCCGTGCTCAGATAGAATCTTTGTATTGGGCCATCAGTCATGAGGTGGCCGAGTTGGCACACCACCAGAAACATGTGCCTGATGAACTCAGGAAACTGGACAAGCAGATGGCTGACAAGTACTTCTGTAACTTCAGTCTGTTTCAGAGTATGCCCGACTCATGGGGTATCGACCAGCTGTTCCCGATCATGCCTATAGAAAGACTGGGTGAGCAGCCCAGCCGAAGTGCTACCCTGCAGGATATCACCTGCGATAGTGACGGTAAGATATCAGCCTATGTGAACGGCGGTCAGCAGACCAATTATATCCCCTTGCATCCCGTTAAGACCAACGAACATTATTATATAGGTGTGTTCCTGGTGGGAGCCTATCAGGAGATTCTGGGTAATATGCACAACCTTTTTGGTGATACCAATGCCGTGCATATCTCTGTCAATGAGGATGGCTACAGCATAGACCAGTTTATTGACGGTGAGACCGTTGCTGATGTGCTGGAATATGTGCAGTATGATCCCAAGAAACTGGTTCGCCGCTTGGAGATATGGGTCAGCAAGGCTGTTAAGGACGGTAAGATTACCGAGACCGAGGGTAAAGAGTTTATCAGCAACTATCGTGCCGGCTTGTACGGGTATACTTATCTTGAGTAAAGAGCCCCCTCCGTCTCCCCCTTTGGGGGAGTGCCTCTTGGCGTAATGTTGAAAGACGGGGCGCTTAGTGTGAGAATTTAGATAATAAAGGTTATTGATATTTAGTAACGGTCAAAGTTTAGAGCTATAATAAGCACTCCCCCAAAGGGGGAGCGGGGAGGGGGCCTATGAAAAAAGGAATAAACATTATAAAGGTTGGTGGTGCTGTGGTAGAGGATGCCGCATCACTGGCTAATCTGCTAACCCAGTTTGCAGCGTTGCCTGGTGCCAAGGTGCTAGTGCACGGAGGTGGTAGAAGTGCTACCAAGATTGCTGCCAGTCTGGGTATAGAGAGTAAGATGGTTGGCGGCAGACGCATTACCGATGCACAGATGCTGCAGGTAGTGACTATGGTCTATGCCGGCCTGGTGAACAAGAACATTGTGGCAGGTCTGCAGGCCCGTGGCGTAAATGCGCTGGGACTGACAGGCGCAGATATGGATGTGCTGAGAAGTCATAAGCGCCCCTTGAAGAAGATGATGATGGATGACGGTACAGAGCAGATGGTGGACTTTGGTTTTGTAGGAGATGTGGACAAGGCCAACGGAGAGATGCTCTGTAAACTGATTGCAGAAGGTGTGGTGCCTGTGATGACACCCCTGACGCATGATGGCGCAGGCAATCTGCTTAACACCAATGCAGACACCATTGCCAGCAAGGTAGCTTGTGCTCTGGCACCTTACTTTGATGTCACACTTACTTACTGCTTCGAGAAGAAAGGTGTGCTCCGTGATGCAGATGATGACGAGAGTGTAATATCCGTCATTACAGAAAAGGACTTTACCGAGTATCAGGCCAGTGGCGTGATATCAGGTGGCATGATTCCGAAGCTTGAGAATGCCTTCGACGCCATCCATAAGGGTGTTCAGAAGGTAGTGATAACACGTTCCGACAACATTGATGGACAGTGCGGAACAACGATTAAGGAATTTTAACACAAGAGGGCTGTAACATTTACGGCCCTCGTTCGTCTTCATAATAGACAGAGAGATGAAAAAGATCAGTTTCCGAGATGATGTGCTGCCGCTCAAGAACCGGCTTTACAGGTTGGCATTGCGCATCACACTGAACCCCGCAGAGGCGGAGGATGCAGTTCAGGATACGCTGATAAAAGTCTGGGAGCACCGCGAGGAGTGGGAGCAGATAGATAGCATTGAAGCTTACGCCCACACCATCTGCCGCAACATCGCCCTTGATATGGCGGGCAAGGCAGGACGTGGAAACGTTCAATTAAGTGAAGAGATAAGAGTGAAGAGTGAAGAATTCTCAATTCTCAATTCTCAATTCTCAATTGAAGAAAAGTTCGACCAGAAAGAACGTCTCTCGTTAGTGAGAAAAATAATGGATACATTGCCAGAGGTACAGCGCAGCGTAATGGAGCTGCGAGATATCGAGGGCAAAACGTATCAGGAGATAGGTAACATACTGAAGCTGACAGAATCGCAGGTCAAGGTATACTTACACAGAGCCAGAACCAGTATCCGCCAGCAAGCAGAAGAGATAGAGAAATATGGATTATAAGTACATAGAACAATTACTGGAGCGCTATTGGGCGTGTGAGACTTCTCTGCAGGAGGAGCAGATTCTTCGTACTTTCTTCCAACAGCAGGAAGTTCCTGAGCATCTGATGGCTTACAAGGCTATCTTTGATGTGCAGCAAGAGCAGGCAGAAGCCACCTTGGGTGAGGAGTTTGATGAGCGTATTCTGGAGATGATTGAAGGTGATCCTGTTAAAGCCATTCCTTTGCGGGGTGGGTTGCGTAGGAGGTCTTTCTTACGTCCTCTTTATCAGGCGGCCGGACTGGTAGCGCTGATTCTGACCATAGGCATAGCTGCTCAGCACAGCTTTGACGAGGAGGGTCAGTCGCAGCATACACAGTTTGCTCAGACTGACAGTTTGGAACGTCCAGCTGATGAGTTTGTGACAGTACCTGAGACGCAGGAGGCTGCGGTGACGGTAGAACAGGACTCTATCAACTTAACAAGATAACATTTTTATTGCTTTTTCTATATTCAAAAAAACAAGTTAGTGCTTAATAAAACATTTCACGGTTGCTGTGAAGCATCCTAAGCTAAAAAAAACATACTAACGACTAAAAGAGCGACCGCGATGGTCGCTCTTTTTGGTTTATGCAGTATCATGTAACTTCCGCTCGGGAATAAAAATAAAAGCTTTTTTATTTTGTATTCCGCTCGCTTATTCGTATTTTTGTTCCCAACTAATGCTATAAACGCTCTGGAATATGAAACATCTTTTGATATCTCTGATTATTCTTTTCTCCTTGACGGCAAGGGCTGACGGGCTGCAAGGCTTCCTTTATGGTAGTAAGGAAGGACCAGATGGAACGGAGTGGCAGAATCCTGAAGCGCTATCCTTGAACAAGGAACAACCGCATGCCTATATGTTTCCTTTTGCTTGTGAAGAGGAGGCGCTAAAGGTGTTGCCAGAGGGTAGCTCGTATTACCAATGCCTGGACGGAATATGGAAATTCCACTGGGTGTCCAGTCCGGATAAAAGACCCAAGGACTTCTATCAGACTGATTATGATGTTTCTGCTTGGGATGATATTAAGGTTCCCGGTTGCTGGAATGTGCAGGGACTGCAGAAGGACGGAAGCATGAAGTATGGTGTACCCATCTATGTGAACCAGCCAGTGATCTTCTACCACGAGGTGAAGGAAGGCGATTGGCGAGAAGGTGTGATGCGCCAGCCCAAGGACCAGAGATGGACAACCTGTCAGTATCCCAATGAAGTGGGTTCATACCGCAGGACATTTACTGTTCCGGCTACGTGGAAGGGTAGGAAGATTTATATCAACTTTGATGGCGTGGATTCTTTCTTCTATCTGTGGATTAACGGCAAGTATGTGGGCTTCAGCAAGAACTCGCGTAATACCGCCAGTTTCGACATTACACCTTATCTAAATAAGAAAGGAGAGAATGTAGTGGCTGTAGAGGTTTACAGAAGTAGCGATGGTTCCTTCCTGGAAGCACAGGATATGTTCCGCTTGCCGGGTATCTTCCGCAGCACCTATCTGACATCGGTACCGCAGGTTGAAATCAACGATTTGGTGGTAAGAACAAAAAGTCTGCAGGATGGTAATGCCGTCTTGGATATCCAAATGAGTATTCGTCAGTATGGCAAGAAAGAGCTGACGGGACTTACTACGGAGTACCGTTATTATCCTGTTCGTCTTTATACTGATGATATTGAGGGAAAAGGTGAAATTGCTACTTCTGGTCAAAAACTGACGGGTGTCAAAGCATGGTCAGCAGAAGCGCCTTATCGCTATGTCCTTACTGCTACATTGAAGGATAAGAAAGGAAAGGTGCTGGATGTGCGCAGTACCTACTTCGGCTTCCGTACGGTGGAGATAAAGGATACACCGGCGAGTGAGGATGAGTTCGGGTTGGCAGGCCGTTATTTCTACGTGAACGGAAAACCTGTGAAACTGAAGGGTGTGAACCGCCATGAAACGAATCCAACAACAGGTCATGCCATCACCCGAGAGCAGATGCTGGAGGAGGTAATGCTGATGAAGAGGGGGAACATCAACCATGTTCGCCTGTCGCATTACTCAAACGATCCCTACTTCTACTATCTGGCAGACAAGTACGGCCTCTACCTGGAGGATGAGGCTAACGTAGAGAGCCATGAGTATTATTATGGTAAGGAATCACTCTCGCATCCGAAGGAATGGAAGGCTGCCCATGTTGCCCGTAATATGGAGATGGTTCGCAGCCATGTAAACCACCCCAGTATTGTTATCTGGAGTCTTGGCAACGAAGCCGGTCCGGGTGAGAACTTCAAGGCAGCATACGATGCCATTAAAGCCTTTGATACCAGCAGACCTGTTCAGTATGAGCGCAACAACGACATTGTGGATATGGGTAGTAACCAGTATCCCTCTGTTGGATGGGTTCAGTTTGCTGCCAAGGGTGGGAAAGGACCCAAATATCCTTTCCACATCAGCGAATATGCCCACTCGATGGGAAATGCCGGTGGCAACCTGGTTGATTTCTGGAAAGCTATTGAGACCAGCAACTACGTTTGCGGCGGTGCTATTTGGGACTGGGTGGATCAGGCTATTTGGGCTGACGGACGAATGAACTATGGCGGTGACTTCGGTGACTTGCCCAATGATGGCATGTTCTGTATGAACGGAGTGATGCTGCCCGATTTCTCGCCCAAACCCGAGTACTTTGATGTGAAGCATGTATATCAGAATGTGGGCGTAGAGGTGGATACTATGTTTGTGAGAAAAAGCCGGCAGTTTGTGCGACTGAGAATCACCAACAAGAATTACTTTGTTCCATTGGATTATGTGGATATTAATGTCGTGATCATGCGCGATGGCTTCGACATAGGAAGCAGCACTGCCATAGTTGATGCAGAGAAAGGCATGGTCCCCATAGCTCCCAGATCTTCTGACCTTGTCCTTGTTCCTTTCCTTATCAAGGAAGATAATCCCGAGGCCCATTGTTTCGATTTTCGCGTAGAGTTCCGTCTTAAGAGGGATATGCCGTGGGCCAAGAAAGGCTATGTGCAGATGGCTGTGCATCTGCCTTTGTGGGGAGCCGGAGATGTCCCGCCTATCTGGAATGATAATACGAACCTCCCCCCCATTAGCAAAACCGATGGCAATGACGTACTGACATTGGCTGGTAGGGATTGGAACGTGACCTTCGATAATCAGAAAGGTACAATCAAGACGTTGCGATATGATGGGAATGATATCATAGAACCTGACTGTGGTCCTGTGATAGATGCGCTGCGTGCTCCTGTGGATAACGACAACTGGTACTATCAGAGTTGGTATCAGAATGGCTTGCATAGCTTACAGCATAAGGTGACGGCATCACATGTCTATTCTCGCAAGGATGGGGCTGTGGTACTGAACTATATTGTTGAGAGTAGGGGAACTAAGGGGCAGATTCGTGGCGGCAGCTGCGGTCGGTATACCATTGAAGACAATGGGCAGCCTTCCGACTTCTTCCTTACTTCGAATATTGTCTGGACTGTCTATCCTAATGGTACCATCGAGAACGAAAGCGTTATCACAGGTAGTAACCCTAAAGCCATTCTGCCGCGTTTGGGGTTCTTGTTCAGGTTGCCTAAGCGTTTTGAGACCGATGGCAGTAAGATGAGCTATTTCGGTTGTGGTCCGCAGAATAACTACGCAGACCGTAAAAGCGGAATGTTTCCGGCCGTTTATGAGAGTACCGTCAAGGAACAGTTCGTGGCATTTCCCAAACCACAGGATATGGCTAACCGAGAGGACGTGCAGTGGTTAGCTTTGACCGATGCCAGTGGTAAAGGTTTTGTTTTCGGAACCTTGACAGGGGCTATGTGTATAAGTGTGCTCCCCTGGAGCGACCTTCAGTTGACCTACGCAGCCCATCCCAATGAATTGCCTGAGAGTGACCATGTCTATGTGCACTTGGATACCAAGGTTACAGCTCTTGGCGGCAGCAGTTGCGGACAGGGCGGCCCGCTTGAAAACGATCGTGTCTATGCTGGTGCCAATACTTTTGGCTTCTTTATCCGTCCTACTGCCACAGCACAGGTGCAGGAGATTGGAAAGGACAATTTCCCTGTGATGCATGGCGGTGACCTGCCTATTGGCATTACTCGTGATGCAAAGGGTGATGTGACGATTGTCTATAATGAGTTTAATGGAGAGGATGTACGTTATGAAATCCTGGATTCTGGGGCAAAGATTAAAGACAGAAAAGCCAAGATATCTAACGTCTATGACGGGTCTCCTATCAGTATGCGTAATGGCGGTACCATCACTGTCTGGCATGCAGAAACACCTGATGTGCGCATCTCCCGGACTTTCGACAAAGTGGAATATGTGCCAATCACCGTACTGGCTTGCAGTAGCGAGGAACCTGGTGATGAGGCGGCACGGATGGTTGATGGTAATAGCGAGACTATCTGGCATACGGCTTATGGTGTCACTGTTACGAAATATCCTCATAGCATAGACTTTGACTGCGGTGAGCAGAAGACCGTCAAAGGCTTCTCCTATCTGCCCCGTCAGGATGGCAGTCCGAATGGTAATATCAAGGGTTATAAGGTACAGGTAAGTCAGGATGGAAAGAACTGGAGTGATACCGTTTGTGAGGGCGATTTCGAGAATAATGCCAAGGAGAAGAAGGTACTCTTTAAGCAACCTCAGAAAGCCCGTTACCTTAGATTCACAGCCCTCAGCAGTCAGAACGGTGCGGACTTTGCCAGCGGAGCAGAGTTTACGGTAATAGCGGAGTGAGGGGGATTTAGAGTTGAGAGGCAGTTTAATTAGTTTTGAGTTTAATGAGAAAGTCAGTTCAATTATTAATATGTCTATTCCTTGTTCCTGTGATGATGATGGGACAGGGGGAGGTTTCCCCAACGGCTAAGGAAATGGCTAGGCAAGGTTTTGTGGATGTAACGTCGTTGGATTCCACCATACAGGTGAGTCTGATGTATAGCAGGGCGGATAACTTTACGGGTAGGGTGCTTTATAAGGACTTGAAGGAGGCTTATCTGCACCCCAAGGCTGCTAAGGCTGTTGTGAAGGCCCAACAACTACTGAAACAGAGGCGTCCGGACCTGACGCTGAAAATTTATGATGCGGCACGACCTATGCACATTCAGCAGATTATGTGGGATGTGGTGGTAGGAACCAAACAGGAGAATTATGTGAGCAATCCCAAGAACGGAGGTGGTATGCACAACTATGGTATGGCTGTGGATATTACCTTGGCAGATGTCGCTACAGGTGATACATTGGATATGGGCACCGTAGTGGATTATCTGGGTGTCTATGCGCATATTACCGATGAGGCTTCACTGGTTCAGCGTCATATCATCAGCGCTCAGGCCAAGAAAAACCGCGAACTCCTACGCAGCGTAATGCAGGAAGCCGGCTTTATGCCGTTGAAGTCGGAGTGGTGGCATTTTAATCTGATCACCCGTGCAGAGGCAAAGGCTAAGTATAAGGCTATTAAGTAATGTTAAATATTTGAAAGCTTTGTTGTGGTATTTAAATACTATTCCTAATTTTGTGACCAAATAAACGGAATATGAGAACTCAACAACGTGCCGTGATAGTGTTATTTGCACTAATCCTGATTTCCGGTCTTACCAGTTTCACCAGCTATAGCTGTACCAGTCAGCTTGTTGCCAAGGATATGGACAGGGCCTTGCTGCTTACCATGAAGGAACAGCAGAGTGACGTCATTACTCAGGACACCATAGGACTGTTTAATAGCCATCTGCAGATGGAGGCCCTAAGAGGAAAAGCTACCCTGGCAGTGGATACAAAGCAGAAGGATTTTACGTGTTATGCGCATTGTTCTGCGGCTACTATCTTCTCGCTTTCCGATCAGCGCCCTGCTACCGTGCTGTGGTCCATATCTCTGCTTTGGGGTATGTTCTGCCTGTATCTGCGTATGAGAAAGGGAGCGGCTTTGTCAGCACAAGGTGCCATGACATACGGAGGTCTGACTTATTCGGAAACGGAGGAGAGATTCATAACCTCTACTGGTGAAACTGTCAGACTGACTCCTATGCAGCAGGAGTTGATGAGGATGTTCTTCAGCAGTCCATCACACCGACTGAAGAAAGCGGAAATCTGTGATACACTTTGGCCTAGAAAACCTGATGCCAACGATACGCTTTATACGCTTATCAAGAGGTTGCGCCCCATAATTGAAGAGCATACGAGCCTGAAGATAGAGTCGGATAGGGGATGTTCTTATCAGCTGAAAGACAGTAACTTGGAATAATGTCAGGAAAATGTCAGATTGTTGTCAGACACTTGTCGGGTAATATTCTGGCGCATGAATAAAACTGTTGCTAGCTTTGCCGAAAAATTGAGCAAAGTATGAAGCAACAAATCAATTTTCGGAGAATTAACGCATGTATGGCATGGTTAGTTTTTGCCATTGCCGCTATTGTCTATGGGGTGACAGTTGAGCCTACAGCCAGCCTGTGGGACTGTCCCGAGTTTATTACCAGTGGTTATAAATTAGAGATCGGTCATCCGCCTGGGGCACCTTTCTTTATGTTGGTAGCCAATCTGTTTGCCCAGTTTGCAAGCGATCCTTCGCAGGTGGCTTTGATGGTGAACCTGCTCTCGGCTCTTCTGAGTGCAGGCTGCATCTTCTTCCTGTTCCTGACCATCACCCATCTGGCAAGGAAAATGATGTGTAGAACGGAAGAGACAATGACATTGGAGAAGATAATAGGTATAGAGGCTTGCGGACTGGTAGGCGCTTTTGCCTATGCCTTCAGTGATACCTTCTGGTTCTCAGCTGTAGAGGCAGAGGTCTATGCTTTTTCCAGTTTCCTGACGGCTCTGATGTTCTGGCTGATACTGAAATGGGAGGATGAGGCTGATACTCCGCAGAGCGACCGATGGATTGTGCTGATAGCCTATATTACGGGTTTGTCTGTGGGTGTTCATTTGCTGTGCCTGTTGTGTCTGCCCGCCATGTCTTTCGTGGTTTATTTCCGTAAGGCAAATCACGTAACACGATGGGGTGTGCTGAAGACCTTTGGGATGGGCGGCTTGTTGTTGGGTGTCGTTCTGTACGGTATCATTCCCGGCGTAGTAGTGGTGGGCGGATGGATGGAACTGCTGTTCACCAATGTGCTGCATTGTGCATACAATACAGGCTTGATCTGTTATGTTGTATTGTTGACGGGTATTCTGTTATTCTCTTATTACAAGGTCAGAAGGAGACTCCTCAATTTGACATTGGCCTGCCTGATGATGATACTGGCAGGGTATAGCACCTATGGTGTTATCCTTATCAGAGCCAATGCCAATACTCCGATGTGTGAGAATGCGCCTGGCAATATCTTTGCCTTGTCGAGTTACCTGAATCGTGAACAATACGAGAATGCGCCTCTCTTCTACGGCCCGGCTTATTGCAGTGAGCCCGACTACGAACAGAGAGGCGATTACATGGTATGGAAACGGAAAGAGGGCAGACCTGTCTATCGTCCCTCAGCTAACAAGGAAAGACCTCACTACGATGTAATCAGGCATGAAGTAAAATACCTGTATAAGGAAAATATGTTCTTCCCCCGTATGTATTCTATACATCATGTCAAGGCGTATGACAAATGGCGGGATGCCCAGAAGAACGGTACTGTGCCTACTGCCGCAGAGAACCTGCGTTTCTTCTTTGGCTATCAGGTGAATTTTATGTACTGGCGCTATTTCCTGTGGAACTTTGTGGGAAGACAGAATAACATCCAAGGGCACGGTGAGGTAGAACATGGCAACTGGATAACGGGAATAGGATGGATAGACAGTTGGTTGTTAGGATGTGATACGGGCAAATTGCCTTCCGACCTGAAGGAAAACAAAGGACGTAATGTATTCTATGCCTTGCCTTTGCTATTAGGATTGGCAGGAATTGCATGGCAATGGAGGAAAGGGAGAGAAGGCAAACACCAGTTGCTAACGGTCTTACTACTGTTTCTGATGACGGGATTGGCCATTGTTGTTTACCTGAACCAGACTCCTATGCAGCCACGTGAGCGTGACTATGCCTATGCGGGCTCTTTCTATGCCTTTGCCATATGGATAGGTCTGGGAGTGGGAATGATTAGTGAAAAGATAAAAGAGAAAAGTGAAAAATTAAAAGTGATAAATGAAAAATATGTTGCAGTTGTGGCTGGATTGATTGGCCTTGTTGTTCCCTTGCAGATGGTGAGCCAGACATGGGACGACCATGACAGAAGCGGACGCTATACCTGTAGGGATTTCGGTGCCAACTATCTGCAGAGTATGCAGCAGGAGGGGAAGCCTGTCATCTTGACGCGTGGCGATAACGATACCTTCCCCCTGTGGTACAATCATGAGGTAGAAGGGGTGCGGACCGACACACGCGACTGTAATATGGAATATATCCAGACGGACTGGTACATAGACCAGATGAAACGTCCGGCTTACGATTCGCCTGCTCTGCCCATTAGTTGGAGCCATGATGACTATCAGGAAGGTAGGAGAGAGGTAGTACCTGTACGACCGGAACTGAAGGAAAAGATTGAAGAATTCAGAAGTGAACACCCTGATGAGGCTCGGAAACTGTTGGGAGAGAATCCCTTTGAGGTGAAGAATATCATCAATAAGTGGGTGCTCAACAACCAGGAGGAGATGCAATGCATCCCTACGGACAGCCTTGTCATAAGTTCTACCGCCGGTGATATGGAAATCTCGCTAAAGGGTAAGGAAAAATTGTGGAAAAAAGATCTGATGGTGTTGGAGATGCTTGCGAAGGCGGACTGGAAGCGTCCGATATATACCTCAATAAGTTTGGGGCCTGACGATCTTTCATATCTTCGGAATCATCTGGTGTTGGAAGGATTAGCTTGCCGTATCTCTCCGACGGCTACTCAACAAAGAGTGGATGTGGAGCGACTTTATGACAACGTCATGCATCGCTTTCGTTTTGGTGGCCTCAACACCAAAGGTGTCTATGTGGATGAGGATGTGAAACGTTTGGCTAATACGCATCAGATGGTTATGGGTATCCTTGTTGATTCACTCCTTAAGGAGGGGGATGTCAAAAGAGCCTTAGCTGTCTGTAGAAAATGGCAGCAAGAGATGCCCAACGAGAATGTTCCCTATACTGATTCAGCTCTCTCCATGGCACGTTGTTTTTATATAACTCAGCAGACAGAAAAAGGTGATGAAATAGTCAGAGAACTATTGCGTCGGTCGAATGAATGGCTGACGTGGATAGAGACTATCAGTGAGGGGCGCAGATCAGGTTCGTTGTACTCGTATGTTAGTTGGTTGGAGACAATGGAACGGGCATTGGCAGTGGCCGTGCAACATGACAGAAAGGATTTTTATTATCAATATGGGAATAAATATGAACACTACACAGCACAAACAGCCAGAAACTGAAAGGATAGAGGTTTTTGGCAAGAACAGCCGAAGGATAATCATGATTGCCTGCGTGTTTATTGTGACAGGTTATCTGCTGATGGCAGGGCCGGGAAGTACGGAACAGCACTTCGAGTCGGATATCCTCTCTACACAACGAATTGTAGTTGCGCCTATGCTCTGTCTGGTGGGATATCTGCTAATTGTTGTGGCTATTCTAAAGAAGGGATAAACAAAAAGCTCCGGGGAGACCGGAGCTTTTCTTATATAGAGAAATATTGTTCTTACTTAACACGATAACGAACTTCCTTAGTACGGAATTTCTTTACGGTCTTAGGATCCTTGTCGGTATAAACACCATGACCTGTGATGATAGAACAACGGTTCTTGTCGTTCTCGGGGAATGGCTGAACGGTATCGCCCTTCCATTCAACGGACTTGATCATCTTTTCGTCTACACCAGCCTTAACAAGGGCATTCTTGGTACTCTCGGCACGTTTCTTGGAATAGCCCATATTAACCTTGGGGTTACCGGTCTTTTTGTCAGCGTATGAAGTAATGGTAATCTCGCCATTCTCAACACCTTTCAGGAACTCGGCTACCTCTGTAATCTGTGCCTGTGTAGCATCTACGCCGTCCTTTCTGATACCGAAGAAAATCTGCTTCTCTATGTTACGGTCGCGCTTCACTTCCTCGTAGATGACATCGTCGTACCAAGTGGTATCGATACGTGTCTCCCATACCTCGGGTTCGGGCTCAGGTTCTTTTACTACGGGCTTCTTCTTGTAACCGAACTTGTAGGCAAGTCCTAATTGGGTTGTGAGCTGCCAATCGTCATGGTTGGTCAGTTTGCTGTTGTAGCGGTCGCTGAGGCTGTTGCCGCTAATTTCCAGATTCACACTGAAATTCTTTGTGATATTGTAGTCTGCCATGGCACCTACACGGATGTTGTGGCTGAAACGGGTGCCGTCATAGGCAAGGGGTAGTACGTTCTTGTTGGCGTAAGCGTCACCATTGTCCCATGCTGTATTTAGACCGAAACCGGTAATGAGGTAAACGTTCATTGGAGAGTAACATCTCTTGCCAAAGAGGTTAACCAGATTGATCATCATATCAATATCGGTGGTGATGTACTTATAGTCGTACTTGAAGTCGAGTCCGTTCTCGTCATAACCTCCCTTGTTCCATGCACCATTTACGTGTAAGCGTGCACCGACAACAGGGGTGAAGAACGCACCAAAGCTAACACTGGCTGTTGGAGTGATGAGTTTCAGGTTGTCATAGTTTTTGCTGAATGTGGTCTGTGCACCACCCTGTACTCCTACAAACATATAAGGAGCAGGTTTGAAATTCAGTCCGTCATTGGTTGTGCCTTCTGCCATTGCAGCTGCACAAAGGCCGAGCATAATAGTTGCTGAGGCAAGAAACTTACATTTGAACATATGATTTAATTTTAGGTTTTGTTTTCAAACTTAGTTTGATTTTAGCATTATTGTGCATTGCAAAGTTAATTTAATTTCGAAATAATGACAAAAACTAAGGCTTTTTTTATTCTTTTAACTATCATATTACGCATAATTTGATGTCTGAAAGTGATTTTATCGGTTATTTTTGCTATCTTTGTCCCCTAAATAAAGATAAAACAACGTCAGTAGATGTCAGATATCATCATAAGTAGCGTTAAGACCGAGAAGGAGTTAAGGCAGTTTGCCAGGTTCGGGTATGAGTTGTACAAGGATAACCCATATGCAGTTCCCGATTTGTTGGAGGATACAATGGCGACCTTTGATGCCAAAGAGAATCCTGCATTCCGTTTCTGTGAGACTGAGCTCTTCCTGGCTCGTCGGAACGGGAAGATAGTAGGACGCGTTGCGGCTATTATAAACCACAGGGCCAATGAAACGTGGAATACTAAACATGTGCGTTTCGGATGGATTGACTTCATAGATGATATTGAAGTAACCCGATTGTTGATGCAGGCGGTTGAGAACTGGGGAAAACAGCATGGTATGACGCATGTGGTAGGTCCGTTGGGATTTACCGACTTGGATCCGGAGGGTATGCTAACAGATGGATTTGACCAGCTGGGTACTGTCTTTTCGATATACAATTACCCCTATTACCCTCAGCATATGCTGCAACTGGGTTTCCAGAAAGAACAGGGCTGGGTGGAACGTAAGGTTATGGTACCTAAGGAGGGACACGAGGCCAATATGCAGAAGTACTTCAAGATTGCAAAACTGGTAGAAGAGCGCTATGGATTCAGAATCCGTAAGTTCAAGAGCAAGAAGGAAATTCTGAAAGGGGGCTATATTGAGAAGATTCTGGGTGTAGTAAACCGTTCCTATGCGAAGCTATATGAGTATAGTGCCTTGGATGAACAGCAGATGAAGGCGTATGCCGACAGATTTCTGATGGCATTGGATAAGCGTTACCTTTCTGTAGTGGAGAATGCCGAGGGTGAGGTGATAGGAATGGGTGTTTGCATTACCAGCTTGAGTAGGGCGGTACAGAAGGCCAAATCAAAGCTATTCCCCTTTGGCTGGTTCCATGTAGCAAAGGCATTGTGGTTCAACAAGCATCCTCAGATTTTGGATATGCTGTTGGTAGGTGTGTTGCCCGAATATCATGATAAGGGTGCCAACGCCCTGATATTTGCCAATGTTATACCCGAAGCTACAAAAGACGGTTATGAATGGGCAGAAAGTCATCCGCAGTTGGAGAGTAATCTGGCTAGTCAGACGCAATGGAAGAATCTGGATTGCCACATTCATAAGCGTAGGGCCGCCTTTGGAAAAGATATTTCTGAAAGTTGAGAGTTTACAGTTTACTGTTTAAAGTTTACAGCTAACGATGGAAGACATTTTGCAAGATAACGTGCAGGAAAAGGTGAATTACGATGAA
This sequence comes from uncultured Prevotellaceae bacterium, assembly GCA_946415645.1. Lineage (GTDB taxonomy): Bacteria > Bacteroidota > Bacteroidia > Bacteroidales > Bacteroidaceae > Physcousia. The sequence goes on from CAMKTJ010000041.1 coordinate 21,832, forward strand.
GAGAATATCCGTCACCTTTCTGACATGGAGCATGTAAGACTCCGTCCAGGTATGTATATTGGTCGTCTTGGTGACGGCTCGCAGGCCGAGGACGGTATCTATGTATTGTTGAAGGAAGTCATAGACAACAGTATAGACGAGTTCAAGATGAATGCTGGCAAGCGCATTGAGGTAACCGTAGAAGAGAACCTGCGCTGTGCTATCCGTGACTATGGCCGTGGTATTCCTTTGGGCAAGTTGGTTGAGGCTGTTTCAATGCTGAATACCGGAGGTAAGTACGACAGCAAGGCTTTCAAGAAGAGCGTAGGTCTGAACGGTGTAGGTCTGAAGGCGGTGAATGCCTTGAGCAGTCACTTTGAGGCGCACTCCTACCGTGATGGTCAGGTTCGTAGGGCTGTCTTTGAGAAAGGACTTATCGTCAGTGATACCACCGAAAAGACGGAAGATGAGGATGGAACATACATCTTCTTCGAGCCCGATTCTACCCTGTTCAAGCACTACCAGTTCCGTGGCGAGCATATAGAGATTATGCTCAGGAACTACACTTATCTGAACACAGGTTTGACCATAATGTTCAATGGCAGGCGTATCCTGTCGCGTGAGGGACTTTCTGACTTGTTGAAAGACCGCATGGACTATGATGCCTTGTACCCCATTATCCATTTGAAGGGAGAGGATATAGAGATTGCCTTTACACATTGCAAGCAGAATGGCGAAGAATACTACTCGTTTGTAAACGGACAGCATACAACGCTGGGTGGTACCCATCAGGCTGCTTTCAAGAAATATATTGCTGAGGTCATCAAGGACTACAGCGGAAAGAACTACGAATATGGTGATATCCGTAACGGTATGGTTGCAGCCATCAGCATCAATATACAGGAACCAGTCTTCGAGAGCCAGACAAAGGTAAAGTTGGGTTCTCTGACTACTGCACCTGAGGATGGCATCAGCATAGACAAGTTCATTGGCGACTTTGTAAAGGAACAGGTAGATAACTATCTGCATAAGAATACGGACGTTGCCGAGATTATCATACAGAAGATTGTGGAGAGCGAGCGTGAGCGCAAGGCTATGGCCGGTGTTGCCAAGAAGGCCAGGGAGATGAGCAAGAAGGCTAACTTGCATAACCGTAAGTTGCGCGACTGCCGCATCCATCTCTCTGATATCAAAGGAACACAGCAGGAGGATTCTTGTATCTTCATTACTGAGGGAGACTCTGCCAGTGGTAGTATTACCAAGAGTAGGGATGTGAATACACAGGCAGTTTTCTCTTTGCGTGGTAAGCCTCTCAATTGCTTTGGCATGACTAAGAAGGTGGTCTATGAGAATGAAGAGTTCAACCTGCTGCAGGCTGCCCTGAACATAGAAGACGGACTGGACGGTTTGCGTTACAACAAGGTGATAGTAGCTACCGATGCTGATGTGGACGGCATGCACATCCGTCTGCTGATGATAACCTTCTTCCTGCAGTTCTTCCCGGATCTTATCAAGAAAGGACACGTGTATATCTTGCAGACACCTTTGTTCCGTGTTCGTGGTAGGAAGACAAAAATTGGTAAGCAGAAGCTGAAAGCCATAGAAGCAGAGCTGGCTGCCCGTGAGAATAATACTGAGAACGAGGAGAGCGACAAGAAGCGTCCTCGTCATTTGAGTCTTACACAGGATTTTGTTACCCAGTATTGCTATACAGAGGAGGAGCGACTGCAGGCCATAGATGATCTTGGTCCCGATCCTGAGATAACCCGTTTCAAAGGTTTGGGCGAAATCAGTCCGGACGAGTTCCGTAACTTCATTGGTCAGGATATCCGCTTGGAACAGGTTACGCTGAACAAGAGCGACCAGGTAGCTGAAATGCTGGAGTACTACATGGGTAAGAATACCATGGATCGACAGAACTTCATTATCGACAACTTGGTTATAGAAGAAGATCTGGCTGAAGAGGAGGAAGAAGAACATGAGTACACAGCCTAAAAGAGTGCTTTTCCCAGGCTCCTTTGATCCTTTTACCAAAGGACATGCCAATCTGGTAGAGCGTGGTCTGCAACTTTTTGACCATGTGATTATTGCCGTTGGATACAACGAGAATAAGCCCGGTTGGATTCCCGTACAGGAACGTGTGTCTGCCCTGAAGGCATTATATGCCAACGAGCCTCGGGTAACGGTGGAGAGCTATTCCTGCCTTACTGTGGACTTTGCCCGGCAGTGTGGTGCAAAGGCAATCCTGCGTGGCATACGCTCGGTTAAAGATTATGAGTATGAGATGCAAATGGCAGATGTGAACAGACAGCTTTCGGGTATAGAGACAATCCTGTTGTTAGCCGACCCACAGCTGAGTGCTGTCAGCAGTAGCATTGTGCGTGAGCTGGCTCATTTTGGCAAAGATATAAAACCTTTCTTGCCTGAGGGGCTGCATTACACAGATAAGAAATAAGAAAAACGGAAAAAGAAATGAAAAGAAAGTTTTTGGGCCTGTTGGCGTTTTGCGTAGCACTCTCGTCTGCTGCCCAGTTTACCAATAACCGTCCATCGGAACAGCAGTCAAATGAACTGAATCAGAATCTTCAGAAACTGGTGATGGCCAGTGTGCTGATAAACGGTCGTTATGTAGATAACGTGGATTCCAAGAAGATGGTGGAGGATGCCATCAATGGTATTCTCTCCAAGTTGGATCCGCATTCTGCCTATACCAATGCTACAGAGACCAAGAAGTTTACAGAACCGTTGGCAGGCAGCTTCGAGGGTATAGGTGTTCAGTTCAATATGCTGGACGATACACTGCTGGTGATTCAGCCTGTTCCCAAAGGTCCCAGTGAGAAGGTGGGCATCATGGCCGGTGACCGCATCGTCAGTGTTGCTGATACTACTATTGCCGGTGTAAAGATGAGCCGTGAGGAGATTATGCGTCGTCTGCGTGGGCCCAAGGGTACTATTGCCCATCTGGGCGTGGTGAGACAGGGTATCAAGGAGACGCTGTATTTTGATGTGAAGCGCGATAAGATTCCTGTGAACTCTGTAGATGCTGCCTATATGGTTACACCTAAGATAGGCCTGATACGTTTCAATAACTTTGCACAGACTACGCATCAGGAGGTGGTGGATGCCATCAAGAAACTGAGGGAAAAAGGAATGGAGAGTCTGATTATTGACCTTCAGCAGAACGGAGGTGGTTTCCTGCAGGCCGCTGCTGATATTGCCAGTGAGTTCTTGCCCAAAGGCGATATGATTGTCTATACCCGCGGCAGAAGTGTTCCCAGTCAGGAATTCCGTAGCACAGGTAATGGTATCTTTACTACCGGGAAGGTGGTTTGTCTGGTAGATGAATACAGTGCCTCTGCTGCAGAGATCCTGTCTGGTGCTATTCAGGATCAGGATCGCGGTATCGTGGTGGGGCGTCGCACCTTTGGTAAAGGACTTGTGCAGCAACCTATAGATTTGCCTGACGGCAGTATGATACGTCTGACAACTGCCCGATACTACACTCCCAGTGGCAGATGCATACAGAAGCCCTATGAGAAGGGCGACCGCTTGAACTATGCCAAGGATGTTATCAACCGATACAACAATGGCGAGTTGACGAATGCGGACAGCATACATTTCCCCGATTCGCTGCGTTATCAGACCTTGCGCGAGAAGCGTACCGTATATGGCGGCGGCGGTATCATGCCCGATTATTTTGTTCCCCTGGATACTACCAAGTATAGCAAGTGCTATAGGGAACTGTCGGCTAAGGGCCTGATTGTAAATGCCAGTCTGAAGTACATGGACAAGAACCGTAAGAAACTTGCCAAGCAGTTTACTGACTTTGAGCAGTTTAAGGCTACTTTCCAGGTTCCGCAGGATGTTATAGACGGTATCTTTGCCGAGGGCGAAAAGCAGAAGATTGTCCCCAAGGATGACGAGGATAAGGCCAAGGCAATAGAGAATGCCTGTCTGATTCTGAAGGGAATGGTAGCCCGTGACTTATGGGATATGAGCGAGTATTTTGCTATTATCTACGAGGATGATGAGGTTGTAAAGAAAGCCGTAGAACTATTGCAGAAATAAGAGAAAGTCTCTGCGCCTATGATATTATATAATGTAGTGAATACGGAGATGCCCTCCATCAACCAGCAGAAGGTTTCAGAATGGGTGCGTGAGGTAGCTGCATCGTATCAGCGACATGTAGGGGATATCAACTTCATCTTTGTAGATGATGAGGAGATCCTGCGTGTTAATAGGGAGTTCATAGGACATGACTATTATACGGATCATATAGGCTTTGATTATAGTAGCGGTACCACCATATCGGGTGATATATACATAGGCGTTGATACCGTTCTTACTAATAGTCAGAAACTGGGCTGTGCGTATACCGAGGAACTGCATCGCGTCATCATACATGGGGTACTGCACCTATGTGGCATTGACGATAAAGGGCCTGGTGAACGTGCCATTATGGAAGCAGCAGAAGACAAAGCATTGAAACTATGGAAGAATTCGATATAAGACAAGAGGGTCGTAACAAGGAGAAGGACTTCGAGAATGCCCTTCGCCCTTTGCGCTTCGAGGACTTTAGCGGCCAGATGAAGGTGGTGGAGAATTTGCGCATCTTTGTGGAGGCTGCCAAGTACCGCGGAGAGCCCTTGGACCATACGCTGTTGCATGGCCCTCCAGGTTTGGGTAAGACCACACTGAGCAATATCATTGCCAATGAACTGGGCGTAGGCTTTAAGCTAACCAGCGGTCCTGTCTTAGATAAGCCGGGTGACTTGGCAGGTATTCTTACTAGTTTGGAGCCTAATGATGTGCTCTTCATAGACGAGATACACCGTCTCAGTCCTATTGTAGAAGAGTATCTGTATAGTGCTATGGAGGACTATCGTATAGACATCATGATAGATAAGGGACCCAGTGCTCGTAGCATACAGATAGACTTGGCTCCGTTTACATTGGTGGGTGCTACTACCCGTAGCGGTTTGCTTACAGCCCCTCTGCGTGCCCGTTTCGGTATCAATATGCATCTGGAATATTACGATGCTGAAACCCTGCAGCGTATTGTTACACGTAGTGCCGGCATTCTGGGTCTTCCCATAGATGCTGAGGCGGCAGGTGAGATAGCCAGTCGTAGTCGAGGCACACCACGTATTGCCAATGCTCTCCTACGCCGTGTCCGTGACTTTGCACAGGTAAAGGGTAACGGGGAGATAGATCTTAAGATTGCCCGTATAGCTTTGGAAGCGCTGAACATAGACCGTTACGGCTTGGATGAGATTGATAATAAGATTCTGCTTACCATCATTGACAAGTTCAAGGGCGGACCTGTTGGTATCAATACCATAGCGACTGCCATTGGCGAGGATGGCGGTACACTGGAGGAGGTCTATGAACCCTTCCTGATAAAAGAGGGTTTCCTGAAGCGTACTCCCCGTGGTCGTGAGGTAACGGAACTGGCATATTCTCATCTGAAACGTCCTATGGGTGGCCGTTTCGGCAATCCGCTTCAAGGAGATCTCTTTGATTGAGTTGTCAGCGGTTAGCGGTTAGTGGTTA